>NJBF01000071.1 GCA_003144275.1 Candidatus Heimdallarchaeota archaeon B3_Heim
TGTTGATTGGCTAGATTATGATCAGAAATACGGCAGTACTCTTCCAAATCTTCTAACTGCCCTCATAAAAGTAGTTCCTTCAATGGAGGTGACGCGTTGTAAAAGCTATTAAAAAAAAAGTGGAAAAGAAGGGGGAGTAAAAGACAATAATCTCTACAAATTGTAAATAATCTCTCCGTAACCTTCTAGATTTATCTGAAGTGATATTCCATCGGGAGAAAAGAACGAATAAACATTAAAAACGCTTCTTTTAATGGTTTAAGATCAAAGATCAACTCTTTTGTTATCAAAGCTTCACCTAGATCGCCATTAGAATTATGACTAAGTACCAATGCCGTCTGAATGGGGGAGGATTCCATGAAATCACCTGCACCGATCAACACGAAATCATGCTGATTTTGACCACCCCTATAGGATACTTCAATGGTCAAGAGGTCGCCATCAAGCTCAACATGTAGAAAGTTGAAGCCATCTCCTGATGGCGCAATATAGGCTGACCTATCAATATCAATTGGCTGTATTACCCGATAATCATCTGCTAAAGAGAGGGGATTTAGCTGATTCGCTACTATTAATCCTACACCAAGAATAGTTGGTAATCCAACTACTAACAAGATTCCAATTCGTATTTTCGTGGAAATATTCAATTATTTCACCAAGTAGCTATCAAATCTCCTTAAATAAAATACCATGCAATCGAACAGGCTGGTCTAATTAATGAAACATATGTTCGAATTTGTAGACTCTAGGAGAAATCAAATTGGCTTAGTGCATTGATCTTGGATAACCCCAAAGATGAATGTAAAATGAGTGAAAACGACATCCAAACTCTCATCGGGAAAAGAAGTTGTTTTGACAAGCAGAACACACACTATTTGACTCCTGACGGTTTTTTTTCTAAAAAAAACGAGAGGACTGAAAATTTCCACATTAATCTAGGGTTAATAGCCCGTGGACGAAGAGTGGTAGCTCTACCCTATTTTCCTCAATTCTAAATAAAGAATATCACCCTTCATCCATTCATTGACTATGTTAAAGTTAGACTTCTGTGCTAAGTCTTTAAAATAGTCAATACTCTGCATCTGCCATAAAACACCATATCCTGCTTCCACATCCTCAGTTGGTAATTCTACATTCAACTGTATCAGGAAGGCTTTATAATCTGCAAACTTCCTTGGAATATTGACGTCCCAGATTAAAAATTTCCCATTACTTTCTAAAACTCTATAAACCTCTTCAAATATTTTCAAATGGTCATGAAGTGGAATATACATTAGAGAAAAGAAAGCTGTGCATACACTGAATGATTTTGGTAAAAAAATAAGCTTCGTTGCGTCCATGACAATTTTTAGTGCCTTATTTTCAGTCTCCAGTAATTCTTTTTCACTTTTATCAATCGCAACAACTTGATTGCCGTTTAATTTACCTATTATACCTTCTCCTCCTCCTCCGATATCGAGAATATACCCTTCTGTTTCTATTGGGATTAATTGGAGAGATTGCTTTTTTGGACTATAACTAAACTGTTGTACAAATTCCATGATCTGGGTAAGTAAATTTTCATTTCCTTTTGCTTTAGCCAGATCTATAGCTTTTCTTACTTTTTCAACGGCATCATCAAGCTTATCTTCCATGAGATCCAATTCTGCATCCTTAAGAAGCCTTTTAATTGTATTTTCTTCAACATTCATATGAGACCCAGTAATCTTTCATTTTTTCATAAGGTTCAAAACAAATTTTTCATCAGATAAGTGGTTATTATACACGTGTAAATAGAAAAAGCTTTGCTTTGGTAAGGATAGAATGTTTTTCTATAAAAAGACGTAATATTCGATGACTGGATAATTAGAAGGACCACCAGACATAAGATCAGAAGACTCACGAACACACTCTATTTGACTCCTGAAGGCTTTTTCTGGATAAAAACGAGAGGACTGACATTTCCATATTTTACAGTACCCACGTTTCATGATTGCACCTATCCTATTGAGTGAGCTTAAGTAGGGATCGACTTCACATAAACCCACGAAATAATTGACAATTTAAAAACTAAAGAATTGCTATTTCTTTACCATATGAAGGGATTTAATCAGAGGATTGACTTTGGGGCCTAAAAAACCACTCAATAATACACATTGCAATAGATGAGACTTCAAAGAAATTAAAGTAATCTTCCGTTTGAATTCTAAACTTTTTACGGACATACCTAGAATCTTGTGAATAAATCGAAGCAACTAATGTGTTTTGCTGATCATAAACACCTATTTCTGAAAAGCTAATTTTGGAAATAAGGAAAGATTCTTGGGCTGTTTTAATAAGACCACACGCTTTTGGATATTGAAACATGTTTACGCTGAATAATTTGAATCGAACATTGGTTTCTTGAACTCCTGACGAAGAAGGGATTATTTTCCATCTAGTAAAAAAGAAATTACCTTTGATCTGACCCATATGACGTCCGTCTGAAGCTGTAATAACCATCCTACGTGGAAACCAGACATAAGTAATTATCAATACAACCCCCAATGAAAAAATAAGAACATAAGGAGTAGTAAATATTCCAAAAGTGCCCAAGGGCACAATAAAAATCATTATGAGTAAGAGATATATCAAGAGTCGGTTCATTGCTGTTCTTGTGCCTGTTAGCTGTTCCTTCAGGGATTGGATTACATATTCGACCTTCATAGTCCCCGATTTTTGGACAAAATAAGCGTTTTGATCCCGTTCTTTCATTACCTCCTCTTCTTTGGCCAGCTCTTCTTCAAGGAATTCAATATTGATTCCTTGTTTTTCCATTTTCTGACGTACTTTTTGATTTTGGAGGCTCTCCTTCAAAAAATCCCGGCGTTCTTCAGGAAAATGTCGAAAGGCACGAAGAAAATGGTTTGTTCTATCAACAGGTGGTTTTAAAGCTTTTTTTCTTTCTTTTGAAGGTGAAGTAAACGCCCATACTAGAAAGATGAGATTTAAAAGAAAGGTTATCACGATCCCAAGAAAAAAGTAAGGTAAGATTACAAAAAATAGTGGGAGAACAACAATTCCTAGCATCATATTTGGAACTCGATAGCCTTCAGGAAACGGATCTGGAGGGTCTAAGCGAATATTTAGCCCTCCCCGCACCAACGAAAGTATGAGTAACAGAGTAATATACACAAGTAGAATGAAATCTTCCTCAGATCGTGTAAAAGGACCCAGATTATTAGCATTCACAACTTGTACAAATTGAATTAGTAGAAATACGGATATGAGTATGTAGGTTCCATCAACTAGCCAACTAATTAATGTTTTAGTTACTTTTGCGTCATCTGGATGCATTCCATAATCAGCTGAAGGAGTAGAAGAAGTGTGACCAGGTGAATCCAGTATTTCCGCCTTAAAATCTTGGTCAGGGAATGACTTGCCAATTTTCGACGAAAGGTAAGTACTACAGTTTTCACAGTAGGTTGGAGGCTTTTTATATTCCTTTCCACATAAGGGGCATTTCATTTGTGTTCCAGAAAAACAGGACTTCGAGCTTAAAATGTTTAACTATAACGATTGCGTTACTCTCAAAACAATCTTCGAAATTAAATATGTGAAATTGTTCTAAAAACCTAAGAAATCTACTACTACAAACTAATTTCAAAAATGATAATAATGGGAGATATACATTGGGAATAAGTGACACCAGACAGAAGACCAGAAGTATTTCTACATTAATCAACACACACTCATTATGACTCCTTAAGGCTATTACTTGGAAGTAAACGAGAGGACTGAACATTTCCATACTAATTCTTAAATAGTGGCCCGTGTGCGATGAGTGGCAGCTATGAATCTATGGTTATGTTAAAGTGAAAAGTGGAGAGATTCGATCACCACTGGTATAAATATCGGAAAAAGAGAAGATATCTATTTCAGGTCAAATTTTGCCTTCTTAACATTAGATAAAAATTAAATGGTTCTCAAACTTCACAAAGAGAGTGAACAATACTTCATTAAGAAGAAATTTTGAATTCATCAATTATATATAATCTACTAATCCGCAACTTACGAGGGAACAATTGACCGATATTAATCAAACGAATAAGTATATAATTAGAGTCTCTCTATTATGCCATCCTGAGGACCTACTGTTCCCGTTAATCCGTGCATTGATTCAAAAATATAAAGGGCAAACTACAAATCAAACATTTGAAGACTTAACTCTCACTGCTTCGACAATAAAGATCCGCATTGCTAATAGAATTGTAAAAGTGATTTTAGTCCAACCTATTGGTCGTGGATTCTTTAAAAAAAGGTTCGGTCACCACTTTCGTTCTAGTGGAGCCATTATTGCATTTTCAAAAGATAACAATGATTCGTTTGAAGCATCAAGGGCCTATTACCAGCGTTTCAAGGATATCAATACTGCTGATGTTCCAATTGCATTTGTTGGGATTCAAGAGTCACCTGATGACCTTGTTACTAATGAAGCAATCCAGCTGGAGGTGGGTACATCTGAATTCTATTATTTCATTCAGCATAATGATTTCGAAGTATTAGGGAAAATCCTCCTCTCCTTAGGAACAAAAATCTTCACACCAGCTTAGCAGTTGTTATTCACAGCTACATATGAGTATGGAAATAGAGAATTAGTAAGAATTGAGAAAAATAAAAGTGAGAAAGACCATCAGACATAAGATCAGAAAGACGCAACACACACCCTTTTAGACTCCTTAAGGCTTTTTTTCTAGAATACACGAGGGGACTGACACTTTCTACAATTCTTCCAAGAAATGGAAATTTTATATCTGATCAAGATAGATATTTCCTAGACGATCAAGAACTTCTGAAACATTAATTCCTGTCTTTGCTGAAACGGGGAAATACTGAACAGAAAAACCAAATTCTAAGGTTCTCTTACTTAAGGTGTCACAAAATTCAAGAGCTTGAGAGTCACTTACGAAATTAGGGGAATCTGCAGAGCCAACTGAAACACGAAGGTCAATTTTGTTACCAACAAGAATGATCGGTATAACACCCTTCCCATTGTGTTTAAAAATTGCCTCAATCCAAAATTCACAAGCTGCAAAAGATTCAGGATCAGTAACATCAAACATGACTATTGCACCCAGAGCACCATAATAAAAAACCGAACGAATAGTACCTTCTTTTGCTAAGGGAACTAAATCCCAGAGCTGAAATTTGATACTTAGATTACGGATCATCCTATATGTTAAACAAAAATCAGCACCTATAGTCGCTGCATAGTGTGGAGAAAAACTCTTAGGACAAAAATATTGTAAATAGGAAGTTTTTCCAACTCCAGGATTACCAACTAAGACGATTTTCATGAGATAAGACATAGAAATGCCCCATGGAGGAAGATCGATGAATATAAAACTTAAACTACTTCATATGAGTTTGGAAATGGAGAAAGTTTTGAAAAAGAAAAACAATGAAAATCTAATGAGATCCTAGAAGGACCACTAGACCTAAGATCAGAATTTTCTTTAAAAACAACACAGATACGCTATTAGACTCCTTAAGGCTTTTCTTTAAGAGAATACGAGAGGCCTGAGAATTTCCACACTAATTTTTACTTAGTAGCCATTGTGCGATTAGTGGCAGCTGGCAGAGCATGTCAGTAGGCAACAAGAAATGGAGGACTTAGTCAGTAACTAAGAAAAATCGTCATTCACCCTCACTTGGTGGAAAAAAAGTCCAATTCCTGGAGGTTATGACTTCTAAGAAAACAAAAAATCGGAAAATAATCGCATATTTAGACACAGATGCCAGTCTGAAAGAAAGAATAGTAGCGAGGGAAGGAGAAAAGAAAAAGGAATAGATAACAATAGCCAAAAAGGAAGCAAGAAAATTTAATAGCAACACGGAAAAAATAAAGGGAGGAATAAAATACCAGAGCAGCCCAGGAGGAAGAGACCAAGTAGAATAAGGGGTTTCAGTTATAATCGGAAAATTGAAGAAATTTAAATGAATATCAATCGTCCAGCAGAGATCAGGAATAGTGCTTGCAAAATTTAAGGGAAAGGAAAAAGAACGGGTGAGATCAGAATTCAGAAGGGACAAGGAAGAAATCGTAAATACAACAAAAAGAATCAAAACGGGAAGACGATAAGACGGACGGGCAGGAAAAAGGGAAGCAGTATGGAGACTACCGAAATGCCAGATGAGGAGTGTAAAAAGGATGCATAGCAACAAGATCTAATTCTCATCCTAAAAAATGATAAACAACACTAGTCAATCCCTCATTGCGATGATCAAAAGACCAGCAGACATAAGACCAGAAGACTCACGAACACACACTCATTTGGACTCCTTAAGCTAACTAACGAGAGGACTGAAAATTTCCACATTGTTTAGTAAATATTAGACCGTGTGCGATGAGTGGTATTGAATAGCAATTGCTAACATGTCAACCGAAGCCTCCACGTGTACACTACTGCTCTATCAACGGGAGGTTCTAAAGACAAAGGAGCAGAAACTAATGACTACAAATGTAAAAAAGAAATTAAGAAAGAGAACCAATAAAGTAATTGACGGAGAATAAAGAAGGAGAAGCTCAGGCCAACCAAGGATAGAGCGACCCAGAACCTCAGTAAAGATCGTAAAATCAAAAAACTCGAGACGGACATACCATAAAGGAAGGACGGGATCAATTTCACTAGTGATATGAAATGGAAAAGACAAAAAATGGGTGAGATCAAGGTTTAAGACAGACAACAGGGAGAGAACAAGGATTACCGAAAAAACCAGCAAGTGAAGGAGAAAACGAAAGCGAGAAAAAACTGACGCATACTTCGTCGTCCCAAGATGCCAGATAAGGACACCAAGAAGGATACTAAGAAGGAAATCGATTCCTCCAGCCAATCATAGTGAATGTCAACAGAATAGTTCCCTCAAGATAAAAGACCTTCAGACATAAGATCAGAAATATTTCTCATTAAATCAACACCCACTATAGTGACTGACTCCAGAGGGCATTTTCTTAAAAAAAAAAGATGGGATTACTAATATCCAAATTGCTCTGAAATATTAGTCTTTGTCGTAATCAATAATGAAAAATTGACTTCATCAATTTTTATGTCATATCATGAACATAGGGAATAGCTAGATTAACAGCGAAAGCAACTAGAAGAAAAATGAATTGAATTCCCCCAACATCGGGGCCAGTCAATGCATTCGGGATCAGCATATATGCACCATAGAGAAAGGCTAGTACTGCCGCAACTAATGCTTTAAATTTTTGATCCGCATTCGTAGGCGGAGTATTGGAACCATATTTCTCAACTGCACCAACTCCCACCATTAATAAAACTCCTATCCCTACTATGAAAAATTCAATCGTACCAGGATCTTCAGTAGACGAAGTAAGATTGAAATAAAGCTCAACAAGGGCCAGAATAGCTATAGAAGATGCAGGAATTGCTTCTTTTATACTTCGTAAGTAATCTGTCATACTTTCAACTTTAGGCATTAAAAACACCTCAGCCGTTAAAGTGAGTTATTATCCTATATAAAGTCTATCAGATAGAAAACCATTAATAGGAGGATTTCCTGCTAGTTCTAGTTGTTATTTAACGTAGCAATTAATTTTTGCCAATAACTTATCTATGAGAAGGATGGGATGAAAACGGCACAAACACAAAATTCAAGTTTAAAAAATAGAAAATGGCCAACTGAACATTTGGAGGAAGTTATTTCATCACTACCACAAACAGTTCCACAAAAGATTATGAAGAATTTGTCACCTAACTGGCAGGATATTACCCAAACAGATTCTCAAGCAGTTGAGCTAGCTAGTGACAATCTTCCAGGAATCTATGCCCTCGGACAGGATTTACGAAGGGAAAAAAGAAGTAAAGCAAAAGGTGGGTTAGTATACAGGGTATTAACAAATGATAGAACTCTTGAGAACAGCAATAAAGCAGTTATACAATATCTCATGATCTGGAGCAGACAACGAATAGCACTAACATTCGCAAACTATTTTCTTCCAATACTGATTCTAGTAGGATTAACATTCTATATTAATACTGATATTCTATTCTATAAGGATCCATTTAGCCTTTTAGAACCAATTGATTCCACACGAATACTAGGAATCATCTATGGTACCTTCACAGAAATGTGGTTAATCTTCTTATCATGTCTGTGGTTCATTCTGGTTGGCGTATGGAATGTTGTTAAGTGGATTAGAAATGGAGCAGCATCAATGAGAGTCCTTTTTGGAGTTTATGGGTCTTTATACTTAATTAGTGCATTCATTGAATATCGATTGCACCTCTCTCCATTATTTTCCTTTAATTTAGGAGAAATATTAAATAATCCCAACTATACTGTTTTAGTAATTAAGATAACTTGGACTCCGATACTCGCAATAGCATTTTCAATTGGATTTTATATGCTAGTCAGAAAGCTTCCAAGTCTGAAAAAGATAATTGGAGGCCATAAAATGGATTATGCCCCGATATTTATCTATCTGAAGAGGTCAACACCTTCTGAGAAATGGCAGAAAGAGGTCTTATTTGATAAGTTCCATTATTGCGTGAAGGAGTTAATCGTACCAGAAGACGATTATAAGTTAGTAATGGAAGGAAGATGGCATTCTTTTGAGTTATATCGGAGAAAAAAATGGATTATTAACAGAATACTTTGGCTCGGGAGTCTTTGTGGCTTCATAATCTTACTCCTCGTTTCGATATATGGTATTCTAAATGGAATTGACATATTGGAAATCTTGGAACCACTCCAACTAACAAATCAACTTGAATTATTTATACAAAGGTTGATTTATCCGTTATTACTTATTGGAACAGGGTATTGGTCGAGTACTAGGTATTCGACGAATCTTATTGGGAAAAAAACTAGAACAAAGAAACAATTGAAGAAGGAAAAATATTATCTATCTTCTGAAAAACTAAAGCAGCTCTGGAACTTGAAATCAAAAGAAGCACACTTTACTATAAAGGATAAACTGCAATACCCAGAAACATATCGAAATGAGAAGAATGGACTGACTTGGTTATCATTCTATGATGATGAAGTAGAGAAAGAGAAGGGAGCAAATATAATCTGCGAATTAGGCTTGATAACGAAATTCAAGATGAGATTCTACAAAAGAGGAGTAGCCAATGATTTGGTGAAGAGTGGAAAAAAAATGATTAAGCAGAATAGACCAGAGGAAGCCCTATATAGATATGAAAAAGCTATAGAATTAAAACCTGATTTAACACAGGCATGGATAAACAAAGCAGATCTTTTCAAGGATATTGACAGAGTTGAAGAAGCACAGGAGGCAATTGACTTTGCAATTCAAACTCAACCAAGGAATGCCCAAGCAATGTTTGTTCAAGGAGCAATTTTTGAGAAGAAAGAGGAGAAAGATAAGGCAAAAGAGGCTTTTGAAAAAGCAGAAAAGCTAGGTTATAGGAGATCAGAGGATTAGAAGAGAACACGAAAGTATGTGGTTAAAATCAAGAAAGGAAGTTTTCCTGTGAGCTTTGAAATAATGGAACAATTTGGAAGAAAAACAGGAATAATTGATCAACGATTCCTTCTCGGCTCATTTTTTCCTTCCTGTTTTGGTTTCTTTTTCCTATCAATCATCCTTTTTTTTTATTAAAACACGAGAGGACTGAAAATTTCCACATTCTTAGGAAATCCATGAATAAACAAAACCATAAGTCTCACAGAATGGGATTATTTTGAGCAAAAAAAGGGTAATATTATTCGAGGGAGTACTAAAAACATCTAGACGTGAAAAAAAGTATGAACATGACTCGAGATAATAGAAGAAATGACAATTATGATTACAAGGGGTTATATCTGACAGATCTGGATTATCAAACGAATTCACATATGAAAGAAGAACATCACGAAGGAAAAGGAGAATGTTAAGCTCCTCTACTGGATTACAGATATGTAACAGGATGTAAGTAAAAATATCAACAGCATCGATATTATAGAGATTTACCTTAAGGGAATCAATGCTTCTTCTAAATTTTCTAGCGCAAGCGATGGCCGACCCATTAATTTGTAGATCATTCCTTTAATCAAAAGACATCTAATAATCCCATTCTCTGCCCATAAATGATACTGAGCATCGCTGAAAATGTTCAAACTCTGATAAATATTCTCTAACGCCTGCTCAAATTCCCCTTTTAACGCATAAATATGGGAAATTAATACTAAAGAGTCTGCGAGGATACTTTTATTCTTAAGCTCCTTGATTAAATTCAAACTACTTTTAAAAAATTCGAGGGCAAGGTTTAAATCACCAGTTGAGGTGTAAATATTCCCAATAACTTGTAATTGAAGTGAACTTTCTGTAAGCAAAAGCGAATCATTTTGGAGAATTTTTAATCCCCTTTTTTGAAAGTCTAAGGCATGCTTTAATTCTCCCATTCTATAGTACATTTCTCCCAAAACGTGAAAAACTGAAAAAAACTCAAAGTTGGGCTTTTCGTGCGCTTCTACATAATTTTCAATATAATCTAGCGCGAATGTGACTTCTTCTTCCCATTTGTGCATATTCCTTACTCTCCCTGGTCCAAAAATGCTTCGGATAAAGGAAATCAAATCAACTGCAATAGTATATGTATCAGGAGTCTCTTGAAAAAGGTCAGAATATACTTTCAAACTTAATGAGGATTGGATTTGGAGTGGGATTTCTTTTTTCTTGCTTTCCCTAAGAGCGTGTTTCTCAAAGGTTAATGCTTGTTTTACGTTTCCAGTCTGTTCAAGGATTTTACTCTCCAGAATCATACCATCGAATTTATTCTCAGGAGGTAAGTTTTCTATAGCCTGTAAAGCCTGATCAAACATTTTGAACATTAAAAGTTCTTGAATTTCTTTTAGTTCCATCTCGGTAAATAATCAGAAACAATATCCCTTATAAAACTTTATAGTATTTCAAACTGATATCTTAGGAGAATTTGGATTGAAAAAGAGAGGGAGAGGTGAGAACACAGCAGATAGGAGAATAAGGAAGCGCTCTACCCGAAGGATTAGCTAATCTGTGGCCCATCGGAAATATCCGGAGAGTTTCTCTAGATAACTCTTTATGAATTCTCAACCAGTACATCTGGACATGAAAAAGGGGAGTTAATATAATGATAGAAAACGATGACAAATACTTAATGAAAATATGTTGTATTGGAAGTGTATCTGACCTTAAAACGGAATTCATTCGTCGATTTGCGATGGATAAGTATGATGTAAATTACTTACCAACATTAGGTGTCGACGTAACGACGAAGAAAATCGACATAGATAATGAACAGGTAAAACTCATTCTCGTAGATACAGCAGGGCATGAAGTTTTTAGCAAAAAACGCCCTTCCTATTACAGGGGAGCATCTGCATTTATAATTTTCTTTGATAAAGGAGATCAGCAGTCTTTCAAGGCAATACTACAGTGGAAAAAGGAATTTCATGAACATGTGCTTGACCCTACACCACATGCGATTGTTGGTTTTCAAGCTGAAACTGAAGAGGTTTCTACGGAAGAAGCAAAACGATTAGTTGAGCAATTAAAGTCTACCTACTTTGAATGCAACCCAACACACGGACAGGAATTATTAAAAATTCTTCAATTCTTAGGAAGAAAGGTAATAGCAGGATAAGGAAGCAATCACAAAGAAAAAAGACCACCAGACAGAAGACCAGAAGACAAACAACACACACTCATTTGGACTCCTGAAGGCTTTTTCCTAACAAAATCAAGAAAACCTAGAGGAAAATATATTAGGAAGAAGGATCTTTCTAGGAAGCTATGAATAATGAGGTTTTGAGAGCATTATCTGTAGTCTTAATCTTATCTTTTTTCGTTGGTTGTGGAGTATTTCCAACTCCAGTTGGAATGGGGAATAAATCTACTTTAAATTCAAGTCGATACAATGCTATTCCTGAAGATTTAGCAGAAAAGACTCAAGCAAATTACTATTTTCATAACGATTACACTGATTTCGTTATAGAATTGAAAACGCTAAATGAGTCCTATCCTGCTATAACCGATGTTTATTCGTTAAACGCGAAGTACACTCATTCCAATACCGTAGGGGGAAAAGAAGTTTGGTGTATTAGAATCACAAATGAAAGCACTGGCTTACATAAACCAGAAGTGCTTTTTATTGGGGGACATCATGGGAATGAGCGTGTGGGAGTAGAAAATGCCTTTTGGTATGCACAATGGTTGGTAACTAACTATGGGAAAGATACCCGTGTAACTTCTCTTGTAGATAATCGGGAAATATAC
>NJBF01000002.1 GCA_003144275.1 Candidatus Heimdallarchaeota archaeon B3_Heim
TCCTGCCCTGGGACACTTGGCTAAAGGGCTATTTTCAGGACCTGGTTGACCTTGGCCTGACCAGGCTCAGGTTACTCTCTTCGGCCCAAACCAGAATGGTGTGGGAGCAGAGCATACGCCACGCCGGTACTCAAGACGGAATACTGAAACCGGGTGCGGCCGCCCGGTCTGCGGACGCAGCATGGAGCTTGCTTCACTCCTGGGATATAAGCCACGATCAGTTGTTGTCCGGGGCCACGAGAGAGAGCGAGGATTTTGCCGCTTGGATGTCTGCCTTTAGGCGGCGCTGTAAACATGAGGAGTGGATCGATGAGGCGGCGCTTCCAGATTTTCTGATGGAGCATGTTAAGCCCGGTGGTATCTTTCCATCTGAGACGATCATTCTGGCCGGTTTCGATGAGATAACACCCCAACAGCAGCGGTTCCTGGAGGTGCTAACCGGTGCCGGCAGCGAAGTAAAGCGGCTGATGCCGGATGGCAGAGACTCAGTTGCGCTAAGGGTTGCCCTGGCGGATACAGGTCAGGAGCTAAAAAAGCTCACTATCACAATTAATATCGATACTTATGAGTGGGAGCGAATCTTTTACCATGTGGAAAATCTCTTAGATGTTTACTATGATTTCTCCCTGAAAAATGAACTAGTAGTCCCGTTAAAGGGGGTAAATACATTACCTGAGATTACTAGCTTTCTAGCTACCTTCTCGTTGGAATATTACCCCAGTATCAGTGATATATCCGCAACATTTCAGCTACTCAATACGGAAATGTCTCAGGTTCTTAATATCCCCCCATTGGAGGTGGTAGGGATTCCCCGCGATTTTTTATTGCATGTATTACCATTAGAAACTCTGCAATACCGAAATCGTTTTGTCTTAACAGTGTATTACCTTACCAATATCCCTCCTCAAAACAAGCTTTATGTAACTCTCCACTTGGTTACCAGTCTTCAGATTGCATCTCTTACTCTTCTAGGTGCGACAATGACGACTACTAACGAGGATATGAAAACTTTACACAAAGTGGGAATGATTTTGGATAAAAATTTCACTCAGGTTGGTCTTAAACTCCATATGGAGGAGGTTTCCGAAGAAATGGTCGGGGAAATTACCATCCAGATCGACTCTGTAACTCTATCAGTGGATTCCTCCAATTCTGGAAAAGTCTTATTTCGAGAAATAAAGTTGCCTCCTCATCCCATTCCCGAGGAAGTGATGTCAGTAGTGTTACTGTCGGTTCTTTTCGGTGTTCCACTATATATAGTGTACAAACACCAGGAAAAAGAGGCAAAAAAGCGCTTGCATATTTTACGGGAGGGGTAGAATTATAGTATCGAAAAACGAAATAATTGAATGGTTAGTAGGATTTGATTGTTATTTCTTTGGCTATTTAGTTTTCGATAATTTCTTCATTGCTTTCATATTAGCGATTATTAGCTCCTTTATGATAATGATGTATCTATCTGCACAGGAACGCACAACTTTCCAAAATAAGAAGCAGGGTATAGATATTCCAGTCTATGAATCAGAAATGCTCCCTAATACAATATTACTAGATGACGACAAAGAGCTATATTCATTCACTGGCTTTTTATTTCTCTCTACGATTGATGATGACATTTCGGTAGCTACCATACGCTTACAAAGCCAATTTGGTATCTTCCATATCTATAGTCAACTAGGAGCTACTTATCTTCTCTTTTACAAATATCCGATCACTCAATCATGGCCAAATTTACCTGAAGTTAAGAAAAAATATATCCTTCAGCAGACCAGGCAACACATAGAGAATTTTGAAAGAGTTTTACATGAAATGATCCCTGGTATAAAGCATCGGTTTCTCACGATCGAAGAATTAAGAGAGGAACTTGCATTGGGACATAGTCATCAACAACTCCTTGATTTTCGTCCTTCCTCGGATCCTGCAATTACTCAAACAGCAGTAAAAGCTACTGATATCCCCTCTACTGATCACAAAGTTCAGCAACCACAAGAACTCACCCCTAAGCTTGTGGTAAAGTGAAGTAAGATAATTAAAAGATTGATCGCCAAGGGAAAGAGGTGACACTGAGAGCAATTTAAATTTGTCTTTGTAATTTCCGTTTCTGGATAATTTTGGGTTTGGGATGTAATTGTATGAGGCGATGTTTTTGTTGTAACAGAGCTGGTTCCCAGGTATAGGCTGGTTCTTTGGTCTTGGGAAAACCATACTGATAATCTAAAAATCTGAATGTTGATGGTTCTAGTGCTTCAAATGTGCAAAAGTAAGGGGTCATATCTCTTCGTAGAGCGTGGATTTTTTGTTGCAGTTTTTCACTCATATGTTCATTATTCTCAATAATTACGTCTGCTGTCTCCCAGATGGCCCCATGAACAATATTTGTAATTTCTTTGGCGGTTAATCCCAACATTGATTGTATCAATGCCTGTCCGTCTTTTGAATAGAAGTCTAGCTCTACTCCCGCTTTATTCGTAATGCTTGTAATTAGCTGCAGTATCGTGGCTTCGTTTGGAGATGGAATGTATACTCGTCTATCAAATCGTCGCATCATTGCTCCCTCCAATCGGTCGGGTCGATTGGTCGTGGCAATCACTGTTACTTTATTTGGACTGTCGTGTTTCTTATATTTATAGCCGTCTAATGCTGTTAATAACGCTTTCCGAACTCGTGTCATCGCCTCTGACTCTCCTCGAGTATTTCCTGCTATGGCATCAAACTCGTCAAAAAGCAAAATGCACCCCTCTGGTTCGGCATGGGCTTTATGAAACAACTGGTCAATATTTTTTTCACTTTCTCCAAACCATTTACTGATAATCTTCCCTGGAGTTACGTCATAAAGAGGTAACCCAGTTTCTTTGGCTTCATCAGTTGCTAACAAAGACTTTCCGCAACCTGGAGGACCAAAAAATAGAATACTACGTGGAGGATTGTTACTGAGCATCCAGATATCCGATCGGTTCAATGGTAATTCGATTACGAGTTTTAATGTTTGTTTGGCCAGCTTTAATCCAATCGTTTCTCGTTGAAACTTCTTAGCTTCGTACTGTGTCCTCATAGAAGAAATCAAACTATCAATACTATTCTTAGAAGGTGCTTCCTGGTTAATTGTAATGTTTGAGCTCTTCTGATTTGGTTCAAGAGCGACTATTGTCTGTTCCAGTATTTTCAATTCTGTATCCCATAAATTATGGGTCAGAAAATCTGGATTTCCATTTAATTCTTTTTTGAAAAGTTTTTGGGACTGATTAAAATAATCCAGTGCTTCAATTGGGCTATTTTGTAGTAAGGAAGATTGACCTAGTAGATAATTCTTGTGTGCATCTAATAGGCCTCCTCGAATAAGGTCAGGTGCCATTTCAATATTTTATTAGAAATTCGCTTTATATATCTGAAAATTTTATATTTTTCTTCGGTCTCCATTCTGAATATTTAAGTTTCAAACACTAATCAATTATTGAACTACTTTGGCCATGATATTGGAACTTCTCATTGAAGAGATTAGTGGTGGTTTGGTGGGTTGGTATCTTTATCAATTTGATCTATCGACCCCATTCAAAGCAATTGGCTATATTCTTCTGAATTTCATCATTGTGAAAGGGATTCTAACTCTTTTTCCATTTCTCAACCCTCTAGTAGATTTTTTGACCTGGCCCTTTAAGTGTAATAACCTGTTTTCGCATATCCACGTAACTCGTGAATTGGATGAGGAAATTAAGCAAGGAGCGAAACTCAATCCTGCAGCTGCTTCACAAGCCAATGAAGAGGAGCGACGAGTAGAGTATGGGGTCTATAATCGTTTTGAACTGGATAAACGGGCGGTGGGGTCAAATTTCTATTTTTCAGGAACAACGGTAGAAGATACAAGTAAAATAGCGATGGCCTCATCGAAGCAGGCCCTATACTTTTTTTTGATCTATCTTGCAATCCTCCCATTTGTAGAATTACTTGGAATTCTGGGTTTTATTATTCACATGTACTCTTCACTGGTTCTTTTTCACGCATTACTCCCTAGTGCCAATGAACAGATGATGATCTTTTATGAGATGATGCGCGGAGGTCATATTCCTCCATTGTGCATGTACTGGTTCTATGTGGTGTTTGTAGTCGTCTTCCTCGAATCAACTCTCCGATCAGGGGGAAATGCGTTGCTAGGATTGTTTTCTGCGATTTTATGGACGTATAGTTACTTTTTCTTTCTTATGTTTATCGTACGTTGGTTTAATAAACACCCGAAGCAATATTATCCTGTTTTACTTAAGATTCCCGATAGTAGCGCAAAACACAATGATTCAATAAAGGATCGTGGTGTAAAATCCTCTCTCTCTTCGGAAATGAACTATGAATAAGAAATCGTTGCCTATAAAATTAAAGAAATGAGGGAGCTGAGAATAAGCTCCTTCTATTCATCTATATAATCCTTTAAATCTACTTTGGGAAATTCTGCTCTAGCAAAACTCTTACCTTTTGTTTTAAGGGGAGCAGTTAAGTCAAATCCAATCTTATTGGTGATTTTTGTCCCAGGTTCTGCACTTGGATCTAAGCTGGATCCCGGTTCTTTACCAATATCGACTAAATCCCTCTCAGCTTGAAAACGAGTGGCCATTGACCATTCTACCTCGAGAGGGTCATAAATATTAATATCTTTATCCACGACGAATACATGCTTGCAGCTTCGATGGCCTTGGAAGGCGGCCTGTATTGCTTTTTTACCGTCGTCCTCTTCTTTTTTGTCAATTTTAACAATTGCATGTAACCATGAAGAGCCACCAGGATTAACATTCACATCGATACACTTTACACCTGCTTCATTCACTGTTTTGAAAATTGTGGGTTCTCGGGGCATTCCCATTAAGACTTTATGTTCTAATGCTCCAGGGATCAATGCTTGCCATATAGGATTCTTCCTATGGGTAATTTTCCTCACTTCGAACACAGGTTCGTCTCGAATTATATCGTATGTTTCAGTTAAATCTATGAAAGGTCCTTCATCTGATCGATCCTTCATAAATACCCGTCCTTCTAATACTACTTCGCACCCTGCAGGTATTCGAACATCGACTGATTTTGCTTTCACCACTTGAGTTGGAGCCAAGGCATTAGCAATTTCTAATTCATTTATTCCAGTTTTTACTGAAGTCGCGGCCCCTACTAGAATATTAGGTGTGTTTCCTACGCAATAAACTGCATCCACTTCACCAGTCCTCTCTAAAAACTTATAAAAATCTCTACCCTTGATGATTCTCGTACTCATTCGATTTTTAGAAAATTGCATGGCCCGATGGAAATCTAAATTCTGTCCGTATTCAGGATCTTTCGTTACCACGACTGCAGATGAAATATAACGGCCTCCATCTCGCTCATTGTGTTTTAAGATAGGTAATCTATCTAAATCCACTTGTTCCATTACGAGTTCCTGACAAGGAGCACTTGTAACCTCCTCAGGAGCACTCCGATTATCAATGGCTTCTGTTAGTTTTGGTATGAGTTGATCGGTAGAGATACCAAAATAATTTGCTATACTGATCTTTGTACTGAAAATATTTCCTGCCACACGGAAATCAGAATAACCTTTTACGTTTTCAAATAGAATAGGTGTTGGTTCAGCTGTTTTCAAAACAGCAGCTGCCTCAATATCTATATCCACATCCTTTTTGATTTTAGTAATTGCGTTATTCTTTTCTAATTGTGTAATATATTCTCGAAAATCCATTTTGATTTACACCTGTATTATTATTTTGACTAAATTTAAACTCCTATTTTTGTTTTCCAAGCTGCATAACCTGCGGTCTTCAATGCATTGTAAACTTTATCCTGAAGCTCTGCTCCTGGAGTTAACATATTTATATTTCCCCCACGTCCTGTACCTGTAACTTTCGCACCCAACGCACCCGCATCTCTAGCTATTTTTACCATCTTATCTAACTTTTCATTAGAAACAGTTATTTTTTGTAACAATTCATGATTTTTATTCATGAGCTTGCCTACTTGCTCTAAATTCATCAATTCGAGTGCATGACGGCCATCTTTAGCTACTGATTTATACTCTTTCACTATTTCTGCAAACCATTTGGGATTTTCTTCTTTCTTTTCACGTACGTCAGCGACTACTACACTTGTATTGGCTGTCATCCCTGAACTTGCTATTACCATATCGACAGGTTTAGAAAGTTTAATGGTTTCCATTGTGTTCGGCCCTCCGTGTAAATTTTTCACGAAATAGACCAAACCACCAAATGTTGACGCTGTATTATCAATACCACTTGGAGTTCCATGATATCCTTTTTCACCTTCATAAGCAGCTTCGTTGATTTGAGTATCATTCCATCCCATCTGGTAAGTGTCATTTACGGCTCTCGCTAACGCCACACAACTAGCCGCGGAAGCTCCTACACCACTGGCGCAAGTTAATTTTCCACCTAAAGTGATTTTCAACTTCTCTTTCTCAAGATCTACGCCCATAAAGGTCAGGACATTGTTTATTGAAATTTTTTGCTCGTCAAATTTCTTTTTTTTATACCCAGGCACTTCTGGCCGGTTATCAATTAGCTCATATCCCTTCCCCGCTTCAATTTCTACGGTTGCTTCTGTAGAGTCGCCAATTGCAGAAGCCATTGCAGGTAAACCATAAACGACAAAATGCTCGCCGAATAGTATTGTTTTACCAAAACCTGAACCCGTTCCCATTTTTATTTTTCACCTAAATCCTCTATTAGTCATTTTTCCTTGTTATTGCCGAAATAAATCTATCTTTTTCGATATTTTCAGATAAAAATTTTTCCTCACTTGCCTTTTTTTGTCTAGCTAACTGAGAAAAGTTGATATAAAAATTTATTTCGGAGTACAATTATGAGAACTTTGCTAGATTTCGCTTTAAATGATAAAGTGTGCTTAACTCGTGTAGATTTTAACTGTCCGCTTAACGATGATAAAAAAATTCTTGATTATACCCGAATTAAAGCCCATGCTGAAACTGTTAAGGCCATATCTGACAATTTGGGAAAATCAGTTATAATTGCTCATCAAGGACGACCAGGAAGTTCTGATTTTACCAGTTTGGCACAACACTCAGAAAAACTACAATTGGTCCTATCAGAAAAATATAAAGTGGATTTTATTGGACAAACTCACGGAGTTGAGGTTGAACAGAGAATTTCTCAAATGAATTCGGGGAATATACTCGTTCTTGAAAATGTGCGACAAGTAGAGGGAGAAACCAAGAATAAAACTTCTCAGGAAC
Source organism: Candidatus Heimdallarchaeota archaeon B3_Heim (assembly GCA_003144275.1). Classification (GTDB taxonomy): domain Archaea; phylum Asgardarchaeota; class Heimdallarchaeia; order Hodarchaeales; family Hodarchaeaceae; genus Hodarchaeum. The sequence goes on from NJBF01000002.1 coordinate 7,235, forward strand.
ATGCAAATAATGTTTATATCAAAAGTTTAGCAAAAGTAGGGGATATCTTCATTAATGATGCTTTTTCAGCTACTCATCGCTCTCATATGAGTTTAGTTGGATTCACTGGTATCTTGCCTTCTGCTGCAGGGCTCATCATGGAAAGGGAAGTCTCAAATCTCCAACGTGTGGTAGATAATCCTCAAAAGCCATGTGTATTCATATTAGGTGGAGTAAAACCTGAAGACTCATTTAAAGTCGCTGATTATGTCCTAAGAAATGACATTGCCGATGCGGTCTTAACAGGAGGAGTAATATCTGAAATTTTATTAATTGCCATGGGAAAATCATTAGGTATTCCATCCATGGATTTCTTAAAGAAAAAGAATTTACTACAGTTCGTCGATCCAGCAAAAAAGTTGCTATCAGAATTTACAGATAAAATTGAGATTCAACAAGATTTTGCCGTAGATGAAAACGGTCGAACGAATTACACTATGAAAGATCTTCCCCTTAAGGCTTCAATTCTTGATATTGGTGAAAAAACAATTCAACTTTATACCGAGATTATTCAAAATTCCTCAACCTGTGTTTTTAATGGTCCCATGGGTAAATTTGAAGATCCAGAATTCGCAAAAGGCACCCTAGAAGTGTTCAAAGCTATGAGTAAATCGCAAGGTTTTTCTCTTGCGGGCGGTGGACACAGCATTTCAATTTTGGAAAAAAATAAGCTTAAACTTTCATACATGAGCACCGCTGGTGGTGCTATGATCCGTTTTCTGATGGGAAAGACACTTCCTGCCATTGATGCTCTTTACACAAATGCACAACAGTTTTCAGTTGAGGATTAGATTTTTAGATTATTAACACATCGTACTTTATCTTCTATAATTGTTAAAAGATGAATAATTCCTTTTTCACTCTTTGTTTTTTAGGTGCTAAAAGAAAAAGGAAGAGTTACAGATTCTGTGACTAAAATTAACGAATATTCTTCATATCGGAAAAGATAAAAAAAGAGAATTGAATTATTATACTAAATTCAGAAAAATGTTGAGTTGATCATGGTTAAGTCTGAAGAAGTAAAACAAATTCAAAGCGATTTGGATCTTGTGACTAAAACGGCTAAAGTTTTAGCTACTAAGTTAGAAAAAATATCTCAGAGATTAGACGAAATGATGACTTCTTTGCAGACGACAGGAGGAGTTACAGGCTCAGCTGTTCAAAAATCTGTTTCTAAAGCAGCACCTAAAGTGCAAAAATCCGTTAAAGCGGCTCCAGCTCCACGACCTGAACCTCAGAGGCCAAAAAAGACAATAGCATTTGATAGTACAGGCAGCAAAGCTGGTAGATACCTAGATGCGTTTTTAACACAGCTTCAGGAGCTTAAAAGAGGAAGAGAAATATGTGATGCGTTATCTCAACTACGAGATCAAGTCATGCAATCTGCAGAAGTTGGATTTCATCCAGCATTCCACGAAATGGGAAGGGAGGCAAATCGGTTAAAAAACATGGGTGTAATATCAGAGGAAGAGAGAGAAGTTATTATTGAAAAAGTCTATGATTGGAAAGAACGCATTGGATGACCATCATTTCAAAATATGTAGATTCGATTGTTTACCCTGATCTAACATGGTTTCCACATTTATTACAGAAGAAGGCATTACCTGGGAGGGTTGACCCACATGATGAACATTTACGCTTATTATCCATGTAGGATGGGGTGGAGGAAAACACTGGTTCTTTTTCGTTCTCATTTTTTGTAGTAAATGGACTTGAACTAAACGGAGAGAAGGCAGCAGCTGAAGAATCATCAGCTGGGGGATCGAAAAAGGACTGTTCGGGTGTGGAAGCTCTTTCCTCTGCAAAATCAACTCGGCCTGTGAGATGGTCTAATTTGTCAGAAATTTGAGACATGATTGGTATAAATGGACATGAGATTCCCTGCCCGATATCCATTGATGGTGTAATAGAAGAAGATTCGGGACTAATAAGCTTAAACCCAATACGTAACCCTTCTGTTTTTTCATTGATGGCAATACCTTGCTCAAGTAGACCTCGGATTACTTCTTTTGCAGAATAAGAGCGGCCGCGAATGAGAATCCTACCGGAGATTTGATCAAGGGGTTGGTTCATACCATTGAGTCCTCATTTAGTAAATGAACTGACGAAGATAATAAGAAAAAATATCATGCGCGTATTATTGAATTTTCATAAATAGATAGGAATTATTGATTATTCACTGCAGTTTCTTTCAAAGTTCTAATCAATCTGTAGAATAAGGAATCTGCAAGAAATCTTAAAAAAAACAAAAACTAATAATGAATATTATTATCCCTTAATCCCGTGCAAGAAAATTGCTTAATAAAGCTATTTTTATCAAGATAGTATTACGTTTAATTGAGAATTACGAATTCCTTGAGAACAACATTTTTGAAAATGAATAATTTTTAAAAGGATAAGCTGAAAAGACTAGAAGTGACAAAAAAAAGCATGTCACTAACGTTGAGGTGAAAAAATGCCTGCTGCTTTTGTATTAGTTAATGCCGAAATTGGATCAGAAGATGATGTATTAGAAGAATTAAAAAGTACCAGAGGTGTTGTTGGTGCTTGGATAGTTTACGGTGTTTACGACATCGTTGCTAAAATTGAAGCAGATACCATGGAGAAACTCAAGGAAGTCATTACGACAAACATTCGTGGCCTTGAGAATGTTCGTTCAACCTTAACAATGATTGTAGTTGATACGGCAAATCAATAGCAGAATGATCGGTATAAGAAGACTGGTTTGAACATTCACGAATAAAAATGCCTGTTCAATCTCATCTATCATTCTCTTCTTTTTTTCCTAAAGACAACGTCATTTCTCCCATTTTAATTTCCTCTTCCTTGAAAAGATATTTAGGTGATATTGACTTAGAATTTCTCAAATACTTCTGGTGAATATATGAAACAACTTATGACAAGCATTTATTGGCTCCTTGGTCAAGGATTTGATTGTAACGTATTCATTATTGAGGCAAAGCAAGAATCAATGATGATAGATACAGGCGCAGGTAATGCTTTGAATCAAAGATTTGGTGCAAGCTCACCAAATATTGAAACACTTAAACAAGCGATAAAAACGAAACGAGTTACGCACATTTTTCTGACACATGGTCATATTGACCATATTGGTGGGATTTCTTCACTTCAATCTGAGGTGAATTGCACAATATCTGCTTCGTATGAGGAAGCCAGACATTTAACTTCAGGTAACAGTCCATACCTTGATCCGATAATGAATTCAACTTGTTCTCCCATCAAGATAACCAAGAAATATGGAGAGGGGGATACAATCACAGTTGGAAATCACCATTTTCAGGTGTTAGAAACACCAGGACATACAAAAGGATCGTTATCTCTTTACGAACCTGACAAGAAAATACTCATTAGTGGTGATACAGTTTTCCCTCAAGGATCCTTTGGAAGAACTGATCTTCCTTCTGGATCTAGTTCAGAGCTTCTAAATTCATTAAAGCGTTTATCTGATCTTGAAATCCATGTTCTTTTACCAGGCCATATGCCTCCTATCATTTCCCAGACACCCATTAATTCTATTAAAGATTCATTCCGTAATGCCCAAACTATGCTTTCGTATTATTGAAATAATTTGTTTACAGGTATCTTCAATGCTTCTTTCATCATTTTGAATTTCATAAATTATCTCTGGTGGATAAAATTCTGTAAAGTCATAAAATAATACATTCATGATTTCTGCTTCGAGATTTGACTCAATTTTCTCCTCAGAGTAACACCGTGTTTCAAGTCGTTTCCGTAATGTGGGGGTAGAGGAATGTAGAATAATGATATAATCGATTGGAAGTTTTAGTAATACCATTCCGCTAGATATACAAATTTTATTTGTAGTTCTAAGTTTCCTCAATAGTTCTTTAGTTAAAAGCTCATCATCGACAATTAGGGTATCACGATTAATATCATAGCCAAGATACAGCCCTTCCTTTATGATAAGATCATTTAGCTCCAGAAAATCAAGATTCAGATTACGTGACAAATTTTTTGCTACAGCTGTCTTACCAGTTCCAGGTGTACCAGTAATATAAATACGTAACACAGAATTGTCACTCATAACAACCAACTACACTTTATTTGTTAAACTCAGTCTTAATTTACTCCCGATTCTACTTTATGTAGGTTTAAATTATGATCTTAATAAAGAGGGTGTAGAAAAGAGAGGATTCTATCCCGAGAATGGTAATGTATCGTGAGCTCAACAATTTCAATTGTAGCGGAAAAACCCTCTATTGCAAGAGCATTAGTTAGAGCATTCTCTATCGTATATAAAATGAAATTTAAAAGCCGAAAAGGTGAAACTCGCTATAATTATATCTTTGAAGCCTCAATTGAAGAGCAAAAAATCAAGTTTACAATTGAAACAATCGAATATCGATTAAAAAAGGGGGATAAAATACTAGTTTCCAGCGTTACTGGGCACATTCTCAACTTTGATTATCCCCCACCTTTTGATAAAGATACAAATTGGCATAATTCTGATCCTATCGAAATGGTCGAAATTGAGCCTATTGAAAAAGCTATTCATGATAATATGATTGACCATCTATTAAATATTGGATCCACTTCCAATGTACTAATAGTTGCAACCGATTGGGATGGTCATGGGGAGGCGATAGGTCGAGAAATTGTTGAGGTGGCGAGTAGAAATAATAAGAAAATTCGTCATGGTAGAATGAGATTCACAAGCACCAATCCCTTATCTCTCCAACGTGCATTTGAATCGCAAACTGGGTTAAATTGGGACTGGATACGACAAGTTGACTCACTGAGAAAGCAAGATCTAAGAATGGGATCTTCTATCACCCGTTTTTTAACTGTAGGGGTTCAAGATCGAGGTATACATAATCAGATGATTTCTTACGGCCCATGTCAGACAAGTGTATTGTATTTAATTACTAGTCGATACATCGAGAATAAATCATTTATTCCTGAACAATTTTGGAAAATTTCCCTCAAGACTATGGTGAATGATAAGCCATTATTCCTCGACTGGCATGGTAACCCATCTAGCGATGAAGAAACTATCAATGATATTATAAATAAACTTGAAAAAGAAGAAACGGTGGTTGTTAGTGATTTTAATGAAGAAATAGGCTCAGTTCGAAGACCACTCCCTCTGGATACAGATACTCTTGAAGCAGAGTGTTCCAATTTTTTTAAAGTAAGTCCGAAGCAAATTTCTGATATCGCAGAACGTCTTTATAATAATGGATTTATTACCTACCCAAGAACTGAAAGTTCATATTATCACGAAAAAGATTTAACGAAATTAACCAATATATTTGCCGATCATACCGAATTTGGTGAAATTGCTCAAGAATGTATAAATCTTGGGGGAGTGACCAACCCGTCAAAGGGACGTTTTACGAAAGATCACGAACCTATTAAACCTGTTAAAGCAATCACAAAAAAAGATTTGGAGAAAACATTTGCGAAGACTCCTTCAATTATTAACTTATCTTGGGCAATATATTCTTACATTGTATGGAGATTTCTTGCAACTGTTCATGTTGATGCAAAAACCCTTGATCAATACATAATTTTAACTGTTGGTGGAGAAGATTTCAAAGGTAAGGGGAAATTGATAACAGAATTAGGGTTCCTTAAATTCTATCAATATCGGAATATTGTTTCCTCAGAAATACCGAAATTAGAAAAACTCACTAATTTTCCTTTTGAAACAAATAAACACGTAGGGTTTACTACCCCACCACCATTATGGAACGAATCTATGCTAATTCGAAAAATGTCAGAATTAAACCTAGGTACTGACGCCACCCGATCATCTCACATTGATACAGTTCAAAAACGTAGGTACACTATTCCAACTGGTACTCAGCGGATATTAATTCCTACTCCACTGGGTTTAGCCCTATATCATGTACTTAACAACAATGCACAAGACTTAATCCTTCCTGAAATTCGAGGAAAAGTAGAATCATGGACACAGCAAATTCGAGAGCACAAAAAAACAGCTGAAGAAGTAGATAAATTAGTAATTGATTTAACTACGCAAGGTATCATGGCTATGAAATCTAATGAAGAGGATATCTTTTCAACCTTAGCTACAAGCTTTAAAGAGATGACAGGAGTGGGAAATGTCTTAGGAGTGTGTCCAGACTGTGAAGGAGATTTAATATTAACTCAAGGAAAAAAAGGATCACGATTCTTAAGATGTGCAAATCCTCTTTGTGAAGCAAGTTTTCCTCTTCCAAAGAAAGGAGAATTAGTAAAATTAGAGGATGAATTCTGTAGGATATGTAATGCTACTCCTTTGTTAGTTACTGTAAAATATCACAATTGGGTAATGTGTCCAGTTTGTTGGACACGAGAGGCGAGTTCGGATCGTCCTTGGTTTTGTAGTGATTGTAATCGTGAAGAATGCCCGTATTCAGGCTCCTGGAAAGCTAAGACAAGCGACGAACCTTTAGGTAAATGTCCTGAGTGTAATGGAAATGTTTCCCTTCAAATTAATGATGGTACTGCACAAATAGAGTGTAACTCATGTAATAAGGTCTGGAAAACCCCCAAACTTCGCCCTAAAATGTCTATTACACTGGGAAAGGCGTGTACAAAATGCGGAAGGAAGACCTTATCAGTTGTAAAACAAGGTAAAAAGCCTTATCGATTATGTGTTTTCTGCTCTCTTTTTTATTTTGATGATTATTAATCCATTTCTGAAAACTTCGGATTCCATGTAAATTCACTTGTATTTACGTTAAATTCTTTTTTAATTCAGATCTCTTCTAATCACGAAAATAATCAATATTCAATCATAGATGAATAGAATAATATAAAATACCACAAGGGATAAAGGAAATTCATCTGCATTCAGTAGCTTGATTAAAACTTGAATGCCGAGAAATCATCTCTTTCAGTGGTATATATGAGTTCTAGTAAAAACTTCGGTAGAGATTCCGCCCCCTCTGCAATTCGCTACCTTGTGCTATTAAGCGCACTTGTTTCAGGAGTAACAGCCCTTTCATTTCTTCCAAAATTGGCTGCTCCTAATACTGCAGAATCGAACTTTCTTGAAGTAGCTATTCCTGTATTCACGGCGTTTGCATTGGTTTCTGTTCTTGAATGGTTTTTATTAGGCCGTTCCCGGAAAATGAGAGGCCCTTATGGGTTTGCATTTGTGATGGAGATTTTAAAAACGGTTGCTCTGGGAGTGGGAGCAAATGAATATGCTAGAAGTGTTGAAGGAGGATCTTCTGGAGATTTTTTACTGTTACAATTAACGACAATTGCCATTCTCTTTATGCTTGCCCTCACGAAATTTGCGAGAACCCGAATTGAGGAACTGGCACAAAGAGATATTAGTAGGCACATTCTGAATTTATTACCAACCATTCTAGTCATTCTCCTTTTTATGGGAACCTATGTTTCTGAAATTGCAGGTCTTGGTACACCCCGTCAACGCCGTGATTTCGATACATATACTGATAAACCAATTAATTGGGATATGTTTAACACCACCCCTACTTGGGATGCTACCTATATTCTGGAAAATCTCCTAGATCAGTTCACAGCAGGATTAACTGCTCCTGATATAGTTTTATTTAATGTAACTAGTGACGACCCTACTGATTCTACAGAACCGCCTGCTTATTGGCGAATATCCAATTTAGACGATTACGAATATACTGATAAACCTCCTTACACCACCGATTGGAATCCAAGTACATCAGTAAAACGCGATACATTTACTTACTCCAGTGTTGTTCCCTCGGATTCTCGAACTGCACGTTTCACAGTGGAAACGCCTTTAAATCTCAATAGCATAACAGCTGATGTTACCATTCATCCAAGTTTTCCGAATATGTTACCTACGACTTGGAATGGACCCATGGGATCCTATGTAAGCTCTAATGACTTCAAATTGTATGATAGTGACGATGTTCAGGTATTTCCTGTAAATCCGTCAGATGAACGTGTAAAGGAAGTTTTTCCCAACGCAGATCCTGACGACCTATTTGGGATCTATGCTAATTTGCAGGTTGCAGATACATCTAGTGAGGCAGGACGTTTTGAATATATCATGGATTACCAGGCACCTGATATTCAAACAGCCGCTGCATTCTCCTTAACCCGTTCAGAAGCAGATTATCTACGATGTGGGATACACCCTGTTACTTGGGAATCAATTAAATCGCGTTATCTTCAGACTCCACAGGTAGTTCCGTTCGGTTTCGCAAACTATGCTGCTTGGGCACCATTAGTTGCTAGTACAGCTTCAGATTGGAATGAATCTCAACAAACAGTATTTGGTCAGTCATATGCTAATATGCTAAAATTTGGGAATCAAAGCGAATTCACATTTGATACGGATATGTGGCTTGGCGAACAATTGGGATTGATGGCTCATCCAGCTGAATACGAGGATTATAATCAATGGTTTCTCGAAAGAGGTTCGGGAGTATCTTTACACTTTGCCTCAGCCTATACCATAATTAATCGTATCCAAAAAATTCCTACTCGCGTCGTTATAGGATATTTGGCGGGAAACGACTCTTATATCTATGGTGGGAAACGTGCAGTCACCTCCCGATTCTTACATGCTTGGGCAGAAGTATTGGTTCCAATAGACCCAAACCCCTTATTACCAGGTGATGAACGCGTTGAATGGATGAGTTTTGATCCGCTTCTGAGCCAATTGGCTGAACAATATGGTTTCGAGCTTCCCACAGATATTATCCCAACGTCAAGTGAAGAACAAACCACATTTATTCGTGCAGATTATGACTTGGAAACAAAAGGTTTAGCACAAGCTTATGTTGATAATGCTCTTGCACAGGCGACAGGTGACTGGATTTTTGGTAGATGTACGGTTAATAACAGTGTGTTAGGCCAGGGAGCGACTCTTCATGATGGGGATCACGTCATTATATCTACACGTTTTATTTCGGTTCCCTCAGCCGCTACATGGTTACCTTACAACAATGCAACCGTGTCATTTTACATTGCAACCACAACTGAAAATGCCACTGGAAATATTGAAGATGTTGGTACTCCAATCGGTTCAGGTATAACTACATCAAATGGAGTGGTAACGATATCTTTGGATATTGATATTGCAACCCATGGGGTTAGAACAGTCAATTTTTATGCTCTGATTCTACTAGGCTCAACTCCAGTGCGGAAATTTGCCGTATCGTTTTCATATAGTATCACTTTCTAGTTCTGTTTGGGAAAATTATCTTTGACCAAAATGATTATTTTTGCATTAGAACACTACATAGGTATGATTCAGTTTTTGCCTTCCGCTGTAATACCATTATTTGTTCTCAATTTTGTATTAGAATTCGGATGTAGAATCCCATAAAAAAATCAATACATATAAATATAAGGCAAATTTAGATGATTTTATAGATATACTTGTGTGTCTTATAATTAAACACTGAAACAAGCAAATATCTGTTAACATTAATGGAGCACGATTAAATTATGTCCAAAGATAAAGTTTACGGATACGGAATATCCATAATTACAATAATATTACTTCTATTATACACATGGTTTCTACCTATTCAAAAATACTTTCCAGATGTTGTAGAAGCTTTTAATCCACTAGGCACTACGCCAACAGATGCAATGCTATGGCCTGTTTACTTGGCAACCCTAATGATTGGCTTTATCATCGCTTGGATTGGAATTACTATGGCTACTACTCCACCACCAGAGCCCATTGACCTCGATGATTTAAATCTTGAAGATGAAGATTTTGATGAAGAAGACAAAGATTAATCATCCTCATTTTTCCTTTTTCTAATAATTTTGAAGTAATTTTTTTTAAACTACAGGATCGGGAATTCCCAGAAGGTTATCTAACATATTTGGGAAATAAATTGCAATTAAAAAAAGTACAACGATGATGATTCCTGTAACCATTAGTTGTTTATCCAATAATAACCTTTCTGCCTTTCTACTGGCAACAGAATTCCTTGAAATCAAGTACAAAAACCGAAAGAAGAGAAAAGTAATCAAAGGTAATGCTACAACAATAAATACGGTTTCTTTTGGATGCCTTTCAATAAGATAGATGAAGATTGCTAAGATTTCAATGGCTGTTATAGTTGAAAGACTTTGATTCAGTAATTCAGGAGTGTAACTTGTAAAGACAGCTTTATGTTTACTTGCCTCTGTTCCTAAAAATGCAAGGTCACCTTTACGTTTTGCTAAAGAAAGCATCATGGCCGTAATAAAACATAGAATAATCAACCATGGAGATACAGATACTGTGATAAGAACCGCTCCTGCAATAGCTCGCCAAACGTAGTTTACTGAAATTGTCACGATATCAGCAAATACTATATCTTTCAAGAGAAGAGAGTAAAGTTGACTGGTTACAAATAATCCTACTAATACAAGGAAAAACGCCGTTTTTGACGGAATAATGATACGACCTTCTTGGAAAATCTCACCCTCTTGAATTTGAGGTGTATGAAGGATTATTTGGGTGGATGTTAATGGAATTAGGTAGACCAGCCCTATTGTTATCACAACTAATACGAACATCAACCCGAAGGCTTCAGTACTCGAAACCTTACCTGAAGGAATTGGGCGATAGGATTTTTCGGGATGATGGCGATCCTTTTCTCTATCACGAAAATCATTGATTATGTAATTTAAGGAAGAGACAAGACAAAGGATGATAAAAGCCATAATCATAGGAAACCATAAATCAACTCGAAACAAATTTTTAGAGAAGAATAACCCAAAAAAAACTAATACATTCTTGTAATACTGGTGAGGACGAAAAAGAACAACGATTGCCTTAAGACGTTCATTAACCGTATATCGGGGAATTTGATTTATAGTGGTTGAATTATTGTTCAAAAAAGTTTTCTCCATGCGAGTTCATTGCAAGATATCATAAATTTCTAATTTATTCATCCTGTGCTATATTGAAGCAACTCAAAAAGCACCATACCGGGATCAAGATCGTCTCCAATAGCAGCTAAGATATTATCTAAGTCTATTCGCAATACAACAAGATAACGATTCGCACGGCCTTCTTTTGCCACAATTCCACGATTATTTTTCATTACCATTTCGTAAATTTCATCATTAGCTAATCTAATAGGCATAGCAATTTCTGATTCCATCACAGCTTGAATATTAGATTTTATGATAGCATTCACGAAGGATTCCTCTCCAATACGCTCAACAGCTTCATAATTTTTACTAAAATGTATTAAAGCTTTTAATTCCAGCTCATCATGGATAGAGTTAAGTGTGAATGGCGATTTCTGCGACATCGTTGATCCATTAACCTAAAAAAATCTAAAAATTTTAATTTTTCTTAAGAGCGATACTAAGTGAAACACATAAGTACTTTTCAAACTGCAGAATTGGTATTAATTCCTATTACATTTGTCTTCAGTCAAATATTGATAATCTTATTTGGATTGTCAATTATAGGTGAAGATACATGGACTTTTATGGGATTTCCGATGGTTGTTGGGGGTTTAATAGCAATATCCCTAATTATTGTATTAAATAATAAAGTTGAGATTAATAAATTTTGTCAACTAGAAATTATTTTTAGGATTATTACCATCATAGGAGGAGTTTTATTTATTTTAATCCTGGGGTTGCAGATTATTTTCCAAGCAACTGGAATCTTGATATTTTCTCTCCTCTCACTTGTAATATCAATCATTGGAGATATGATGACCATTCAATGTATTTATTTCTTGCAGAAATTCGTTATTGGGCGGGATCGTTCAGAATAATTCGAGCATCGACAACAGTCACACCCTTATCCGTAGCAAAAATTGGATTAAGGTCTAACTCTTCAATTTCAGGAAATTTTTCAATGAACTTTGAAGTTTTCATTAATAATTCAATTAACGCTTTCTTGTCAACTACTGGCTGACCACGAATACCATCCAGTATTTTTGCTGCCTTAATCTCCGAAATCATTTCAGTTGCATCTTCTTGCTCAATTGGAATTAACCGAAATACAACATCTTTCAAAATTTCTACATAAATTCCCCCAAGACCAAATGCCAAAATAGGTCCAAACATTGGATCCTGGGTAGAACCAATTAATAATTCGATTCCAGATTCCATCTTTTCAATCAAAAAGCCTTCTATTCGAGCATTGGGAAGAGATTTAGCAATTTTTTCTTTCATTATCTCAAATTGTTCTTTTAATTCCTCAACACTTCTAATATCAGTAATCACTCCTCCAATATCTGATTTATGAAGGATATCCTCAGAGCTAACCTTTAGTACAATAGGAAAACCTATTTTTTTCGATTCAGATATTATTGCTTCTAGAGATTGTCCATAACCTGTTGGATTAACTGGAAATCCTTCTTTTATTAGAATGGTTTTTGATTCCTGAACTGTTAATACCTTTCTTTTCTGTTGTATTGCTGAGGTTAGGATTTTTTTAGCTTCGGACATGTTTTTACCTTCTTACTATTCTCTTATCGAGTTTCATATATTACCTCATATCAGATGGTAAGGATGTCGCTCCTGATAAGAACACTGAACGAAAATATGGAGGAATGGGGTTACTTTAAACTTTTTGTTAATAAGCCTGTAACTCCAGAGATTTGATTTTCTTCATTTAAATCACCTTTTAATATAACAACAAATTCATTCTCATTACTGAGGATTTCTGTATGATCATTAATAATTGAATAAATTGTTGCTTTTGTCCCGAGACTTCTAACTCCTGCTAATATTAGTACCCATTTTTCTGTGTGTATAGGATTCCGAAAAATTGCTATTAAGGCTTGATTTGGTTCTGAAAAATCTTCCTTCCCTGACACTAACCTATTTTCAGTAAAATAGACATTAAACTTTTGCTTCAGCGTTTTATTAAACTTGGCCGTTAATTCGTTTGTAATATGCCCTCCTATAAGAATCAGATTACTTGGTTTTGCTGGTTTCCCTGACAAATAATTCAGATCGGTAACGACAAGATTCGAGTTAGGGTGGTGGTATGTATTTGCTAATTTAGTACCAAGATACCAACATAATTCACCCACAAGATGGCCGTCGCGGGATATAGCATCATATTTTCCATGAGGAACCGAGCTTCCCACAACAATTCTTGCATCAAACTCCCTAGGTGTGCAGAATCGTGGTAGAAATAATTTTTCAAAAACTGACTCTTCTACTTTAGAACCATTATTTAGTAATGTGAGTAAGAAGTCAGTTGCGACAGGTCTTAGTAACTTGGCTCTTCCTTGTTTTATAGAGCGTAATCCTTTAAGCTCAATTAAACCTGCTTTACGTAATTGCGTTAGATGGTAGTGAATTTTCGATTCAGAAATATTTAATTCCTTTGCTAACTGTTTTGCATAAATAGGTTCATCTTGTATCAGTAGTTTCATTATTTTCCAACGTAATCTATGGGCAAGGACAATAGCTTGTGATGGGTCAATAACATAAAGATGATTTTTCATATATTTTACTCCATACATACTCGGATCTTGGACAGGAAGCAAAAAGAACTGCCTCTAAAAAAACTGACTCAAAATGAACTAGAATAGTAATTAATCAAAAAAGGTAGTTTGTTTCGTTTTTATTTCTGGAATTCTTTAGTACGAAGTACAGGATTAACGGGGTGAATTTCCTTCTGGAGAGCAAAAACAATTTCTAAAACTGATTTGAATGTATTATCTACTTCAAGTAAATCTTAAGATAAGACATTTAAATACCTTTTATTGTAAAGTTTAACATCAGAATAATTTCTATCTATTCATTTAATCTCATTTCCGGGTGGAAGTATTTTATATGTGTGGAATCATTGCTATCACTACTCGCAGAAAAACCAATGTCTCAAAAATGATCACTTCAGGCTTGAAACGGCTAGAATATCGCGGTTATGACAGTGTAGGTATTGCAACAATCAGTGAGGGTAAAATCCAAACAATGAAAGATGCAGGTACAATAGATCAAGTAACCAGCAGACTCTCTTTTGATACACTTGAAGGAAGTACAGGTATTGGACATACACGATGGGCAACTCATGGTCCACCTACTCGTATAAATGCGCATCCTCATGCTGATTGTTCAGATTCGTTAATGGTAGTTCATAATGGAATCATTGATAATTATCTATCTCTTAGAAATGATTTAAAGAAGCAAGGTCATAAATTTAAATCCGAGACAGATACAGAAGTTCTTGCACATCTGATAGAGGAAGAATTCAAATCAGAAAAAGGCCCCAATGCAGTTATCCAAGCTTTCAAGAAAGCATTAGACAAAATCGAAGGTACTTATGCGATAACATTAATTCATACAGCTGACCCTACAAAAATATTTTTAGCTCGCAAAGATAGTCCACTTGTTATTGGAGTACAGGATGATACAAAGTTCGCTGCGAGTGATATTCCAGCATTTTTAGAATATACTAAGAATGCTATTGTACTTAAAAATGGTGAAGTTGCCACATTAACACCAGAGGCAGTCTATATCGAGAAAAACGGGTTTAGAGTTCAACCGAAACCGTTTATTGTATCTTGGACTGCAGAAAGTGCACAAAAAAGTGGGTACCCCCATTTTATGCTAAAAGAAATTCATGAACAGCCTATTGCATTGCAGAATACCCTGAATGTAAATGTCAAAGCTCTTGAAGAGGCCACGAAGAGAATTCTTGAAGCAGAGAAAATCATTATTCTGGCGGCAGGGACAAGTTATCACGCGGGACTTTCTGGATATTACCAATTTCAACGCTTACTAAAACAAAAACCTATATATCCAATAATTGCTTCGGAATATGAGACCTACAATCACCTCGTTGATGAAAATACGTGTATTCTAGCAGTAAGCCAATCTGGTGAAACTTTAGATGTAATGAAGGGCCTTACTGCTGCAAGAAAAGCTGGAGCAAAGATAATTTCGATAGCAAATGTCATTGATTCGTCAATACCCAGATTAAGTCAAGTTGCTCTTTACACAAAAGCTGGGCCAGAAATAGGAGTTGCAGCTACCAAAACTCACACTGCACAAGTAGCCCTTCTTGCGAGGTTATCACTACAATTAGAGTATTCATTGAATGTATGGAATCAACAGGAATTTTCTTCTATAATTACAGATTTCACTTCAGAAGTCCCTTCCATTACACGAACGGTAATCAATCAGAACGAATTTAAAGCAAAACAGCTAGCTTCCATTATATCAGACCAAAATCATTCATATTTTCTTGCGAGAGGAAAAAATTTACCAATTGCTATGGAAGGAGCATTAAAATTAAAAGAAATATCTTACATTCATGCAGAGGCTTTTCCTGCTGGAGAAAGTAAACATGGTCCGATTGCTATCGTAGAACCTAAATTTCCTGTCTTTATTATATCACCAAAAGATGAGACAAGGAAAAAAATGTTCAGCAATTCGGAAGAGATGAAAGCTCGGGGAGGATATATCATCTCCATAACGCATAAAGACCAAGAAATTGTTAAAAGATCTGATCAAAGCTTTCTGATTCCTGAATCTAGTTCTCCCTTAATTACACCTATCTCATATGTCATTCCATTACAGATGATCTCATATTACGCTGCTGTCCATCGAGGTTTTGACCCTGATAAACCCAAAAACCTCGCTAAAACAGTTACGGTAGAATAAAACGAAAAAATAAATTACCTGTATAGAACTCGTTCTATCGTCTTTGAGGATTGTTCTTTTTTCGTTTCAGTTTCCTCCTCATCATCTTGATCCATAGGTATTCGATAAAACTTATTCTCATTCCCAACCTGAACATAGATCGCCCCAGGATATTTGTTTTTATTTTCTAATTTCTCTTTGAATTGACCGAAAAAACGAACAATTTCATCTTTAGTCTCAGATACAGCTATTACTCGGCTTCCATACAGCAATACCCATTTACCCTTACATATTGCTTTTCGTAAGAGGGCCTGCATACTCCAGTAAGATGCTTCTTCATGGAGAAAGTAATCTAAAATCGTCAAACAATTGCATCCATTTTCTTGATGAATCACAATCTGTCAAGAAAAAATCAAGTCACATCTTAGAACTTAAGTTAAAAAACGTTATGGTTAGCAGAAATTTCAATATTAACGCTTCATTTCTTCCAATATTGCAAATGGTGATTCGATTTCCACTATGAATAGTTCATATCGGAAGAAACTTAAAAATGAAAAAGAATTCATTTCTACTTTTCAAATTTCTCAGCTAATTCTAATATAGTATCAAATAAGAGCGGAAGATTTGAGAAATATAAATTTCTGAAAATTTAAATAGGTTCAAACAGAATCCAGAAGTGTATAGCAAATCCAGTTAGTATACCCATGACAATAAGGCGAATTGTAGTACCGATAATTCGTTCTCTTATAGTTCTTTCTTCACTCGTCTCGACAAAGAAAATCAACCAGAAAACCGAGAATATTCCACCAAATGAAAACAGTAAAGCTAATGGGTAATATAATCCTTGATCAATGAACGGAGCCCAACCAGAGAATTCGTCTTCAGACGTTTCCGTAGAATCAGTAGTATCGGTAGTATCGGTAGTATCAGTAGTATCGGTAGTATCGTTTTCTAGGAGAATGTCAAATGCAATATAAAAGTTAGGTGTTTCAGTTTCTGGAACGACCGTTATTTTGTTAATATCACCATTCTCCTGTTGATAAGCTGATAGAGGGGTTACAATAAATACTGTGAACAGAGTTAATGCAAAAAGACAAATAGCGACATGTCGAATACCCTTAGAGGTCATTGTTTTTCTTTACTCCAAGAATCAGGCTGAAGAAATCGCCCTTTTCATCGATTCTTGCTTAAATGTAGTTGTTTAAAAAAACTTACTTAATGTTCGAGCTTCGTCAATTTTCTTTATTGATCTGTCAAATTGAGGGGAAAAGAATAAAGAAAAATAATTAAACTTCTCTTACTGCCTTATTACTTTTTCATAACGGACTAAAGATAAACAATGCGCTGATAGTCTAGTCTGGTAGGACTCCAGCCTTCCAAGCTGGCTACCCGGGTTCAAATCCCGGTCGGCGCATATTATAATTAAGGTATCAAGTGACAACATATCTTAAAATTACGCATATGCCACCGAAACTTTCTATCTGACGTCCTTCTTCCGTTTGTGAACTTATAATCTCCACTTGTGTACTTGTCTTTTCTGCAAGATCACCAAGGTCCATTATCAGGTCTTTTAGCACAACGTTCCAATTAACACTTTTGCATTGAGAGCACTGGTCTTTTTGTAAAGTAGAACTAAAGTTATCTACATCAATTGGATCTAATGTTTTTTCTATAATATGGTTGCAATTTTTACATGTTGCAATTACTCGCGTTTTATTTACGCTTTCTGAAATTAATAATACCTCTACTGCTCCCATTATTAGGTTCTCTCTAACCTGTTGTTCCCCATAATTGGCTTTTCCTGCAATAAGAGCATCTTTGAACCTTCGTACTAGCTGTTTTTCTTCCATAATTGCAATTCCCTCCAAGACTTCCTCGGAATTTTCGACCAGTTCATTAATGCCACCTTCATCCCCGCCATATCCTAAATTTTTGATACCCACAACTTTATCTCGCAATCTGGGGTCAAAATGTTCAATAATTTGATCTTTGGTTTGACCTGGACCACCAATGATTACTCCTTTCAATTCATATTTAGCATCTTCAAGGAAGTATTGCTTCATTTCATCTGCTACTCGTTTTAAGTAACGAGCAATTGCTTCAACTCGCAGTCGAGCATACCGAACACTACTTTGACCGCCTTTTCTATGTTTTTTTGCAGCTCCACTTCGTGTACTCTTAATAATCTGGACATGATCTCCCTTTAAGGTGGCAATAGTAGCTTTAGCACTGTCTATAGCTAATAGTGCAAAAACATCTTTTTCTCCCAATTTTTCAATCAGATGCTCAACATGGAATCGATTATCGCAAACATATAGCTTTCGTGAAATGGGATCTTTGGGTTCGAAAACGTAAGATTCTAACTTAAAATCCTTATGTCCAGAATCAGCAGTAGCACCCGCAAATATAGCCAATCCTGACTCTGGTGCTTTGTGTCCGTATAATCTAAGTTTTCCAATTACGTTTCTTAGAGCTGAGACAACGTTTTTCTGAGTAAATTTGCTTCTAATATTGGTAGCAGTGCCAATTTCATCTGATAATTCTTGTACAAAATCTGCGATAGCACGATTTGGAGGAACATAAAGAGAAATCAGACATGTACTCCCATCAGGAGATTCTTTCTCTTTTAATTCTTTTAATTCCCTTTCATATTTATAAGCTCTATAAGAAATTGTAAATTTCTCCTATAATATTACTAGTAAGGATGTATTCTCCCCGTACTCCATATTTCTTTCTTTCAACACACTAATAAAAGTATTATCAATGATAATAGCGAAAGAAGGGGAGAACGCACTTTTTGATTACAATTATGCAAGATCGAGTGAAATCACAATCTCGTTTTTTCTTCATACACAGGTTTGAGTACCCTCTCAAATTGAGAGTAATTTTGCAATAGAGCATTAAGAGTCAGTTTTTTCCAATCACATATAGCTGAATATTCCACCAGATCCAGTCCTAATAGTGAGGAGGAAGAATCATTTAGGAGAATAGAGATTTCTTCAAAGAGATTTTCTAGCTTCTTTATATGCAAATTTATGCTTTTTTTCTTACGTTCCCTGAATAAAACCAAGTCTTCAAAGAGATTTATTTCTTTACCAACAAGAGTGGGAGTGGTTAGATCAATGTGATCTGGTAGCATTTGAATTTGTTGATTTAAATTCATTGTATGTCCAATTAGTAATATACGATGCCAATAACTGGACAAACCTAAATAATTTTGCGTAGGTTGAAGATAATCTAGATCTATTGAGATGTACACCTTTTTCTCAGCAATCCACTCTAAAAATGAATTATCTTCACTTAATTCTGTCAGCTCTGAAGCAATATACGGTACAGAAGAGCGCGCATAATTCAACTCATAAAATGTATCAGCCCAGCCCCCAATAATTGAAGTTCGTTTTGCGATATTTTCTGTAAGCCAGGCTCCATGAATACCTGTATAATTCCCTAAATCCAAATGAGCATCAAATGTAATTATTCTAAAGTTATCCTTATGCCTTCTTAAAAGTAATTGAGCTTTATAGCGGGAAGGAGCATGTGACGTCGCTAATGTTAACTTCTTATTGCTGATCTTCCAAGAATTATCTGGAATATCTGTAAAAGAATTTGTACCTAGAATATTAGTGTGGGGTGGATTGTTGAGGAGTTGTTTGAAATGATTTTCAAACGTACTATTGATAAGTCCGCTAAAATCGATACCAAGGTGATTTTTCCGAATTTTTTGGATCTGTCGCCAGGCCCAATATTCCTCAGCCCAAAACTGTGTTACTCCATAGGTTGTATCTGGGACACAACTAGGGAAATGGGCACCGTTTGTAAATTGTTTAGATTTATTCAATTCAGTTCAACGATTTTGAATTACAGTACCCACATTTACTCCTTCAATCGCTTGTTCAATTTTATTCATTACTTTTGGACAAATAATTATCCGAATATTGGAACGTTCACAAATTTTTGCTGCAATCAGTGTGAAAGGGGCATTTGATCCTGCTCCTAAAGAAAGGGGAGAAATTACTTCATAAAATTCTTTATAGGTTAATTCAATGAATTTCTTTGCATCAGGATAATTTCGAGGATCTTTATCATATATTCCATCTACATTAGTAACATTAATCAAAATTGGTGATCCGAAAAGATCAGCAACGATTGCTGCATCTTCATCAGTCTTTACTGCGGGTAAAAATCCACCAGATAAGCCAACATCAAAATGTCGCATTTGTTGTCTTAATTCCTCAATAGTTCTGGGTAAAATTGGAGAAGAAAAACCTTTAAAATAGTAGGATAGCAACTCAGCGTTTAACCATGTCGCCGCAATACCTATGTAATCACGTTCACCCTCAGTCAGCCCTTGAGGGAGAGCATGGATGTAATCTCGGGCAACTTTTCCCCCTCCACAAACAATCATAAACCTATATCGTGGAATAAGTTTTTCAATGACCTTAGAAAACTCTTCTAAGAAATTAACATCAATCTGGCCTGGATTAATGATTGAACCACCCAAAGAAAGTGTAATTACTGGTTTCATTCTGATTTACTCCGAATACTTCTTAATGGAAATCTGTCTTACTACTTTAAAGTACTTCTCCTAGATTTAATAGATTTTTGATCTGATAATAATTTCTATTTTAACAGAAGAAAAAGGAATTTAGATCAATATAGTCTAGCTAAAATCACAATAGATCACTTATTCCTTAAAGAAGAGTCCATAATCAAATATCTAATAAAAAGGGAGGAAGAAAGTAGTGCCGAGGGCGCGAATTTCAGGTAGAGACACCTGTTCCCTATAAATGCCTTTTGAACGCACGGCAACTGGATTTCTGACGATTTAAAAAATCTTCAGACTTCAGTCCAGCGCTTACGGGATTCATCTCCATTTATGGAAACGATCCTCCCGGGTTACTCGTCTACTCACAGGAGTAAACTCTAAGCTACCTCGGCAATGTATTTAGGTTATCCTTCGACGGTGGTTAAAATTCTTTCGTTGCCAAGCATACCGCCTTAGCTTTGGACTTGGGTATCCACAGGATGCACATCGACCTTTTCGCTTGTGAAAACTACGGTTTCCACAGCGTCTACATTGCATATGTGTCCTATGCGATGTTCGTTTTCCTCGTGAGGTTGTTCCTTTTGTCATTTTGTTCCAGCTCTATAAATTTTCAATTAATCTAAGACACAAGTCTACGATGGAGGCGAGATAAGGATTACGTTGTCTCCCCTAAGAATGATATTTCCAAGGGATTCTGTACGTTCTTCTTCACCTGCTTCTTCGTTGCCAGCATGAATCATTTCAGCGTTTTCTAAATATAAATTGAGATGGGGATCATAACTACGTAATGTACCACGAATCTCACGTTTACCTCTAACTTTAAGGATCACAGTTTGATTCAAAGCATCTGTTAAAACATCTAAAGGTCGACTCATTTCTAATCACTCTAACAAGAAAGGAAATCATGTACTGAGGATATGCTCCGACCGGGATTTGAACCCGGGTCATCTCGCAGGAGACTTCTTGTGTAATCCTATATCGAGGCGAAAGCCCAATATGATTAGCCGTGGGTATCGAACTGATGCCCTCATGGGCCAAGCTACACTATCGGAGCAGAAACCCTTACACTATAGCCTTTTCTTGGCAGTTCTTCCCCCCTTGCTTTAAACTAAAAAGGTTTCTTACACTTCTTAGATGTTTATTTCTCTGCATTAGTCCCTTACAAATAAAGAATTGTGATAGTTACCACGAGAAGAACTATAGATAATTTAAATTTTAAAATCAACCAACTTCAGAGGTGAAAAACCCATAATATGCAAAAAAAGTAAAAAATTTAAGCTATATATGAATCAAAAAAACGTGGTATGGTTATTAGGTATTTGGACGTCTGAACAAATGGCTCCCTCGAAGCAAAGGAAAAAACGAAGGTCGAGAACAGAAAAGCAAACAAAAAAACACCTCTTTTCTGAAGCTATTAATTATCTCCTCCGAAGAAGTATAGAGCTTCGATTAACAGATCCTGATATGTCAAGAAACCATTATTTATCTGCCAAAAAAATGGGAATGCGAGGTAGATTTCATCTTCCCAAACCGTATCGACTGCTTTATTGCCATAAATGCCTTACTCCAATTACCAGTGAGACAATAAGAGTACGGTTAAATAGTAAGAAGAAGCAGATTCACTATCAATGCTTATTATGCCGAGCGGAACATCGTTTTGGATATAATAACCAAATACAGAAAAAGTGATTTTTATGTTTGTTGCTATTTATACAACTTTTTCAACCCTTAAGGAAGCAAAACAGTTTAGTAGAATGGTAATAGAAAAACGACTAGGTGCTTGCGTAAACATTATTTCTGACGTAATCTCATTTTACCGATGGAAAGAAATTATCGAGGAAGAAAATGAATTGATCGTCTGGATAAAGACTCGTGAAACTCTTGTTGAGAATGTAGAAAAATTGCTGAAATCGGTTCATTCGTATGAAACTCCTGCCTTTATTGTATACAAAATTCATACAGGGAGCGAAGAGTATCTACACTGGCTCCGTGAGGAAACTGAGAAATCAAACATCGACAGATAATTGAAATTTTTTATCAAATTTCTCGATAGATATTTTTGCACCAGTTAGATTCTCTATAAGATTAATATTTGTTCTAGTATGCTTTGTGAGAATTGGAGTCGTGAAAGTACTAGATGAACTTGCTAAAGCCATCACAGGCAAAACCTGATCTGCTAAGAACTTATCGACACTGCACTGATTGGATAACGTCGAAAAATAATTCTGGAAAGCAGTTTGTCCAACCATTTCTGCTGACCTTCTTTTTTCACCAACTGCATCCCCCGCAATTATTGCATTACCAGTGGTAGAATATACAAGAACGCCAGAACCAGGATTTTTAGCGTCTGAAATGGAAATATTAGTTGTAGCATCAATATCATGTTCAGCTAGATTGTGTTGAATTTCTTCTGCTTGCCTTTCAGCTACTCTGGCATTTTTTAAATGAGTTGTTGCAATGGAGGAAATAGTGGTATTCTTTAACTCTTCTCCTTGTGTTAAATTAACTCCAGTCAATTTTGAAGGAGAATTCATTGAAACCGTCACTTCTGCTCCCCCTTTAGGAAAAAATCCGTGTTGATTTACTGACAACTCCAAGTGATAATTCATCTGTTTGAAGATTTGCCAAGTTACATTTTGAATATAATCGACGGTAGGTGCCCATTTTCCAAACGTTCCCCCACCCTGAAAGCTGATAGTGACTCTATGATCAGCGGATGCAAGCATCCCTACCTGAAAAACTTGTAGGATAAGTCCAATACTGCCTGCAGTGGGAATGTTGACAGAAAGATTCGATTTCCATTCCGACCCAGGATGAAAAGTAATTGATTCACTTCCAATTTTTCCACCCACCAATTCACCACCACATAAGTCCGTTAAAGCGCGTAATCCTAAAAGATGCTGGGGTCGAAGTCCTGACACGGGTCTCTTCTTGCGAATATTTTCAATGGTAACTGCTTCTTGATTAACTAAAGCAAGAGCTGTAGCAATACGTAATACTGAACCTCCACCCTCACCTTGGCTACCATCAATCAAACGCATTACAAATTCTCCAATTTAAGAGTCAACCAAGTTAAAAAGATACGAAGTATATCAAAGAAAGAGGAGAAAACGAAAATAACTCTACCCTGCTCGTTCTTTCCGCTTAGGACGAAGTCTTGTTGATCGACAACGGCGACATTTAGTTGCATTAGCAGGATTTCTAGCGTAGCACTTACGACAGATCATCATATCAAGGAGAGCACTACGTACAATGTCTCTTTTCTCTGGATCGGTGATAGGCAATGAATACAGGACTCCATTTCTTAAATATGGGCATCAAAAATCAAAAATTTAAACTGTCAATGTTTAAATAATGAATTATGACCGTTTTAAGGGATTTAATTGAGTGTTAAAATCTTATTTGTAGATTTCATTTGAAAAAAGTTGGAGAAAAATATCTCAAACAAGGAAAAATCTAATGTCGTAAAACATTCAATACCCCTAATTCTATAGGAGGAAGTACTCGGATGGAAGAGAAACAGAAATTCCATCAGAAATGGTTGTCTCCTAACATGGTTAAAAAAAACACCTCCAAACTACCACTTTTAACCGACTAAAATCATAATTTTCCCATTTCTATTTGGAAAAGACACTCTGTTTCTATTTAAGAGAGGGAAGGAAGAGATTGAAGTGAAAGGTGAATAAAGTCGGCAAACAAACTTCCTATCAAACACACCCACCCGAGAGTTTCCAGTCGAGAATTCGGAAAATTCGACAAAATTCAGAATCTTTCGGAATACGGGTGTGAGAACCGCCGTATTTCCTTTCTATCTATTTCCAGAAAAGCTTAATATAATATTATATTTATGATTAGTCTTGAAATACAATTTCCTAATTGGTGATACCCGTATGCAATATTACATGAGTGTGAGCGAAATACAAGATCGAGTTAAAACCCTTCTTAATCATTTTACTGGCAGTTATAATTCCAAATCTCCTTTTTTTAATCCTGAATTAGTTGCTTCTTTAAAGAAAGCCATGGATCCTACTTTATTAAACAATGAACAAGTCGCTGATGAAATTCTCACTGTGTTCTTAAACTCGATTATCCTCGCTGGTCAGTTGGGTATTGACATTGAAACAAAGATCAATGAATATTTGGTTCAACTTGAACGTGAAGCCCTAGTTGCCATGTAAGTCTATTTTATTCTTTTTTAGATAAAGATCCAGGCATTTATGCCTATTTCTTCTTCTTCCTGTTAATAAGGGTTTTATATAGGGCAGAAATTATGTTATGAATTTCTAGATCACCCAAAAAGGTTGAGAATGGCCTCGATTGATGTTCCCCCAAAGATCATCACGATTAGAATTCCCGAGATTAGTAACCCAATTCCTCCAAAAATTGGTAAAGGAAGACCTGGTAGAGCTCGTTCTTCTTTTAGATATTGAAAAGTATAGTAAGCTCCTCCAAGAAGACCTATAACTGCCATCAACAACGGTATCGGGTTATTTAATTCTGCACTGATGATTACAGCTGCACTAACAAACATACTGAAAAAAGCGAAATCACCGAGCCCGATACTAATCAAGGGTGTGGAATATACAGGTAATGCTGGCATAAGAGGAACTAGTTCCACTTCGCTCATGTCATACTCTTGCTCTTCAGCCTGATATTCGTTTTCTTTAGCTGATTCTCGACTTTCATCTATTATTCCCTTGAGAGGCCCACGAAAAACGGCATAAATGTCATATAAGGATAAACCTATTAAAATTAAAAAGACTGTAAGGAGTCCAAAATGAATAGCAAGCATAGAACCAATCATTGGTCCAAAAAACACCATCATTACATTACGAACCCAAATTCTTTTGAAAGATTTGACAGCGAATGATATCGTCCCAATTAAACCTAGAAGAGCAGCTATGAAATATAGTAGCGCTTCAATTACAATTAATTCCCCCGGAATTACTTCTGTCTCAAACAGAAAAATTAGAAAATTTTGGATGAATTCGGGTATACTTTCCCATATAGTGTTGAATACTCCAACCGAATAAGTTAATAATATACTCCCATAATACAATCCGAATGTGAACCAGCTAATTCCCATAATAATTGCATAGAAGTAAGATAATAATATCATTAGACCTTTCTTAATGATAAACAGCACGATAAATCCACTAATGAATACAATTGCTACATAAAATAACATAGTCATTATTGCGCCATAAGCAATTCCACCTGTATCCCCAGGATCTTCAGGTATTGGCGCAATATCTGGAATTTCTGCAATAGATAAATCAATAGTATCAACATTAATATTAGTCGAAACATCAGTGTTTGTGATATTAAATTTGCTAATAAATTTACCAGTTGTGAGACCAGTGACATTCTTTTGACTCCATAATCCTGTGTCACCCAAAGAAAATTCTATAACACTTGTTTTTTCATCCTTATAGGAAACAATAATGTCTAGGCTAGCATTATTGGAATCCAAAATCCAAAAAGAAAAAGATGAAATTTCATCTACTGGAATATTAGGGAGAGTTTGAGCCACATATCCTCCTGGAGTTATTTCAGCTGATTTAGAACCAGAATAAGCTGGTAAACCAAAAGTTGTCCCAGATACAATCCATTTAGCTGAATCTTCTTCAAAATCATAATCATTAATTACATTTTCTTGTATCCCCGCATAAAAATCAAGTGTAAGTACAGACAAAATGATTGTAATCAATACAACAAAAACTATTGGTAAAAAAAACGCCTTTAACTTAGCTTTGTGCATCTTATGGTTTTCTATTGTGCTTTCACTCATTTTCCAGTCATTTTGACATAATATGGATTAAGAAAATAAAAATACTGGAACGAGAATGTAAAGCAATATGCGGATTTTGAAGGATATTAAGGAATCAGATATTATTCATCTTCTACAATCTTATCTATCCTCATCCCCTTATATGGGGAGTAATGAAGATGCATATCTGATTAAAGATCATCCTCCATACATGCTAATTAATATTGACAGTATGCAGCGGGACGGGGACTTCTTACCTAACCAGACTTGGGCTCAAATCGGAGGAAAATTGGTGACTATGACTTTTTCTGATTTGGTAGCAAAAGGAGCGTATCCTGAAGCATTTCTATCCTCTCTCGTCCTTGAAACTGAAATGCTTGAAAAAGATCTTAAAGAGCTAGCTAGCGGTATATGCCAAGCTACTCACAAATATAATTCGTCATATCTGGGTGGCGATTTAGGTTCGGCTTTTGAAGCAGTATTGACTGGAGTGGGAATTGGGTCTATTAAACAGGGAGAAATATTGACAAGAAGAAACGCTCAGGAAGGTGATCTAGTGTGTGTTTCGGGATATTTCGGACTTACTTCAATTGCTTTTGATGAGTTACTCAACAATAAAAAGACAAAAATCCCAACTATCTCTTCTCACATCCTAAATACCGCCATTAAAAAGGTTTATGAACCCGAATTACGATTGATGGAAGGAACACTGTTAAGTTCAAATAAAATTGCTTCTTCCTCTATTGACAGTTCTGATGGTTTAGCTTCTGCTCTTAATTGGTTGTCAAAAGAATCTAACATTCGTATAATCATTGATTATCTTCCTACTGAGCCTGATCTTCTACAATATGAACCTTCTCAAGATGTAATTCAGGAAATAACTTTTTATGGAGGGGAAGAATACGAAATAGTTTTTACCATTCCCTCCACTAAGTTAGATGAGACAGTGGATTTATTTGAGCGCAATAATATCCAGTGTATAGTTATTGGGAAATGCTATGAAGGAGAGGGTGTATTTTATAGAAAAGCTGATAAAGACGTGAGAATTCCTCTATATGGATGGGATTCAATCCAACAACAGCACAAGTAGCCAACTCATAACGCGAGGGAATAAAAAATATATGCGCCGACCGGGATTTGAACCCAGGTCACCTGTGTGGCAGACAGGAGTCTTACCAGGCTGGACTATCGGCGCTGTTAATATAGTTTTATAGGTTATTGCTTTTTTCTGCGGTTCCAATTCAGTTACTGCGTTAATAGCTCATTAATGGGTAGATATTTGTATTTTACCTCTATTCGAAAATTGATCTTTTATCACTGATTACCTTTCATTTTTAATCTTTACAACGTCAGGACTATTTATTTAAGTTGTAGTTCTATCCATTTCAAAACACCCATTAAAGTTGTGACTTCTCGCCCTGTAATATATCCTCGTGAAAGTATATTTGAAAATGCCTGATTTGCTACCTTTAATTTTTCTGGATGATAGTTAACGTTCTTTATTAATTGATTAAAGTATAATTTCAGCTGTTCTCGCTCATTAAATTTAGCAGCTCTATGCTTAGGTCTCTCCATTGTCTCCCTAATCTCAGTTAATTTCAAAACCTTTTTTATTTCATAGAGGATAATTGCAAGTGCATGAGATAAGTTCATCACTGGATATGCAGAATGTGATGGAATTGTTAAGACCACATCACATAAGTTGATTTCATCGTTTGTTAATCCATGTTGTTCTCTTCCAAAAACAAGACCTACACTGTTAAAAGGTAATGCATCTGTAAAAAGCTCTTCTGGAGTGATTGCTATGCGATTTAGATTGTAATCATTCCCTACTCGTGCTGTGGTCCCAATAAGGAGATTAAAATCATTTCTCAACTCTGTTAACCCTGGGATAATAATTTCTGCTTGGTCTATTATCTGGATTGCTTTGCGAGCTACAATCTCTATTTCTGGATCTGCTAAATTAACCTTGGGATTAACCAAAATAAGATTTTTAAATCCAAAATTCATCATCACACGAGCAATACTACCAATATTCTGAACTTTAGACGGTTCTACAAGAATGATGGATATTGTATGCTCTTCTGTTTCTGTAGATCGATTATTCAAATATGAATTCTCCGCTATGACACCAGTATAAGGATTTCTTCTATTTTTATTTAATATCGAATATTCTTTATTTTATAGATAATTCTTTTTACTGTCTACATTTTGCCTGTTGTCGGAATACCTTACCTTCCTCCTATGCGGGGGTAGCCAAGTCAGGTCAAAGGCAGCTATACGCGGGCTAGACGACATTTTAGTTTGTCGCATGGCGCCGACCAAAGGCGCTGGACTTAAGATCTACATAGAATGAGAAATCCAGTCGTATAGACGTTCGAGGGTTCAAACCCCTCCCCCCGCATGTTCTTTCTGCTATATTATTGCCTTTCAGCTACTCATCGATTTTTCCAATTAGGTAATTTCTTGTTGCACCAGTTATTGTCACTGTTTGAAAAGTCCCTAGTTCCTTCTTAGAATCATTAATTACGACAGGTAGATAGGATGAGTTTCGTGCCTTTAACTGCTTTTTCTTCGTTCCTTTACTGTCAATAATAACAGAACCTGTCCAACCTATCCAAGACTCTAATTCTTGTTTTGAAATCTCTTGACTAAGCTGCATTAGCCTCTTAGATCGTTGGGATTTAATTTTCGTGGGAACTTTAGATCTCGATTTCGCTGCTGTGGTTCCAGGACGATCTGTATATTTGGAAATATTGATAATTGTTGGTCGAACTTGAGTTATTAGTAACTCTGATAATTCAAAATCTTCTTCAGTCTCTCCTGGGAACCCTACAATGATATCTGTTGACAAAACAAGTCTAGGGATCTTGGATTTCAATTCATGAATGAGCTCGATGTATTCCTCTCTTTTTCCTTTCCGTCTCATCTTGGTAAGGATGAAATTTGAGCCAGATTGAATAGGTAAATGTAAAAATGAAAACACTTTAGAATTATTTATTTGCTTAATCAATGGTTCTCTGAATGTTTTTATTGTATATGGTGTCATCATTCCGATACGAATATAAAATTGACCTTGAATTTCAACAAGTTCACTAATTAAATCTGGTAAAGTGACTTTGGGTTCCCTTTCCCAACCGTATGTTCCTGTATCTTGGGCTGTAAGCCAAATTTCCTTACTCCCAGCGTCAAGCGAATTATTAACTTCTTTTATTATGGACGAAGGAGATCTAGATCGCAAATGACCTTTTGCATGTTTAACAATACAATAACTGCAATTACCAAGACATCCTCTTGATATTTCCACAGTTGTAATAAGAGGATTATATAAAACCCGCTTGTGAGAATACAATTTTTCCCATACCTGTGTATCTAGTCGAAGATTTGCATTCACAGGTTGATTCTCAATCAGGGAAAGAATTTCATTCGCATTCTCTGGATAAAGAATTCTGGCATTAGGTACATTCTGTTCAATCCATTCTTGCATTACTACCGGTAAACATCCTGTAACTATTACATTGCGAGTATCGGGAAGAGAAAGTAAAAGATCTTTCATCCTGTGTTCCGTGTTCTGCTTTACAATGCATGTATTAATAATGATGAGGTCGGTATTAACATCTGTAGTAGAAATAGAGTAACCATATTGCTTTAATACCCCTGAAATTCCCTCAGCAATAGCCCGATTAGCGCTACATCCAAAATTCATCACTGTAGCTGTTTTGGAGATTTCTTCTTCCATATTTGTTTCCATATTATACAACTTTTAATGAATATAAATCAAATTTTCTGAGAAATCAAACATTCACCCTAATAGCAAAAATAGAGCTTCATGATGAGAGTTTGGAATTAATCCATTCTGCGATTAATTGTACAACACTAACAGTTGTTAGGCCAGGAATATCTGATTTTATGCTATCTGTTGTAACAAAAAGTCGGATATCTTCTTTGGCTAGTTTTTTAAATTTTTCCGTTGTATGTACACCATGTATATATCCTAAATAAACTTCTTTCACCCCTTGTTGCTTGAATATCCTCGCTGCTCCTATCATAGTTCCTCCAGAACTCACAAGATCATCAACAATTAAAATATGCCTATTTTGCAACGAGATATCTATTCCTACAAGCTCTTGTGTAATTTCTCCAGTATCTGGATCCCTTTTTTTTCGGATTGCACCATAAAATTGTGAATTAATTGCATCTGCCGCTTCTTTGGCCAACATAAGAGCCCCTTCATCTGGGGAAAAGCATAAAATATCTTCTGATGAATTACTAAGCTTTTTTACTTTCTGAGCAACCAACGGAATTGCAGATAGGCTGATAGATTCTGATTCAGAAAAGAAATCACTAAGGGGATTCTTACCATATGAATGAGAATTGATAGTTAAGTATTGGTTAATACCTGCAGATTCTAGCATAGAAGCGAGATACATACTTGAAACGGGTTCGCCCAAGCGAGATTCGCGATCCTGCCTAGAATAAATATGATAGGGCATAATGCAGGTAATTTTTGCCGCTCCAAGGCGTTTAACATTATAAATGGTCAACAGAAAGGAAATTAAGTACTGATTTTTCGATTGATCTAGTGCTAATTGCATTGCGATGATGACATGCGCATCTTGCATTATATTCCCATCATCCAATAGCAATCGAGGGCAAACTTCGCCATCAGGGAAGGTTCTTTCATCAATTTCAATGAAAATCGCTCCATCTATCTCAGTTGATAGCTTTCCTGCAAATTCATGTTTACCAACAACTACAACCTTCATAGTATTTCAAACCTGCAACAATCTTACACTCTACAATCCGTTTTCCTTTAGAAAAAAAACTTCCCTTCTCGAGTTAACTCGAAGCATAGGAAATATAGTTCTCTAATTTTGTACGATACTAGTTAAAATACATCAATAAAATCAAGATCATATCAATTGTACTTGCCCAATAATCACTGAATAGAGAAGATTGAGATGAAAGAAGACATAGAAAACCCTAAAAGATCCTCCTCGCGTGCTTGGTTTACTGGAAACGTGCTTCTTTTAGGTTTAGTATCTTTTTTTGCAGATCTTTCAGGAGAAATGATGACTCCCGTACTTCCTTTGTTTATTGCTGCGCTTGGAGGATCCAGTGTTGTCATTGGTTTCATTGGTGGATTAGGTGACGCAGTAGCAAACATTGTTAAGGTTTTTTCAGGTTATATAGCAGATAAAACTGGAAGAAGGAGGCAATTGATCGCTGTGGGGTATGGAATCCCTTTCTTCGCCAAACTTGGTATAGGACTTTCGAATGCATGGGAACAGGTGTTAGTACTAAAACCGACAGAAAGATTAGGAAAAGGAATTCGGGGAGCACCACGTGATTCATTACTTGCTGATTCCATTTCGTTTGAAGAAAGAGGAAAAGCCTTCGGATTCCATCGTATGATGGATACTGCTGGGGCAATTGTAGGATCATTATTAGCGTTAATTATCCTAATCATGTTTTATGGGATTCTAAATGATGAATTAGGAATTCTAAAACTGATTCTCATTATTTCGGCTTTTGTTTCTCTCGCAGCAGTTATTCCAATTTTCTTTCTCTCAGATCAGGAAGAGAAACAAATCACCGAGGAACGGAAGAAATCTAGTTTAGTTGATAATCTCAAAGGTTTACCAGGGAATTTTTACAAATTCCTAATCGTCTCAACTTTGTTTGGATTTGGTAATTTTACCATCTTATTATTCATCATTCATACTAAAACAATTTTATTAGGTGCAGATCCTAATGCATCTGAGTTTGTCCAACTCGCATTCCCAATTGTTACTTTCATTTGGTTTAACATTATCTACACAATCCTCTCCATACCGTTTGGATCTTGGTCAGATAAGTATGGTAGAAAAAATATTTTTGCGGTAGGTTTAGGTCTATTTATATTCACATGTTTAGGTTTTTCCCTGACGACCGATCCAATTATTCTTTTCCTATTATTTGGTGTATATGGGGCTTTTAACGCAGCGACTGATGGAATTCAGAAGGCCTTTGCAGTAGATCTTCTCCCTGAGGATCTCAAAGGTACGGGGATTGGATTACTTCAGGCTTTAATGGGGTTTGCGAGTATTTTTGGAGGGCTTATCGCGGGTTATCTTTACGATTTTGAAAGCTCCTTTGCCTTTTTGTATGGTGGAATACTAGCAGGAATTACTTTACTAGTATTATTTGGAATGAATATTTCTATCACACGTCCAAACGATATTGATCAATGAAAATAAAAAAAAGAGATGCTCCGACCGAGAGTTTCAAAGATAGAGTACAAAACTACTATCTCATTTGAACTCGGGTCGTAGGGGTTATCCTGATATCTCATACAAGAAGATATCATTGAGAGCCCTAAATGATGGACCAAGCTACACTATCGGAGCAAGTGTTTTAATTTGATGTAGTGCTGGGGGGGGGGTTTGAACCCCCGACTTCGGGATGTCCCATGTTAGCGCGTTTCAAATTAGCCCTTTGAAAGGTAATGTGAGAATCGCTCTCAGATTATGAGTCCCGCGCTATACCAGGCCTCGCCGCAATAATCAGGTTTTTATTGCTTAAGCCACCCCAGCAAGGCGTTAATTATCATAAGCTATATTTATGTACCAACGCATCCGAATTTACCACCAGAACCTAGTAGATTAAAAGATTGCGTTTGATAAGTTTGGGAAGGTACTAGTAATTTTAAAAATTAACGTTGTAACGATGCTTTAGTTAGGACTAGTTCGTTTGCCCCGATGGTGTAGCTTGGTCTAGCATTGATGGCTGTCAAAGACTTGTCAAGTCTGACAGTCAGCAGACCCCATCCGACTCGGGTTCAAAAGGTACAAACTATTTGTTTATACTTGAAAATCCCGATCGGGGCGCCAGTTCTTCATGGGCGCATAGCTCAGCCAGGTAGAGCGACAGGCTTTTAGTGGTTGTTTATTATTGACCAAAAGAAACCTGTTGGCCGGGGGTTCAACTCCCTCTGCGCCCGTTACTTCTCTTTTTAGAATAACAAATAAAAAAAATACGAATTTTTCTTACCACAATTTTTGGTATTATTTTTATCTAGAATAAATAAAAGACTTTTAACCAATATTCGAGGTTAGTAAAGTGAATATTTTGGTTTTTATAAAGTCATTGACATACAATGACTAAAAACGTCAAATGAGTACTGTTTAACAACTGTGAGAACGAAGGGTTATATGTGAAAAGAAGGTTATAGAACAAAGTTGGTATTCTTCTATCCATAGAATCTTCACTCATTCTAATTTTTTGGAAAATCGTTACCCCATCCGTCTTTTGGATCGAATTCGATATTTGATGAAATTTATTATTGTGTTTGGGGAAAGAAAAGGAATTCTTCAGCATTTAAGCCTGGTATGCGCCCATATCACGTTTAATTCTCTTGAATTGACATTTTAGAGAATTTACTACAATCCTTCAAAACCTGGGGGAAGCCCACCTGGTGCTCCTCCACGTCGGCCTCGCATTTTTCTCATGGCCTTAAATTGTTTTGTCATTTGATTAAATTGTTTTAATAGTTGTTTTACCTCTTGAGGCGAGGTACCTGAACCTCGGGCAATTCGCTGTATGCGCTTTCCTTTTATTATTCGAGCATCATCCAGTTCTTCATCAGTCATTGAGCCACAGATTGCTAGAAATCGTTTCATACCTTTTTGACTTTCTTCCTCCAAATTTGGCTGTTGACCCATCATACTACTAACTCCAGGAATTTTAGAAACTAATTTTCCTATTGAAGATTGCTTATTAGCGGTCTCCATTTGCTTTTGAAAATGTCTTAAGGTAATTTTTCCCTTTTTAAAGGCATCACGTATTTCTGCAGTATCTTCTTCATCAAAAGCTTCATTTACCTTAGTTACTAATCCTTCCAAATCCCCCATTCCAAGGAGTGATCCAACAAATCGTGTAGGATTGAATTCTTCAAGATCTTGGATTTTTTCACCATCACCATAGAAGCGGATCACTGCACCAGTAACTGATACGGCGGATACTGCCCCACCACCTTTTGCAGATCCATCCAATTTAGTTAAAATAATTGATCCTAAAGGTGTTGCACGATTAAAAGCGTCCGCTTGAGCTTGGGCTTGCTGACCAATGGTTGCATCAACAACTAAGATTATTTCAGTTGGGCTAGATACTTTAGCTATTGACTGCATCTCTTTAAGTAGGGATTTCTCCTCCTTATGGCGCCCTGTTGTGTCAATTAGGATAAGATTGATATTTTTCATTCCCTCAAAATGCTTCAACCCTTTTTTTATGACATTGGTGGCTTTTTTCTCTTTTTCATCACCATAAACTTCAACGTCTATTGGAGCCAAATTCTGTTGAAGTTGCACCAAAGCCCCAGGTCTGAATGTATCTCCACCTATTACTCCGATTTTAAATCCTCGTTTTTGAAAGTAATTGGCTAGTTTACCGATAGCTGTTGTTTTTCCAGATCCTTGGATTCCGATAAGCAACAGGATAGATTTTTCATTTGGATTTAAACGCAAAGGGTCATGTTTTCTTCCGAGAAGATTTGTTAATTCATCATAAATGACCTTCAATGTATAATCGCGTCTGCTTAAACCTGGAGGGATATTATCTTTCAAGGCTTTATTACGCACTACGTCACACATATTCAGAGCTAGATCTAAATTCACGTCTGCACCCAGTAGTGCATTTTCTAGATCTTTCATTAATTCTTTTATTAATTTTTCATCAACGATTGGCGCTCCTCGAATCTTCATAATCGTTTTGCGCAAAGATGACCCTAGAGAATCAAGCAAGTTGTACACCTCTTTTTTTGTATGTTTATTACTTTCTCAAATATTTTTTTTGGTTCCATTTTCTTGAACTCAAATATCGATATCTAATTTAGAAAGATACATCCTATTTGGTTTAGATGCCTCTTTCTACTGATAATGACTGCTCCTGAGACAATTGTCAGAATATCTCGATTGATCTGGATCACTCTTGATCGAGCATATAATTGAGAATTGTGATAGTTTGGGAACTTAGATATTCATCTGATCCCAAAGATACCCTTTTTAATTTAGAAAGAATTGTTTCATCCTCCGATGGGTATCCCAATTGGTCACCTATTATGAATGATTGATAAGTGGAGATTCTCTTATGATTAACCTCTCCATGGATGTCTAACATAACTGGTTCATGTTTAGTAAGTAAATTTTCTAGATTTCCTGAATAGAAGCGAATTCCAGGATGTGGGAAACCCCGAAAAACGCGTTTTAAGATCCCTGCAATCGCACGCTCGTCTGGATTAATACCATGAACATTCTCCCCAGTAATCTGTAAAATGGTTTTATTAATTACAAAATAAACATAGAGTAGAACATCCTTACGAAAATTATTTGAAAGAAAAAAAGCTGTTGAAATACATCTACATAATACATCCAAGCGCCCATAACTTGTTAATGAATTAATGGAAAGAGGTTTAAAAGTATCCACAGAATTGGAAGTGATTATGAAAATTCTATTCATTTTAGGTAACCACATTGGATTTTCAAGGTCTAATAAGACTGATGACAAATAGAAGCAATATATTCTTCGGCTGGAAAGTTTAAACTCGAAAGAAATAATTGCACTTTCTCCCTAAGCATGATTTGTTGAAACGTCAAGAAATTGGACTTTCAAGCCTTTATACTTGAGGAAATCTCACGGAAAATGGATTTTCTTGTAATAGGAAGAAGGATTATCAAAATGGACTCGTATCTTTTCAAAACAATTGTACCTTTTATCGAAAAACATCATGTCTGTAATTCGTGTTTAGGCAGACAATTCGGTAACTTATTGACTGGTTTATCTAATGCAGATCGTGGTTCTGCATTAAAGATATTTCTTGCCATGGAGTGGGAAATCAATCATCGTCAAGCAAAAACTGGACTATCAAACATTTCGTCACTAGTATCAAAGGATTTTTCCATCGGAGAACATTCAGTTAGACGATATTTTCCGGATTCTGAACCTAATTCTCTACCCTGCACAATATGTCAAGATTTTCTTTCTTATCCATTTTTAGAAAGTTTGGCCAAGGAAGCATGTGATCTAGTAAGTGCGTATGAATTTTCGACTTTCTTGGTTGGCTCTAAATTTCCTCCTGGAATTATAGATAATGAGGATATTACTCGGAGCACCTTTAGCTTTGAATATGGCGAATCTATCAAATCCGACTTCAACCGTGAACTTGGGAAAATCCTCTCAACGTTTATTCCAGACGCTACTGTTGATTTCAAAGCACCAGATATTGTATTTACCTTTGATCTTATTCAAAATAGTATCGATATTAAGAGTAACCCTCTTTTTATCTTGGGGAGATATAGAAAATTAGAACGAGGTATTCCTCAATCAAAATGGTTCTGTCGTAAATGTCGAGGAGTAGGGTGTAATCACTGTAACTTTACAGGGAAAATGTATCAAGATTCTGTTGAAGAATATGCTACGACGCCATTTTTTGACGCTGCAAAAGGAATTTCGAGTAAATTTCACGGATCGGGAAGAGAAGACATTGATGCTCGTATGTTAGGAACAGGTAGGCCCTTTGTTATTGAAATTTCTGAACCTAAAATTAGAAATCTTGACTTCAAAGCGATTACGAAACAGATTTCTGATAATTCAAACGGTAAAGTTGAAGTTACAATTGAAGGATTAACTAATAGAACTAAAGTACGAGAGATTAAAACTCGTTCGAGTAGAAATGCGAAAGCTTATAGAGCAGTGGTAACTTTAGAAAAATCGTTACCAGACAACCATTCAATTTTAGAAACTATTACTGAAGAATTTACAAATATCCTAATTCAACAACGAACACCCATAAGGGTTGCCCATAGAAGGGCGGATAAAATCAGAACGCGCAAAGTTTCTTCCTTTCAGATAGAAAAAGCAACTAAGGATGAAATAACGGTACATATAGTTTGTGAGGGAGGATTATATGTAAAAGAATTGATTAGTGGAGATCAGGGACGTACACAACCGAGTTTTTCTGGAAAATTGGGGATCCCAGCAGTGGTTACAAAATTGGATGTTATTGAAGTATTTAAAAGCACTGATCCTATATAATCTTGAAATCAAATAAACATAAGATATTCCTTAGAAAAATAAATTAATGGGCTTGAATAGGCAACATTTGCGGTTTATACAAAAAATTCTAACTGACTTCAGGTTTAGAGGTTTTTAGATTCTCAAAATTTATAATCACGTTTATCCCAGTTGTATTAGAAAGCCAAAAATAGTCATATGAAACTCCTTCCTTTAGTCTTTAAAGCCTATAAGAGTACTTCAATGTAAGTTGATTGCATAGGAATGCTCGGAAAATTTGGGGCATACCAAGATGGTCAGAAAATCAAAGGGTACTAACTTTCGCACACGGAGAATTTTTTCTAAACATCCACGAAATAGAGGTTTACCATCTCTATCCCGTACTTTAACGGAATATGAAGTAAATTCAAAGGTTAATATTGTTATAGAACCTAGCGTCCAAAAAAGTCGTCCGCATAGGCGATTTCATGGCAAAACGGGAGTCGTCTTAGAAAGACGTGGACAGGCATATGTTGTTCGTGTTACAGATGGTAAAAGCTATAAGAAAATCATAACACGTCCAGAGCACTTGAAGGCCCAGCACTGATCTTGAATTTATAACTAAATCGTTTTTGGAGATCCAAAAAGTTGGTACGAAAGGTTAAGGAAGAAAAGCCTATACCATTAGGGCAAGTATATGAATTCCTTCAGTTGAGGGAAGAATCTGGTATTAATTATGTTCAACGTGTTACTGCACAACACGCAGAAAATCTCTCAAGAGACGCTGCATATTCTGAAGAAGTCTTGGAAATGCTCCAATCTGAGTTTGATTTAACAAGATTATTAGCTGTTCAAATAGTCAATTTAAATCCTAAAACCGCAACTGATGTAAAAGCGGTAACTAGAGATCGTTTGACTGATGATCAAGTTGAGCAATTATTGGAACGGTATTCAGGATTTGTTTTAAAAGTTAAAGTAGCAATGGAAGAGAAAAAAAGCGAAGAAGAAGAACCTACTGAAATTGACGAGACCTTCGAAGATCTATAGATTTTCAATATTATTAGGAGTCTCACCTTGTGTTCACTTTTAGATATTTATTTTTACTCGAATAGTGGATAGATCTATTCTAAGAGTTCGAGTACATAATTTAGCCGCCATTGAGGCATTCTCTTAGATTTAATTGATCTTACACCAGAAAAATTTAAATCGTTTAGAAGTTTAAATTGAAACGAGGCAAATTCATTAGACAGTGAATTAAAAAAGGGACGTGGTCTAGATTGGTTTTAATCGTATTTTTATTAAATACGTTGACCAAATGATTCTTGGTTCGGGACCAAGAGGCCGGGGGTTCAAAATTAGACAAGCAGGAGGCTTTCTCATGAAAATCCCCCCGTCCCTATTTATTCACTTTAATCCGAGATTGAGATGAAATGTACTGAAATCAATCCCCACTTATTCACAATGCTTACAGCTTCTATTTCAATTTTCAGTACCTAATAGAGTAATCACCCATTTATTCCTCACAACACAAACTGCTATGATAATCACAAGAGAACTGAAAACCCAGAATTATGTAATCGACTGTAATCTGGTTTTAGCTGGGGCCATGCTTCATGATATTGGAAGATCGCGATCACATAAGCTCGATCACGGGATAATAGGCGGAAAGCTCTTAAAAGAAGAAAAATTTCCAGCAGAACTAATAAGCATTATAGAAAATCATGTTTTTGCAGGTATTTCTAAAGAAGAAGCATTAGAATTCAATCTTCCACATAGAG
Source organism: Candidatus Heimdallarchaeota archaeon B3_Heim (assembly GCA_003144275.1). GTDB lineage: Archaea > Asgardarchaeota > Heimdallarchaeia > Hodarchaeales > Hodarchaeaceae > Hodarchaeum. The sequence continues at coordinate 45,975 of NJBF01000002.1, forward strand.
ATTTTCTACCCCACTCATTAGAAGAGAAAGTAGTGGCTTATTCGGATAATATCTCAAAAAGCAATGCGATATTAACAACAGAACAGGTCATTATACGATATTCTCGCTATTTAGATGAAAAACATTCAATTATTCAACGAGTTTGGGATTTACATAACGAAATTGAATCATTACTTGTCACCCAAGTAAAAAAGGGATAATTGTGACAGATCATAAAAACATAGAGGAATTTATTTCATGGTTAAGGAAGAATAATAAGTCAATTATTCTTGCAATGCATAATCAGGCCGATCCTGATGCTGTTGGATCTGCTATAGCTTTGATTCATTTAATAAAATATGTAAATCCCCAGATAGAAGTCTCTGTTTATGATCCTGACCTTAGTGGACTCAGTCAGAAATTACTCCTCCATCTCGACTATGAATTACCAATAGTTTCAGAGTATGATATTTCTACACTCCTAATTCTTCTTGATAATCCTTCTATCCCTCTTAAACTCAATCAACCAGAAAGAAAAATAATTATTATTGATCATCATGTCAAACAGGAGATCAAAACCAAATTACTATTTGATATTCGGAAGAGGAAGGTTACATCGACTGCAGAAATCATTGTACTGATCTATCAGATTGGAAATATCCCTCTAAATGCAATTAGCGTTAAAAGTCTTCTTGCAGGGATTATTTTTGATACTAGACGATTCCTTTATGTTAAAAATGAGCTTTTCAACAAAATTGTATACTTATTACAGGACTACCCAACTGCTTACAGGGAACTACTACCTCTTTTCACATCTACAAGGTCTTTTGATGAGCGTATTGCATGTATCAAAGCAGCACAACGAATGAAAAGAGTAGAAATAAAAAAATTTCAAATCGTGCTTTCTCACGTTAGTTCTTTTGAGGCTGCTGCAGCTAGGTCATTAATTTATCTTGGAGGGGATCTATCAATTGTGGTAGCCAGGCTCTCAGATCATTCTCGAATAAGTCTTCGTGCGACATCCGAGTTTACAAAATCAACAAATATTTCCTTGGGACGAGATATCGTCCCTCTTCTCATTGACAAATTTGAAGGAACTGGTGGAGGTCATGATGGAGCTGCAGGATACAATTCTTCAACCCGAATGGATCTAAAATTAGTATTTGATTTTCTCTTACACAATCTTACAGATCTGATAAAGAAAAATCAAGAAAACTAGAATTTTTTTTGTTTTAAGGCATACTAAATCAACCACTCTGTTCGAAGGGGCTCAAATTCTTTGTTAGAGACCTCGTACTTATCGTAGCTGTTTTCCTTTATAGCTATCTTAACGGCGAGGCTGTGCTTACACTCAAAATAAGGATCTTTATAATAACCCTTTTGAAATGCATAACATCTACACCAGACGGGCGTAGCTAAATTTAAATAATCACGTGAAGTTCCAACAACCACCCACCGCTCACTATTACCATCAATTACATATTTTTTCACAGAATTTCGTTCAACAAGTTTTTTAGCTGCTTCTAATCGCTTAGTAAACGAAATGGACAACTACTTCTTCACCTGTTTAAGAATGAACTCTAAGGCTGATAAAAAATTTGTCTTGTTTTCCAAATCACTTTTTAGTTCCTTATCACGAGCATTAAAATCATCTTCTGAGAGTTCTTCAACATCTCTCCGAACAGCTAGCTCTTCAATTTGAAATTTCAACACTTGGATTAACGGTTGGGTTTGTTGTCTCGCAATTTCCATTTTTTTCAGAAATACACTCAAATCCTGTGTTAATTTATTAAGTTCTGTTAGGTATTCATCTTTTAAAGCTTGATAAACCTCTACCTGAATCGTCTTCCGCTTTTGATTAAGTTTTTCCAATCTTTCCTTGAGAATGGTCTGATTTTCAAAGTTCTCTATTAAAAGATTCGTCTCATCACTTGATCCACTCTTTTGTCGTTTTAGAGAAGATATTTCTTGTTTTAATTTTTTAATTTCTGCTTGTTTGTCGATTCCTTCAATTTCTTCTTTTACAAGTAAAAGCTCATGTTCCTCTTGCAACTTAGATACTCTACTTTCTGATTTAAATTGCTCTACTAGTTTGATAATAGCATCAGGGGTGAGATCTTCAATATTAGGTACCAAAATTTTCTGCTCCTACTTAAACATCAAGATTTATCTTCAATTAAAAGATCGCTAAATAAAATATAATACTTTCCTTAGAGGATCTAATAAAATCTCTCAAACAAGTCTAATCAGTTTTAAAATTGTTAAATGTCTGGAAAGTTTGATAAATAAATGTAAAGATGGATTGGTAAATAATGATAAATTGATCCGTCTTTGAATGAAGATTTGGATTGGTTTTCAGTTTTTAAGAGGAGGGCGGAACAATGTAATGTTAGTATTTGAACTACGTCAAGTCGAAGAAAAAAAATCTTAAGACACATAAATTGTGAACGGTTAGACTAAGGATTGATAAACAATCCCACAAGAAGGTTTGATTATGTCACCAAATGCTCAAATTGGAAAAATTACCAGGATTTCTGGCCCTGTCGTGGAAATTAGAGGGCTGAATAATGCCAAATTGTATGAGATTGTAAAAGTTGGCGATGAACAGTTAATCGGTGAAATTATTCGAATCAATCGAACTGAGTCAGATCATATCTCTACCGTTCAAGTTTATGAAGAAACCACAGGATTAAAACCCCGAGAACAAGCTTTCTCCACAGGGAATCCGTTAAGTGCAGAATTAGGTCCGGGATTACTAACGAAGATTTATGATGGTATTCAAAGACCGTTACCTGCATTAGAAGTTATAGCTGGTAATTTTATTACACGAGGTATTTCAACCACACCTTTAGATGAACAAAAAAAGTGGGAATTCATTCCTATTCTAGAAAATGGTGCTAAAGTTTCTGGAGGATCCCATATTGGTGAAGTAAAGGAATCTAACGTTGTTACCCATAAAATAATGGTGCCCCCTGATATTAAATTAGGTACCCTTTCAAATCTTGCTGATCGAGGTAATTATACAATTTTAGATGAAATCGGGCAGGTCAAAATCAATAGGAGTACCATTCCTCTCACTATGAAGCAATTGTGGCCAGTTAGAAGGGCAAGGCCTGTAATTCGAAAACTGGAAGCCACAATCCCTTTAATTACTGGACAACGCATATATGACACGTTCTTCCCTATTGCCAAAGGTGGAGTGGCTGCAATTCCTGGAGGCTTTGGTACAGGAAAAACGGTTTCCCAACATCAGCTAGCTAAATGGTCTGATGCAACAATAGTTGTGTATGTTGGTTGTGGTGAACGTGGAAATGAGATGGCTGAGGTATTAAAAGAATTTCCATCATTAGAAGATCCAAGAACTGGTGAAGAACTCATGAAGCGTACTGTTCTCATCGCAAATACTTCTAATATGCCTGTCGCTGCACGGGAGGCATCGGTATATTTGGGAATTACAATTGCGGAATACTATCGGGATATGGGTTTTGATGTTGCATTAATGGCTGATTCCACAAGTCGATGGGCAGAGGCACTAAGAGAAATTTCGGGTCGATTGGAAGAAATGCCTGGTGAAGAGGGATATCCTGCTTATCTAGCATCACGAATTGCAGAGTTTTATGAGCGTGCAGGAAGAGCAGAAACATTATCTGGTCATACTGCAAGTATCTCCGCTATTGGAGCTGTATCACCTGGAGGTGGAGATTTTTCAGAACCCGTTACTCAGAATACACTAAAAACTGTACGTGTTTTCTGGGCTTTGAGTTATGCTTTAGCTAGATCAAGGCACTTCCCAGCAATTTCTTGGTTGGAGAGCTATAGCTTATACATTGATTCTCTGTCAAATTGGTATCAAAACAATGTAGCAAAGGATTTCATACGGCTACGTGAAGAAGCAATGACTTTATTACAAAAAGAAAAAGAACTTCAAGAGATTGTTCAACTAATTGGGCCTGATGCTCTCCCAGATTCAGAAAAAATCGTTCTATTATCCGCGAAAATGATTCGAGAAGATTTTCTCCAGCAAAATGCTTATTCAGATGATTCTTTCTGTCCTCTGGATAAGCAATATGATATATTAAAACTGATTATTCAATTTTATTACAAAATACGTGATAACTACGATGTTGGCGTTCCTTTTGAGAAAATGACTTCATTACCAGTATTAAATGACATAGCCAAATTAAAATGGGCATTTGATGACGAATTCAAAAAAACTCACGAAACATGCAACAACTATATTCAAAATAAAATGGAACCTGATATCCTGGGGTTCGATTAGGACATGTTTCCTCTTGCGAAAGGACATGTACAAATCACATTGGCATTAACGACATTACTTCCCATAGTTTTCTTTTATTCTCTTCTATACAATTGGTTAATCTTCTTAATTCCATTTAATGTACTGTTATTAGCAGGCCATCTCTATTTTTTCCGCGATCCCGCGAGAAATACCTTAAAAAATACTAATAATCTATTAGCTCCTGCTGATGGTAAAGTATATGAGATCTTACCGGAAGAGGGGATTATTAGGATACGAATGTCCTTATTCGATGTTCATGTTAACCGCTGGCCCGTATCAGGTAGAGTAACTGAAATTACCACTAAATCTGGTAAACACTGGCCTTTCCTTCCATTCATTCGTCGAGGAACGGATGAAAACTCAAAGAAAATAATTAGTTTGACAAATGAATTTGGAACGTATCAAATCGTACAAATTGTGGGTATGATTGCACGACGATGTGTTATGTACGCAAAGGAGAATGAGAATGTTGAACAGGGTGAACGAATGGGAATGATTCGATATGGGAGTGAGGTAGATATTCACTTTCCGAGAGATGTGTACGACATTGTCGTTCAACCGAAGGATAGAACTCAAGCGGGAAAAACTGTCCTCGCAAAAACTAGGAAAGGTTAGAATCTATTATGACTCCTCTCAACAAGTATACCATAGCTGCTCACATTTTCACACTTTCTAATGCCCTTGCAGGAATTATAGGGATAATTATTGCCGTTAATTATCCTGAAACGTTACCATTTGTCCCTTTACAATTAATAATTCTTGGAGCAATATTTGATTTTCTTGATGGATTCATGGCAAAGCGAGCACCGACAACATCGACCTTTGGAGTGTATGCAGATTCAGTAAGTGATGTTCTCACCTTTGCCATCTTACCAGGAATTATGATTCTTCAAACCAACGTTATTGGTACGAATGAACAAGGAATTTTTGGGTTAACCCCTTTATTTATCGCTGGTTTTTACACGATTAGTGGTTGGATCAGATTAATTCGTTTTGCAACGAACCCAACCTCCATCTATTATGAAGGCCTCCCTTCCCCTGCAGCAGCTTTGTTAATTGGGACTAGTGCGACGTTAGCTACATTACAAGAGGCAGCATGGCTTTTTGCTGAAGATGGATTAATACTGTCTCTTTTAACGATAATGACTGGTTTTCTTATGATAGAGATTGTCCATTATCCTTCACCGAAAAGAGGACAACTTTCAGACACAATCTTAATCATGTTCGCAGGCCTTGTCGTCATTAGTTATGTATTTTTTCCAAATATCCTCACTTTGAGTATGATCTTATTTATTTCTCTGCTCTATACGATATTTGGATCCATTTACCTTTATAGCACAAAAAAATCGAAATAAATTCACCTTTATTGAAGGTTTCACAGATGGGAATTCAAACAGAAAAAGGAAAAAATTTTGAAATTAAAGACGCTTCCTTAGCTGAAGCGGGAAGAAAAACCATGGATTGGGCGGAAAGTCGAATGCCAGTCCTGAAACTGATAAAAGAGCGTTTTAGAAAAGAAAAACCCCTGAAAGGAGTAAGAATCGGAGCTTGTCTTCATGTTACAAAAGAAACATCTCAGCTTTGTGATGTTTGGCTTGCAGGAGGGGCTGAAGTATACCTGTGTGCCTCCAATCCTCTTTCCACTCAGGATGAAATACCAGCCGCCTTGGTGGAGAAAGGGGTACATGTTTATGCATGGAAATTTATGGATACCGAAGGTTATTACCGATCGATAGGCAATGTCATTGCTGCTCGGCCCCATATTACAATTGATGATGGAGCTGACTTGGTAAGCATTATACATAAGCTCAAGCGTGGAGAAACTGATTCAGAAATTGAAATTATTAAACAAGTAACTGGAGATTCTGAAGATTTCATTGAGGGAGTTTGGGGTGGCGCTGAAGAAACGACGACAGGAATCATACGTCTCGAATCGATGGCTAAGGAGGGCGCTCTTTTATACCCAATAATGGCGACGAATTCCTCTCCCTGTAAAAACCTGTACGACAATGTATATGGTACAGGGCAATCCACAATTGATGGCATTCTACGTGCTACTGCGGATTTAATCGCATCTAAAGTATTTGTAGTGGCGGGATATGGCCATTGTGGAAAAGGCGTGGCTATGCGAGCAAAGGGAATGGGAGCACGAAGAGTTATAATAACTGAGATTGAACCCCATGCAGCATTACAGGCAGTTATGGAAGGAATGGAAGTTATGCCCATGTTAGAAGCAAGTAAAATTGCTGATATAATTGTCACCACAACAGGAAATAGAGATGTTCTGAGGAAAGAGCATTTTAAAGTAATGAAAAATGAATGTCTAATCGCAAATTCGGGTCATTTCAATGTCGAAATCAATATTCCAGATCTAGAAGATCTTTCTGTAAAAAAGATTCAGATTCGCCCATTTGTAGAACAATTCGTTTTACCTGATAATAGACGTATTAATTTACTGGGTGAAGGACGTTTAATTAATCTAGCGGCGGCAGAAGGCCATCCAAGCGAGATCATGGACATTTCCTTCTCTCTACAAGCTTTAGCATCTGAATATATTACTAAGAACAAGGATAAAATGTCAATAAGTCGTGGAAAGGTTATTGAAATTCCAAAGGACATTGATGACAATGTAGCGTTCTTAAAATGTCACGCCCTGAGGGTTGAACTTGATGTGCTAACTCCAGAGCAGAAAAAATATCTTGCAAGTTGGAAAACTGGAACCTAATGTCACATAAGATATTTTCACTTACTATACACGAATAAAGGTTTTTAATAGACCTAGAATTATACAGGATAATATTTATTAATTGTTTCTAATAACAATGACCTAAGATTTTCATATTCGTGTAAATTGCTTATCAATTCTGATCTATATGATTCAGATTTCATTACATCTCTCTTTCGAATTTTCCTACTAAATTTCCATGGAAATGTCTTTTTAGCTAACCTTAATGTTTCAGGTGTTGCCTTTTCAAGATATTGATAGAAACGTTGAATGTCCTCACGACGCCCAATTATTATGACTGGTTGATTCGTTTTTCGTTTTCTTTTCTGAAATCTCCAATGAGAATCAATTCCAAGAGTTTTATTCATTTCATCCACGAGAAAAATAACATCATCAACTTTAAAATTGTGTGTACTAAACAAAATTTCTGAATTGGCGCTTCCATCTCCAATATACCAATGTAAGAGTGTATTTGGTGTCATTTGTACCTCTCTTGGAACCACTTTTATTGATTCAGGATACCACAGGTCATAAACCTCACGAAATTGCGTCGTGAATCCACTCCATAGTGAAATGTTATGATATTTTCTTGCCGTTATTTTTGCATTATCGATATGGGATGAAAGGGGTACGGAATTAATTTTGAAAAGGTGTTTTAGATGTAAAATCCATGGAATAGCTAAGACAGAAGCACAAAGGTGAATTCGACTCATTGAATAACAACTTATAGCCTCAAGAGAATCATTAAATCTATCTACTACCTCGGCTAAATCCTTAGGAATTGAAGTCTGTAGCTCCCTTAGATTTGAAATAGCTTTCTTATATTCTTCATTTGAGATATTCCTTGATTTTATACCTCTGAAATCAAGACTCAAATCCCCTAAAAGTTCACCATTGATCACATCCATTAAATAGTTATTGAGTGGGACGTTAAACACTCCATTGACATGTTTTTTAACATTGCTAAGGGCACAAGTTCGAGTGACATTTGCTTCCTGAAGTATTCTTCTGATTGTTGTGCTGGGAAATCCCCTCCGAGCTACTATACTTTCAATAGAATTTAACCGAAGATAATCAAGGATGATCTCTGATTTTGGATACTTTTTAATTTCCTTTCCGGCATTTGCATGTCTTCTCATAACTTCATACTGTCTCAACCAATTCTTGAGTGTTGTCCTAGAGATACCTAGTAGTTTAGTAATATCTTTGAAAGGTAGCTGTTGATCAATATAACATTCCCTAAGGCGCTCGTGTTTCTGCTCGTGTGGAATTATCTTAATAATCTGTTGTGGTTGGGTTTTTAGCCGTAGAGCTATTTCAGAAATAGGAACCTTATTCTTAAACAGTCTGATTACTTGATCTGAGTATTTTCGATGAATTCCACCCTCCTTAGCATATTTTTTAACAGTCGTAGGATCGATCCCAATTTGTTCTCCAATTTTTTCATAACTAAAACCTTGTTTTAGAAGAAAATTGATCTTTCCAAGAAGGATTTGTTTTGGAAAACTTCTAACTAGATGTATTTTACTAATATTTAGTCTTCCAGCAATTTCATGAAAATTCAAGCCTTGATTGAAGAGGTCAATTGCATATTCTTTGATTTTATTTTTGGAGATTTCGTCATTTTTTGTCGAGTTAAAGCTTGTATTTTTCTTACCTTGCATTTTCAAGTGTGATGGGTTGTAAATCATATATAACTTTGTAACAGAGAGAGATCTTTGAAAATGAGACTGGTTAATAACCCATCCTTTGAGATGAGGAACTTAATATTTTGAGAGTGATTCAAGGATGAACATATTAACCGCTGATCGTTCTTGATAACGTTTAACAGCCTCGACTAGTACATTCTGAAAGAATTTGACACTTTTATGATCAACATCGAATACTAGATCTCTATACACAATTTTTTCCAGCACTAGTACCTCTGGAGGTGCAGAAGGAGGTTTATTTCTTGTTGAATGATCATTCAGCAGGATTATTGTATCAGAAACAGTTAATTCGGTTGTTGCTACCTCTATAAGATGACCAATAATTCTACGCACTTGCTGCCATAAAAACGATGGCGAGGATATTCGTAGCTGAAGAATGTTTTCATCTAGCTGCAGGATCGAAGTCTCGGTAATGGTCTTCATTGTATTTTTAGGGTTTGTTGAGTCAAATTTCGCAAAATTTCGAAAATCATGCGTTCCCTTGAGTGCATTGAAAGAGTGTTTCATTTGTTCTAAGTCATAAGCATCATTAATCACTAGAAAATATGAATAAGTCCGTAATAATGCATCTTTTCGTGGATTAAATTCGTCAAATACGTTCGTTTTTCCAATTATCTGTATTCCGGCTGGTAAATATGAATTAATTTCTGGAATAATGGGAGAATTTATTGAGTCAAATGCTATCACTTGGTTCAATGCTCCTACCCCTCTATCTGTTCTACTCGCAAATGTAACCCTATTCTCTGATTGAATGAGTCTTGCTTTATGTAGAGCCTTACAGACAACTGTAAATATGTTTGTAGTATCATGAAGTTGGTGATTAAATCCACTATAGCTATTATCTGGGATATACGCTAATCTTAGAGCATAACGAGGCATCCTTAATCCTCTGCTGGAATGTTTTGCTGTTTCATGATAGCTGTAATTTGTTTTTGATTTGTTTTAAAGAAATCCACCAGAAGAGCGTGCAAATTTGCTGGATCATTCATTGATACGAGATTAAAGGGATGAGAAGAAAAATTCTCCTTCCAAAAGGCTTCTAGTGCATCTTTTTCTATTTGATCAAATAAATCGGCTTTACTAAATAGGAGAAGCAGGGGCACATCAGAAAATTCACTGATAATCTGACTATAGAGATTAAGTTGAGCATTAATTGCTTCTTGCTGAGTGAAATCAAAGATAAAGACAATAGCTGCGGCTAAAGTCTTTAATGCTGCTAACGCACGCAATTCTATTTCATTCCGTTTATCTAATGCGCGATCCAGGATTCCAGGAGTATCTACAATTTGACAAGGGATATGTGTAAGAGGTTCTGTATGTGAGGAAGAGGCATATACAGGGATTTCCAAGTGACCTACCGTTGCTTCTTTTGTTGTGAAAGGGTATGCTCCAATTTCAGGAGTTGCTGAGGTTACTCCGTTCACTAAAGAACTTTTTCCTACATTAGGATAACCAGCAATGCAAAGAGTCGGTTGTTCAAGATCAATTCCTGGCATTAAGCGCATTTCTTTCCGAACTACCTCTAAATACTCAAGTCGAGTCTTTAACTTCTTAATTACTGATTCAAAACGTCCAAATGCGGCTCTACGCAAATCTTTTGTCGCTAATATCGAGCTAGCGTGCCACACAGTTCCTATATACTCCCGTTTAATCTGCCAGATGAGATTTGCAGAACCTGATAATGATCCAAGTGTCTGCCGAATTTTATCGATGCTAAAGCTAATGTCAAGGATTTCAACATAGAAATCAGGAATGTATCCGTCTTGTAGAGTTGGAAATTCTTCCACAATTCGAAATAATCGCTCTCTTAATTGCCTTGAAAGAAGTTCTATCCTAACAGCTTCTTTCTTTCTGGCTTTACGAATTAGTGGTACAGATTTAGAGGATCCAGACGTTCCACGTATTGAAGTCTTCATAACCGTATTATGAGACAGGGTAAATAACTCATCTGCAAAAGGAATGGGTTTTATTGCCCTGAAAGGATTTGTAGAAGGCACGAGAACCACTTTATTCTTGATAAGAGTAATTATAGAATTCTGCTTTAGTCCGTTGTCTGTTTTATTTCTTGAAGTCGCTTCAATCCATCGATATCAACAATGACTTTTTGTACACTTAGGGGTACTAAATGCTCCCATTTTGCACCCTCTATCATTAATTGTCTTATGTTCGACCCTTTGTAGATGGATCTTTTAACAAGTTTGGACGATTTTACTTGATATCCAGCTTCAACAAAAAGGCGTTGAATTAAGCTATTATTTGTAAAAACTATAGAGAACGAAGGAGTGAAACTCTGTACATGACTTACCCAAATAGGATTGCGAAAAATATCGTAGACCGGTATACAGAAGATATTTTCAAGAGCAATCTTCTCCGTTTTCAGGGTCTCATGAATCATCAAAATTCGTTCTCCTGTAGTAAAGGGATCTGTTATGGTGTGTGATTGCTGGGCGCTTCCTATAACAATAATTAACTCGTCAACTTCCTCTAAGAGTGATTTTATTGTTTGAAGATGACCGAGATGGAATGGACTAAAACGTCCAACAAATAAGCCTCTGATTGTTAAATTTATTTCCTCCTTGTTGTTTAATTCTCCTTTTTACTGTCTTTCCGTTCTGTTTTAACTCGTAAAGCATCTTCTATTGAAATTTTTCCTAACGCTACTTGTTCGGCTAGTTTAGAGTCTATTGTAAGATTGCCTGACAATTCTCGACTCCTGTTTTGAATTTCTTTTACACGTCCAAGAGGAATTTCAGTTCTTACCATATGGGTTTTTGGTTGGCCTTCTCTAAACCCAATTGCAATAGCGGCTTTTTCATCGAGACTGAGATCCGATTGAGAAGAGGTTGTTTTAACATTGGTTGCGGCTTCATTAACGATTTCCAGATGAAAATTAGGAATGTTCTGGAACGCTTCAAAAATTCTATTGAATACTACCGTCGATATTGATATGGGTTTGTCGCCAATCCGTACGATTATTTTTTCTGATGGAAATGTCAAAAGAAACCCCTGTATGGTATTATTCAAAGTTTCAAGATAAACTGTCTTCGCAGATAATGTCATTCCATCACAAATTGCCGCAACACCTATTTTCTCTCCAGGATCAATTCCAATGAGCATCTTTTGGAAACAGGGTGATTGATTTCGAGCTATTAATCCAATCAAGTTGGGGACTGTATCTACACCAAGATCTTCATATCTAAGATGAATCACACCATTATTACTTTGTTCATGGACATCTTCATCAGTTGTGATAATTAAATCAAAGTGTTTCAGTGGTATTGGTTGATTTTCTGAGAAAAATTTTACTCTAAGAGATGTGTTTTGGCTTAACTTCAACAATTTGTAGTAAAACCGCATATTATTTGTTCTAACTGCTATGACAGCCAAAATATGACATCCATTAAAGATAGTAGACCCTGATCTTACTGCCTATAATAATATATTCTGTGCAGATTTCTTAATATTAGAGATACAAATAATCCACGTAGCGATGTATCAGTCATGAATCAAGAATTATCCCCGATTTTTCAAGCTAAAAATAAGGTCATTCATATTTTTGGATTACCAGGTACCTATAAAACAGCTTTTCTTGTTCAAATTATCTGGCAAAAACTTAAAGAGGGGATAGATCAAATATTTTTGGTGGATGCTAGCGGTAATTTTCCCTATGTAAAATTAAAGCCTATAGAAGATCTTTTGTCTAATCTTATTGTCTTCCAACCTAAGTCACTGAAAGAAGAATTACTGATTATTGATGATCTCGAAATTAAGGGGGTTGCAGATACAACCATACTTCTAATAGATGATATTTTTCATAGGATTAATCCAGAGGAGGAGAATCACCTTGAATCCTATCTTTTAGCAATTATTCAAGCACTATCACAACGAATTAGTTTTCCAATATTTTTAACAAACCAAGGACGAGGATTTGAGAATAGGATTCATCCGCTTAGAGCAACTCTTATGACGAGATATTTTGACAACCATCTCTTTTTTCAGAAATCAACAAAGAAAAATGTCATTCAAATCATGAAATTAATCAATGATAGACATGAGTTCTTAACTGAACTGCAAGTCGATCCTTCAGGCTTTTTTCCTGATATGTTCTGAAATCTTCAATTATATGCGTCGTACTTGTTTCAACATCTCTTGATACGCGATTCTAAAGTAGGTCGGTCGTCCGTGAGCACATATATTTGGGTTTTCAGTCTTGACTAAACGAGATAGTAATTCTTGAGTTTGACGAAAAGATAGTTGATCTCCTGATCGATAAGAGGTATGGCAGGCGATTACACTCAAAATTTTTGTGATCTCATCCTGAAAGAGTGAGGTATCAATTTTTGATGAGAGTAATTCAAAGAATGTTTCAATATCAGTTTTTGCTAGTATTTTGGGAATCCCATGAATTTCAATTATTTCAACTTGCTTTTTAGGAACTCGTATATCGAAACCCAAGTTTGAGAGCTGTGGTATGAGCTGCTCATCTACAGAACGCTTAGTGAGTTCAAATGGTTGCAAAAGAGTTTGGATAGATACTTTTCCTAATTTATGAAGATTTATCAAACGTTCGAGGTTTACTCTTTCATGGGCTGCGTGGAAATCAAGAACAACCAAGTCATGAGTTGTAACATCTTCTAAAAGAATGAATTCTTTTCCTAAGGGGCCTCGATACTTCAGATCTGCACCAATCAGATCCAAGGTCTCAGCTTTTTTTATGACATCGCTGAATTCACGGTGCATTAGCGGTTGATTACTAAATTCAATCTCGGAGGGAAGTGATTTTGTATCCAGTTGTACTTGAGACGCTTTAATTGGACTTCGAGAAGGACGGGAATCTACCTTTGACAGATTTAATTGATTTTGTCTCTTTTTGATTGATGTACGAGTAAGTTGGGGAACTAAATCACTGGTTTTAAGACAATGATTAACCGCGCCATGAACTGCAGTTCGAAGCATCTTTTCATCAAAAAACAAAACTTCACGCTTTTGAGGGTGAATATTTACATCAAATTCCTCTGGATCTATATCTAAATAAAGAAATGCACAAGGAAATTCCCCTTTCATTAGGTATTTGCCATATCCTTCTTCTAATGCTTCCTGTAAGATGTTAGAAAAAATTCTACGTCCATTGAGATAGAAAAACTGAAATTTTCTGTTTCGTTTGTGATTCCCTGGCTTACTGATATATCCCATTATGGATATTTTATCGTGTCCTACCACTCCTAAATTCAATAGGCCTTGTACGAGTTCTGAACCAAATACTTTTCGAATTGGGAGTAAATAATCAGTAGATCTGATAGTATGAATAAGTTCTTTGTCATCTACCTTGAAGATGAATGAAATCTCTGGATGTGCAACTGCATATTGAGCAACAATGTCATAAATGTATCCTTGTTCGATATATGATTTTTTTAAGAACTTTCTTCTTACAATGAAGTTGAAAAAGAGATCTTTTACCCGAATGATGGTTCCTGAAACTGCAAGAATGTCTTCAGATATGGATATATTATCAACATCTCCAGAAACTTTCAATTTTGTAGCAATTTCTTCTTCGGCCTTTCGACTAATAATCGTAAATCGGCACACCGAAGCAATAGAATACAGCGCCTCACCTCGGAATCCCATGGTATTTATTCTAGCTAAGTCTGCTTCAGATTCAATTTTGCTTGTAGAATGACGTTTTATTGCTAAAGGTAATTCATTTGCTGCAATGCCTTTTCCATTATCCCTGATCTCAATTAGATCTTTACCCCCTTCTACAATAATTATTGTAATTTCAGTAGCTTCTGCATCAATTGCATTTTCTATTAATTCTTTGACAACAGATACTGGACGTTCAATTACTTCACCCGCAGCGATTTTACTTATGACCAATGGCTCAAGGAGTTGTATCTTTGGCAATTTCTTATTTCTCCTCGATTTTGTGTTCTAGCTTCTTTAATTCTTCGATGAGTTCCTCAAGCTGTTTTAATGCTTCTATCGGAGTTTTATAATTAACATCGATACCTGTATAACTCTTAAGAAAAGCTAATATCGTAAATTTCAGACTTTTCAGCTCTTCTTCATATTTGTCCTTACTAATATTTTGAGAGAAAGCTTCAGCAAGTGATAATTGTCGTGGTTGTCCTGTTTTCTCTCCTACCCCTTTTGTCATGGGTTTATGGCTGGAAGTTGACTCTAGTTCTAGAAGTTTCTTTTGGGCATTATAAATGACACTTTGAGGAACTCCAGCCATTTTAGCCACACTAATACCAAAAGAATGGTCGGTAGCACCCTGATGTAATTTATATAACAACATTAGCTCACCATTACGTTCTTTGGCTGTAAGGTGGAAATTTTTAACTCTGGATGAACGTTCTACCAGTTCACTTAATTGATGGTAGTGGGTAGCAAACAATGTTTTACATTTGATATTAACTACAATATGTTCAGCTATTGCCCAAGCCAGAGATAAACCATCGAATGTACTTGTTCCTCGACCCACCTCATCTAAGATAACTAAGGAATTTTCCGTTGCATTATGTAATATATGAGATGTTTCAAGCATTTCTAGCATGAAAGTTGATTGCCCAAACGCTAAACGATCAAATGCACCAACTCTTGTGAATATTTTATCAACAATCCCAAATTCAAACGATTTAGCTGGTACCCAAGATCCTGTTTGAGCCATTAGTATCATTAAAGCCACTTGACGAATCAAAGTTGATTTACCAGACATATTAGGGCCTGTAACTATGTGGAGCTCACCTTCTTCTAGGAGAATAGAATTGGGTACAAATCCAGTATCGTGTTGTAGATGTTCCACAACAGCATGTCGTCCCTCACGAATCTTAATTTTTGACCCCTCAATAATAAGAGGACGACAATAGTTATTCTTAAGAGCAGTAGATGCAAAGCAGGTCAAAACGTCTACTTCTGCTAATAAATCTGAAAACGATTTAACTTGAGTGAGGTTCTCTGATATCTTATCACGAACTTCACAAAAAAGATTATATTCAAGATCCATTATCTTTTCGTCTAAATTCAATATTTTTTCTTCAATTTCTTTCAATCTAGGAGTAATGAAGCGCTCGGCGTTAACTAGCGTTTGACGGCGAGTATAATCAGAAGGAATTGCATCTTCCCCAGCATCCCTTAATTGAGCCTTAGTGGCTTCTATATAATAACCATGAACAGAATTATACCCAAGTTTAATGTTAAAAGATGTCCGGTTCTGTTCATGAACTTCAACCTCAGTAAGGATAGCTTTCTGATTTATTTTTAACTCGTAGAGTTCAAATAATTCCTCATGAAATTCTGGTTTAATGATGCCTCCCTCAGTTATTTTTATAGGAGGGTCATCTTGAATAGCCTGTATAATCAGATCTCTAATATCAACAAGATCCGTAGACTTAAAAGAAATAATTTTATGAGTAATTTCACATTCCAATGGACTCTGGGAGAGGAAGTGTTGTATCTCAAGACTAGCATTTATTGAATTCATTAGTGAAGAAAGATCTCGTCCATTTGCTGAATGATACTTGATTTTAGAGATGAGTCTCTGGAAATCAGCTATTGAGGCAATTAAATGGTTAATATGGTCACAGACTTCGGGATTCGAGTAAAAAGCGTGTACCGCGTCCAAACGGGCATTAATGGAAAGGTTATCTCGCAGGGGTTGTAACAACCACCTTCTTAATAATCGAGCTCCTGTACTGGAGTGAATATCAGAAAAAACGGATAAAAGACTGCCTGCAACTCGTCCATCAAATGCATTGCCAATTATTTCCAGATTACGTTGAGTGTTTGAATCCAAAATTAGAGAAGAACTATCGTCCAACAGTTTCATACTAGTCAGATTTGACGGATAATCTGGTTTTAACATAGCTAAATGGGATATTACTGCGCCAGTAGCTCTAATTCCCTCTTCCATCAATTCACATCCGAATCCTGAAAGAGATTTAACTTGAAAATGATCAAGAAGAGTTTCTCTAGCAGTTTGAAGATTGAACAGTGTTTCATTAACAGGAGAGACCATAGTATTGGACGAAAGGTTAATGACATCTTCTATTAAAAGTTGTAGATCCCCTCTCTGATTAGTTTCCGGTATAATGATTTCTTTGGGATGGAATCGAGTAAATTCGTCTTTGAATCGTTCAATAACATTTTTATTAATTTCTGATATCAACAATTCACCTGTTGAAATGTCAACGAGTGATAAACCAATATTTTTTTTACGTTCATTAATAACTAAACTTAACATAAAATTATTTATTGTATCATCTAAAATTGAGGATTCAAAGACTGTCCCTGGAGTTACTACCCGTGTAACTCCTCTTTTAACAATTTTCCCAGACGGAAGCTTTTTTGCATCCTCTAATTGGTCAACTATTGCCACTTTATCTCCATTATCAACTAATTTCTTCAGATATGAATCGATCGCCTTTACTGGCACTCCTGCTAACGGTATTCTCGCGTTTCCACCCCCCATACTCCTAGAAGTAAGAGTAATATTCAATACTTTAGAAATACGCTTTGCGTCTTCATTGAAAGCCTCGTAAAAATCACCTAGCTGAAAAAATACGATAGTATCCGGAAAATCTTTCTTGATGTCCGCATATTGTGTCATTGCAGTAGTTTTTCTGCGGGGTTTAGAGCGCATAGAATTCAATTCACGTATCTTTCTGATATACGAAGCTTTAACCAAATGGAAAATATTTAATCATAATTATTAAATCTTGCGTCTGATAAAGGGAAAATTACTCTTGCCCTTGAATATTTCCTTAGGAATAAGTAAGGAACATAAGAGATAGAAAAGATTTCATATACTTAGAAAAAAAATCCTTGCGGGGATTTCCCAGCCTGGTCAAAGGAGCTAGGTTCAGGTCCTAGTCGTGTAGACGTTCGTGAGTTCAAATCTCACTCCCCGCATTCTTAACACATGATAAAGCCGAGGTAGCCAAGCGGGAACATTACGAAAATGAATAGCATCTTTTTCCAGGAAAAGATTAAGCAAAAAATTCCTTCCTATTGCAATAATGATAAGATTTTTATGAGAGCCAGATAAATAAATTGACGTTCTTGCATTCCCTTCATATAAATCGCGTAAATGTCTGCAATTATTTCCTCATCTGTTTCAAGGAGCTTTCTTCCAGACAACATTTCATCACCTGACTTAAGCTTCATTCGTACAAATTTCAACAAGTCTTCTTTCTTTGTCTGGTCATAATTATAGAAACCCAGTCGGATTGCATTGTAAATTTCTCCAAGTCGCTGATATTTCGGATTTACGTTTCCCCAGTAATGGATTATAACTGTATGATATCTAGTTGGGATACTTCCAAAAGATGGCACGTAAGCCCGTATAGGGATATATTCTATCCTAAATGATTTTAAACCAGTATTGGTAACTGGATCGTGACAGCTAATACTCTTTATGTAATCACTAAGTATTTCTTCATATCTATACTGTAAGTATTTTGTTGGAGAATGAGGGATAACTTTTACTTGTATTTTTTCTTCTGCTATGAGTGTCATTTTGTTGTAAGTAACAATATCAGGAAAATCGATTGAACTTCGTTGATTTGTGACTACTCTTCCCCATTTATCTTCCGAGAATACAGAATTTGACAAATCAAGGGGGTTTACGAGTGCATGATCCGTTGTCAGTTGCGTGATCTCTAATCTCAAAGTTTTATTATGAATTATTGATGCTAATGCTCTTGTTATTCCCTCTTTGTTTGATTCCCTTATAAAATCTGAATATGTATCTGTAATCCCTCCTAATCCCGTTTCCTTAGAAAAAGAACAGATTTCTTGATATGTGAATGATGTATTTAGATGTATAATTGATCTGTGATTAATCTGTTGAAATCGTCGATAGAATTGAAGAAAATTATTCTTATTGTACTTTTCTAATTTACTATTTTTTATCTCAGTTTTCAGTTGTTGAATCTTACTAGATTGATCATTTATGTAGAAGTTGAATCTAGTATCACATAAACCTGAAGTATTAGAAGCTAGATCATTAATTCGAGATTTATTCCTAAAATATTTATAAACTCGTTTTAGAACGGGATTTCTGTCGTGTTCCCAGTGTGTTTTCCATCTAGCTTTTTTTATTTCAAAGTAATGCCAGAATAATTTTTCCATTAAATAATCAATCAAAATTTTAGGATACTTCAGCTTGTAAACGTGTAATAGCTGAACATTTATTTTTCCATTAATTACTAGAGCTCTTCTCAAACCCTCTTCAAGACTATCTTTAATTTTTACATTTGAATCTTTTACAGGAATTTGAATTTTCTCCATCAAGGTATCAAACATAAATCTTCGAATACCACCAGGCTTAAACCCAGCTGGAGACAATCCTTTATCGTTGAAGGAATATTGTTTATTATTACAAATATATAATTCGGTTAGGATGCCAGTAGACGGATTTATCATGTTAAAGGTAATGATTGGACTAATACCTTGGAGTTTCCCTCGGAATATTAGCCATCCTTCTATCAATTCTGTAGGAAATTTTTTAGTAGTCTCAAAAAAATATTTTAAATCCGATTCTAATTCTTCCTCGGAATCACTCTGAAGCAGTAATTCAGGCATCATTCTCTCAAAGCTTGATATTCGTTTACTATAATAAAAACCTAAAAAAACTGGGAGAATTATTCAATAAAATGCTCCTTAGATAATCTTAGGATTCTATATAATGTGAGGTAAAACAGATTCATCAAAGTCATCAAGACAACAGACTTGCAATATGTAGCCGAGGTAGCCAAGCCCGGATTACGGCGCCAGACTCGAGCTATTATAATAGAGCGAGAGATCTGGTGTGCTCTGCACACGTGGGTTCAAGTTAAAGTATCAACATTGATACTTCATGAAATTCCCACCCTCGGCGCTCCCTAGTCATTCGAGATACGATACTCGAAAAACAAACTTTGTTTTCTTGCCGTAAGGTAACACACTTAAGAGGCTTACAGAGACACCTTCTTTTGCATATATAAAGAAAAATCTTGGGTGAGCAGAAAAAACTCGGAAAAATTTCCCTGTAAAAATAACTAGGAGAAAATCCGAATAATCCAGATTAAAATATCTTTATAAGAGAATTATTTAATTTATTACTACTACATTGGTGATTGTTTTGGATATCGAAAATGCGATTTCAGAGATACAGGAGAAGTTTGGGGTAGTTGGACGAGTACGTACTCTTCGAAAACTCATCCTTGGCAAAATGGCAGGCAAGCATATCATAATAGAGGGACCAGTTGGGGTTGGAAAAACCACATTGGCTCACGCGGTGGCAGCCTACTTTGATCAAGGATTTATTCGTATCGATGGGGATGAAAGATATACCGAAAGTAAGCTTGTCGGATATTTTGAACCCCCCCTCGTTGTAGAAAAAGGGTGGATTTGGGATGCGTTTGTACCGGGACCCCTAACATTAGCAATGAAAAATGGTTCAATATTGTTTATTAATGAAGCAAATAGGCTAATCGAAGGAACACAAAATGTCCTATTACCGACCATGGATGAGGGAATACTCATTATACCTAAACTGGGATCAATAAAAGCTATTGAAGGATTTTTAGTTGTAGCTACACAAAACCCTGAATCTTATATAGGAACAACAGTTCTTTCAGAGGCTTTAAAAGATCGATTTGTATGGATAAAACTAGAACATCAAGGATATGAGCAGGAACTTGACATTGTTAAACAACAATCTGGACTGGATGAAAAGGATCTTTTGATCGGTGAAACTGCAACAAAAATAACTCGTGCAACTCGTAACCACACAGATATTCGAAGAGGTTCCTCCATTCGAGGTGCAATTGATTTAGCAAAAATTTTGAGTTTAGTTCAGAGCTTAACTCTTGAAACGGTTTCAGAATTATCTATCATGACACTAGCAACAAAAATCGAACTGGAAGATGGTGTAGAGAGACCCATCGAAGAAATAATTCATGAAATCGTAGAAGCGATACTCTCTGGGGACGAAGATCGTTTTTTATAAAAAAATCCCGAGTAGCCGCTCGGGAATATAAAAAGAACATTCGCCTCTTCGGTAGACTCAATATGGAGGATCTAGCTGATGCAGCTATTGCTGCTGGAGATGCATTACCAAAGTTGGATAATTTAGATATTGCCAGTTTAGAGCGCTTAACTGAGTCAGCTATTGAACATGAAAATTTGCCAGCCCTGATGTCTCTCGCAAAAATCAATAAATACGCAGTCTCTAATAGTTTAAATCCAGATCGTCTGGTTTCACTAGGTCGAGTAGCTGGATCAGGAGGGGTGTATACTCCGAGATTATTCTTTGTGATGCGGGGTGTCCTAGATAAGAAGCGTCGTAAGATCTTAAAACGCTTAACCCGTACATCAATCCTCAAATTATCTTTGAGAATAGCCTCTGAAGGCCTCAGGGGAGATCTGCCAGTCAGGGGAGAATTTAAACCTGACTCCGACTTCGATTTAGAGGCAACATTGGAGCAAATATTGGAAAAATATCCCGCTGGTATCCCTAGACTCGTTAATAAGGATATTATCGGAATAGAACGGCGTGAAAGAAAGAAAAACGGGGTATTGATCTTAGATGCTAGTGGATCGATGATGGGAGAACGCAATATCAATGCAGCATTATCAGCGGCAGTCATGGCTTTTTCTATGCGTAAAGATCAGTTCGGAGTGGTAGCATTCAACACCAAAGGGTTTCTTATAAAAGGAATCAAAGATGAACTTAAGATCGAAGAAATTATGGATAAAATCCTTGATTTAGAAGCAGTAGGATATACTAATATCGAAGACGGACTACGACATGGTGCTATGCAGATCAAGACCATGAAAAGCCGTTATAAATGGGCAATATTACTAACTGATGGTGCCTATAACAAAGGAGATGACCCCCGATACTTATGTCGGCAATTTGAAAAACTCCATGTCATTAATTTACCAGGAGGCAAAAAATGGGGTGAGAAAGTGTGTCAAGATCTAGCTCGCTTGGGTGGGGGCCGTTATGTAGTGGTCCGCAATTATCATGAGGTACCACGAGCTTTGATGAAAATTCTCAGAAGTCCCTGGTAAGGACTTCAACTCATTCTTTTTCCTTTAGAAGATTTTTCAAACGATCGGGAAAGTTCGTTAGAATACCATCGACCCCTAATGATATAGCATGGTGCATATCAGGTGGCTGATCAGCATAAAAATAGAACACTTGAATCCCTTGATCGTGACAACGTTGGATAAAGGAAGAATCTAAAGCAGTGTCACGAATCTGAGCGGTACGCAACTGGAGATCTAGTAACAAGTCGAAGTAAATATCGTTTTTTCGTTCTTTTTGTAATAATGCACAATTTAGAGAATTATCAAGTTTTTGAATTCGTTGGATGTTTTCAACATGTCTAGCAGTAATAATCGTTCGTTTATCTAAGCTGTGTTTGTGTATCAGCGCAACAATTGATTGTTCAAACCAATCAGAGTTAACATCATAATATTTTAATTCAATGTTAAGTTGGATAGAGGGTAGAATAATAAGTAACACTTCTGATAGAGTAGGGATTTGTTCTCCTCGAAAACGGGAATGAAACCAACTTCCAGTATCTAAAGATCTTAAATATTTGAAAGGTAACTCAGAAATACGCCCATGTCCATTGGTTGTCCTTTCAATACCTTGACGGTCATGAAAAACCATGAGATGATGATCAGAAGATGGCTGCACATCAAATTCAATCATATCGGCATATTTCACTCCCTCATTAAAACAAGAGACAGTATTTTCTGGAGCTAAACCTGCTCCTCCACGGTGAGCGATATTTAAAACCATATTTTTCACCTGAATTCTACTGAATTATTAATCTACTCATATGGTAAGATTCAACTGTGAGTTTCCTGATATTTGATTATAGATGAAAAATTCCTTCTACCACTGTTTTAACTTGACCAGTAACTTGGACACCTTTTATTCCCTCAGAATCATATTGACATTTAACTAAGAGCTTACTAGGTCTGTTTATTTCATACCCCTGTTCCAAAGTAAGAGTTTCTCCATTAGAATGATCTCTTATTACTGATTTTAATTCAATATATGCACCCATTGGACCTGCGGCACTCCCGGTTGCTGGGTCTTCCATTACGCCGAGAGTGGGAGCAAACATTCGAATATGCAAACTCGAATCGGTATGATGCGTCTCAGTGCTGAAAGCAACAATCTTTTGTGATGGAAAAGAATTTAATGTGTTGATTAAGTTGTCTGTATTAATAATCACGCTTTGTAAAGCTGTTAAGGTTTTTATCGGGACAATAAGAAATGGAGCTCCAGTAGAAACAAAACTCATTGGAAACCGAGAGTCAATTTCTTCAGGAGATATAGTTAAAATACGGCCCATATTTTCTTTGTCTGTATATTCTTCTATTATTGTAGGTTTGGGCTGATACATACAAACTGAGTTTTCATGTAAATACTCAGCCTTAATTGGACCAATACCCAGCTCTAGATTTACTGAAGAAACGGAAGGTTCAATTAAACCCTCTTTTTTGAGTACATACGCAGTTCCTAAGGTTGGATGCCCAGCGAATGGAAGTTCAGCTCTTGGAGTAAATATTCGCACCTTATAAGCACACTCTTCGATCTCGCTGGGTAAAACAAAAGTTGTTTCGGAAAAATTCATTTCTCGAGCAATACCTTGCATCTCACGACTAGATAAAGAATCAAGCTGGAGGTTCCAGAATGTGGCTAATTGATTCCCTGAAAATTTATATCTATCATCGGTAAATACGCTTGTTTGCACAAATTCTAGTTCAGACATTTTACTTTCACTATAAAGAATCCCTAATCAAACGTTTGTTTGCTAGTTTTTTCTAGATATAAACACTTACCTATATGGTAAGATTATAATAGAAAATCATTTCAGATTCTTGTTTCTCTTGGGGAGGAAAACCTAACCCATAGAGTTCCGTTCCATTGTAGCATTGTATATTGGATAATATTCTAAATGCTCAATATTATTATAGGGGGTTGAAACCGAGACATTATGCATATACATTTGGTAACTACCGTATTGATCTCAACATATTATTATTTATTAGACCACTACAAAAGGTTTTTTCAAGAATGCTCATCAATGATGACACTAACGTCTGAAAACCCTAATTCCTTTTCTAAATAGTCAAAAACATAATTTTGAGGAAAACCAATTATCTCACATAAATCTTCGAGTTTTTTACTCATAGCCGCTGCTGCTTTT
The DNA here is from genome assembly GCA_003144275.1 of Candidatus Heimdallarchaeota archaeon B3_Heim. Lineage (GTDB taxonomy): Archaea > Asgardarchaeota > Heimdallarchaeia > Hodarchaeales > Hodarchaeaceae > Hodarchaeum. The sequence continues at coordinate 69,906 of NJBF01000002.1, forward strand.
TTATTATCCGCCATGCTATTTAAAATTCTCGCCTGTCTATAATTCTCAATGGCCATAATTAGATCCTTCTTGGATTTTTCAATCTGATTTCCCCTTTTGGTAAAATTATTGGCAGCTTCTTTATACATCTCATTAACTAATTTCCTATTGTCTCCTTTATTATATTTCTTAACCGCTTGAAGATACAAGTCCAATGCTTGCCGAGGATTGGATATTTTAGTTGCTTTCTCTCGAAATTTATCACCTAGATCCACCCAGCACGCATTTCTCAACGAATGATCAGCAGCAGCTTTGGCATATGCTGCTGCTAGTGTTAATCTTTTTTCTGAAGAATAAGGATCGTCTAACCCTTTAACTTCGGATCTAATACTTTTAACCAAGTCAATGAACTTTTTATGAACGATTTTCATCAATTTCTCTGATTCTGATGGTTTTCCAATCTGATGATAAATTTCGGAAACACTAGTATACTTTTCCAACGTCTGGAAGATATCTTCCGTGCTTGTGTCTATCTTTTGAATGATTTTTACAGCTTTTTCGAGACATTTCCCGCTACTTTTTTCATCATTAATGTTACCAAAACATTTTGCGGCTCTTTTGTACAATTCAAAAGCAGAGATTGGATTTTCCACTTCTAAGGCTGCAGCATTTTCTTCTTGTGTTTTACATCTGCTAGACATCGTATAGTCTCCAAGGGAGTTATGGATTTATGATGTAAAAAACCTATTCTGACAGAAACCCAATATCAGAATGCTTGGATATAAAATATTCAGAACAAAATCTAGAAAATAATGTGAATATCAGTTAAGAATATTGGAAAATAGGTAAAAGATTATTTGCAGGTAGATAAAAAAAGCCAGAGAATGGAGGAAAGAGTATATTCATATGGTAAGAAATGAAAAATATTTCGTTCAATGAAATATTTTTCAAACCACCACCCCCACATTTCCGATGGAATATCTACGGCTAGCTATGCGAAAAGCGAAACCTGTCTATTAAGCATTTTCCAACGACTAAAAATTATGGGAGTGGAAAAAAGGCCTGAGAGGTGTTATCTACCAAGTAGTACCCCGAAGAAGTGAAATTTCGTGAATTGTGTATATATAAAAAGAGGTACTATCATGATATGATGGTATATATAATATGGTAAGAAATAGAATATATATATATAGAATCGGGCTGGACAGGCAGCCAGAGCGGGTGTGGGAAAATGTCATAACATGCTCCTTTTCCTGTACCCTTTTAAGGGATCTTACCATATGTGTAATGTTCTATTTTCCACTCCATCTTACCATATCATTCCCCCTGATTATGCCATATCTAGCTCATCTGGTGATATTCTATCTTCTTCATCTTGAGTGCATAATTGGGGATCCAAGCGAGTAGAAGATGACCTCTCCCCTAAATTTGAACTTAGAAAAATTAAAAACCAATTTATAGGGACCTTTTATGATGACCTGGAGACAAAAAAATATTATTTTTCGTCCAGGCTTCTTTTTATTCCATCCAAGGTGTGATAAAATAGTCTATCAGAGTTGTTTCGTTAAATAACCCGAAATGATGAATATATTAATTAGACGTTAAAAAGAGTTTATTCTGAGATGGTCCGATAAAATACCTTGGGTCTACCTTTTTTATTTACAGGGGGCGAATATTTTGTCACGACTTTCAAGACCATAAGTCTTGTTAAGGCATCATAAATTGTCGTTCGAGCTATTCCTGTTTTATCGCACAGTTCCATCCGTGTTGCCGGTTGGTGTTCTTTTAATGCGGTAAACACTTTTAAGTCGGTTTGATTTGTAAAACTAGAGATTATCCCTTGAGGATGACTTTCAGTTGTCATTTCCTCTTCTACTTCGATTACTAGCATTTCATCCATATATCGGCCCATTTCTCTTCGCCAGAACATTTTGAAACTGAATTGTTTAATTTAGGTTGTCATGTTTTTTAAGATTTTCAGTATGAGGTCAATAAGATCTTTTGTATTCTTGAACATCCTAGTGGTGAGATAAAGAATTTCATCCTTTGAACGGTTTTGACGGTACGAGACTCTTGGGAAAGTTCGTTTCACATATATTGGGAATAATTTTTTCGCTAAGATTTTTCCTTTCACAAATTTGTGCCTTTTTCCACGCATTTGTTTCACTGGAAATCTAGGTCTAAAATGTTTTTCTTAGCGTAAAATGATCTTTATTAGAAAGATAGTTTACTATTAATCATTTATTTAATTAATATTGAATTATTACTTGATTAAATGAGTATATTTTCTTAAATTTTTCTTTCTTGCTTATTCACATTGATTAACACTACCCCCCTTATTTCCATTGGAACTTAGTAGAATTTCCTTGCGAAGTTTATTTTCAACATTCACATCGGATTGATCATCTGTCAGATAAAATTTAGGAAATCTATGATAATTTTAAAATTAAAGACATTTTTGGCCTATTTTTACCTTTTAAAGACAGGATAATTCTCTGTTTTAGCATTTCGTCAATTTCTATCTATTCACTCTAATTTATGTGAAATCATCTTCACAGGTGAAATTGGATTTACATGTGAACGTTTTATTTTAATTTTGTCGGTAGCAATCGTTTTTTGTAATATTTGGGTATTGATTAATCTTTATTAGGGTGAATCTCCTCGTAATAGTTGTGAAAGATAAGTATGAATGAATATATTTACTCTGAATTACTTAACAATCAATCAAGTGACGTGTAGAAAATATGCGTGAAACTGGTTCTAAAATAACTGCGAATAATGGTAAGATTACTGTTGCGTTTGATCGCAAGATACGTCTTGGACCGCTCCATACTTTAGTTGAAGGATATTTAGAATTATCTAGAAGTCAACAGAAGCAAATTGATGATCTTATCGAATCCTTGCTTATGCAAAACGAAACTCATGAAGAAACCATTTTTGATTCCTCTTCCTTACCCAAGGTAGTTTCGTTATCTGATCTTGACACCAAGAAAGAGCGCATTCTATCTATTGTCTCCAACCGTGCAAATCCAAATTTCCTTACTGCTCGTGAAATCCAGGAGCTTTATACCCATTATTTGAAAGAAGAGATTGGTATTTCAACGATCCAAACGAATTTGAATCGTCTTGTTGATTCAGGTTTTGTAGAACGTCAAGAAGGTGTCAATCCTTTAGAATATCGTATTAATGGTAAAAAAGTTAATCAATTGCCGAAAATTCTAATGTAATTTTCCTTTCTTCTCATATTTCAGTGAGAAGTGCTATTTCTGTTTTTTCTTGATTCATCCTTTAGAATTTTGTTTATTTTGCGGTTGTTTCTGTACTTCTGAATATTTTTTCCCGACGTAATGTCTACATATTATTTGGTGGATATTTAAGGAAGAGACAAGAAAACACCTCCTTAATACCGAGTATTACTACTCATTCGTGGGAGGGTTATTTTGACCGAGGCTATAGACGATATGCCTTCTCCTCGGGAATTGGGAGAAATGATTGTTAATGGGTTATATAACCCAGAAACAAACAATATAGAGAGCTGTATAGATGAGTTACTCGCTTACATGCCTGAAAGTTTTCCTCGTAAAACAGCTGAGCTCCAGATTCAGGCCATAATATCCTATCGAAATAATAAATCCGAACCTAAGAAGAAGAAAAAGCGTAAAAGGAAAATTGGACTGAGGGAATTTCCTTCCAAGGAACCTACTGACGATGAGACCCGAAAAAGCGCTCTTCGTTTTGCTTTGAATTGGTTTGGAAGGAACGATCAGAGATATTTTGTCAGATTAATTAATGAGATTACTAATAATTTTCCTAAAGCAAATTATACTCAAGCGGAATCTCGTTGGATTGCTACTCAAGCTTTACATAAATACCAACGAGCTATCGACGCTATTCCTACTTTTAAGACTGCTCAAGATCGCTTACAAGAAAAGAGGAGTTTTTTCTCGTTAAAGTCCGCTAGTACACCTCGGGTTATACCTGAAATCGGAAAAAGAATAGATTCTAGCGAAAGTAGAGACAAGATTGAGACTGATAGTCTCAAAAATCTCAAAAATGAGACTGAGTATAGACAAGATTCAACCTCCAAAGTGAGACTTTCTCGAGGAGGACATCCAAAGTATAGACAAGATTTACTCCCCAAGAAGAAAAAACTTGATCCTAAACATATTACTATATTAAAGAGATTATTGACGAATAATTATCCTTGTCTCTTCCGTGAAGAAACTGGTATATCTAAAGCTACCTTTTATCGAAAGCTCAAGCAGTTGGAGAAATGGGAGTTAATCCTCAAGGTCAATAATGGAACTCCAGCTCAATATGAAATCAATCCCAGGTTGAAAAATTCGAGTCTCAAATTCCTGGTGGAGGGTATCCCGTCGAGTCTCATTTCTGGATCCACGAGCAAATCTTCCCCGATTGCCGAAAAACCCAATTTTGTGCAAGATTCTGAGTCTCACTCTCAGTCTCATTTTTCGGAAATTTCCTCCAATGTACAAACCAATGGATCTAACTGTGAGACCCGATATGAGTCAACGAGCAAAACTGCCCCGATTGGAAAACCTGACGATCTGATCCAAAATGCTCATGATGCTCAGTCTCATTCTGAGTCTTACTCAGTCTCAATTCCTTCCGATTCTGAAAAACCACGAGAAAATTTTGAGACTACCCATGAAACCACGAGCAAAAAACCGTCTTTTGAGGAATTGATTGCTAAATTTGATCCTCATCACATTCGCAGCCATGATTATCTATATCTCTGTAAAATTCAAAGGCATTCCAAAGATTTTTTCCAACAGCTAGAAAAAACCAACTGGTTAGAATCCAAGGAGGGAATGAGGAACTGGAAATGGTATAGAGGGTCCTTGAAACTCCATAATATTGAATGTCATTTTCATATTTACACTAAAAAAGTCACTATTCAAATTTTAGAAGTAACCAGTCCAGATCCATTCAGTAATAATGCCATTGCTGACGATTTAGCGGTCCAAGTGACTGCATTTCTGGAGGATAAATATCCTGGGTTAGCGTTGTATGACCTGAAACGTCGTTCTCGCTTAGAAATCAAGAAAACCCATCACGCAATCCCCAACCATCCCATAGCAATTCGAGCGTTTGAACTTCAATACAATTCTCATGGAGAACGCTTTGGTATTGATAATTCGGACGACAAGAAAGAACTCGAATCTCACGCCCCAAAGTATTCGACAGAGGATATTGATAATTACGTTGAAGACTGCGATTTTAAAGCCAAAAACGAGTATTGGTTCCGAGACTCAGCAAAGGACATTGTTCGCAATGGAAAAACTATAGACAAGACAGTCGAGGTTCTGAATAAAGTTGACGAAAATCAACTTAAAACTGCTGAATGTCTCAAAGAAAATTCTGAGAATAGTCATCAATTAGCTGCTGGACTTAGATCTCATAGCGAACTTATTGACTCCATGTCCAAACGGGAAGATGAACTTATAAGACGAAATTTTTCTTTACAGCAGACCGTCTTCACTTTAGAATCTCGGATTACTGAAATTGTTAATTCTGGACCACATTTCACTCGAGATCCTGGAAAAGCACGGGTGAGTAGAGACAAGATTGAAGTTGTTCTCCCAAGACTTCAAGCTCTCATTTTGAGATCGATCCAGGATCATCCTGGACAAACCCGAAAGGACCTAGCGAAAAATTGCCAAGTCTCTCCAGGTTCCGTCAATGGGACGATTCCTCGGTTAAAGCGGAAGGGATTCATTTACGAGCATCAATCTAAACTGTTTTTCAAAAATAAACCACATAGAGGAAAAAAATATGTATGAAACCAAACCCCAAAATTTAGCTCTCTATCTGCCTACCACTGGAGCAATTGGAACCCTTTTTCTCTACACTATTGGGTATTCAATTCGTTCGTTTAAGACAGTGGTTAATATGTTATTGAAACACGAAATCGAGAAAGTCATCGATATTCGTTTCTCTCGCTACAGTCGGAATTCCGATTTTAACGGACAAGACCAGAACCTAGCGATGAAATTCCTTGGCTATGGAATCGACTACGAACATAGACGAGAATTCGGGAATCCTAATTCTCTTTGGAAGCTTTTCAAAGACAATCGAAGAGCTTGGCGCTTAAAATTCTTTTCCCACTTTACGACAGGCGAACTCCTTCTCTATCAAAGTCTCTTTACTCGTCAGAAAACGGTCCTAATGTGCTCTGAGAAAAAAATTCGTCATTGTCATCGCTTAGAAGTTGCGAATTGGCTTTCTCAAGGTGCTAATCCTGAGATCCGGGTGATTCATCTATGAAAAATAAAAGATTGAAAGCGTTGATTGGCTTTCTACTGATCCTTTTGGTGATCGAACTCCTCTGTTTTGCCTATGAAGGTAATGAACTTCTGAAAACCAATTATCTCATTGAGATCGAATCAGAAATCCTTGACGACCCTCCATTAGCAAATTTCTTCTTCACGAATGTAACAATTCTAGTTCATACTGATGATGAGATAATTTTTGAAGTATTAGCAGACAGGTTTAGTGATTTCTTTAGCATTAAATATTGGACTGTAGATGTAGAATTCGAATTCACTGAATTTAAAGGATCGCTTACATTTAATATCAGTATTATTAGTTACCAATCGGGACATTTCTATCTAACCTATAACCACACCCGTATTCCTTTCCTAATAAGCTGGACTGTAGGTGTTTTTCTTGATTCAGTATGTCAATCTATAGATTTTGGAACACTCATTGAGACGAAGACTCTAGCGAAAATCTATGGAGTTCCTCAATTCTTTATTAAGTAAAGGGGTGATGCTATGACAATCGATCCATCCTACCAAGAACAACTTGACATTCAGAAATATGCGGACCAACGGCGACAGGAGATCCATGATTTTCTAGCGAGACACAAGACACGACTTATGACGTTGACTGAAGTGAGTAAGGCCTTTGAATCCCAAGATCCTTATTATCACGGCAGAATCTTTGCTGTGTTGGATCCTCAAGTGGTCGCTAGTCTTTCTTACAATCCGATTCGACAGGTCCACTCCACCAGTAAAATTACCAACAATAGGAAACAATGGTTTATTGATTATTGGGAAAAGAAGTATGAGATTGATATTTCCCCCGACTCCGTAGATTTTGACGAATGGACTTATCAGGTCTGTCTCGTCTTCGAGAACTACTCTTATTACAACGGCGACTACTACATTTCTGTCTATGATTATCCTAGCTGTTTAATTGCCACATTTCTTTTAGCCAAGGAGGGAAACGATAGGTGAGCCTTTCTCCATTTAAGAAAATTCCTGCAAACGTTGATGCAACATTAAAATTTTTTGCATTGATTAGATCAAAAAAGTTTCAGATCATCCTTTTTTTTTTCATCCATATTTTCCACTAAATACTAAGACAAGACAAGATAAAAAAGACAAGACAACAAGAATATTTATATTAATTAATAATAAAATTCTTTTTTTATTTCTTTAGAACGTGAGGCAATAGACATGATTTTAACTCTACTTAGACAATTATTTGGATTTTCTATTGACAAATTACCTAAAGAACAGCAATTAGCATTAATTAAAGAGATTGTAAAAGACTGCAAAGAATATTTAGAAACATGATCTTTTTATTGAGATTTGATATTTCGAGTATTTAAATTAGGGAAGGAATAGATATTGAATATATCTAAAAGGAGAGAATATTTTTTAAACTTCAAAGTTAATGACTAATAGGATGTAGGATGTCCGATCAGGTAAAATTTCTACTTCGAATATTACTCTTAGGTTTTATTCTCATTGTTACTATTGTGAGTATAGTTATGCCAGAAACTTCCCAAATAACAATTATAAGGGGTGCCTCAATGCTATTACTCATATTAGGGGGAATCTACACGATAATCAATTATAATAAAAGATTTTCATTTGCGCCCGAGTAACCTAATGAATCAATTCTCATTCGATCTAGATGACTCTAATGTGATCACATTTCAGTAGTATGAACTGAAAAGACTGGAAACGAGTTATTGTAGACATTATCAAGAGGAAATTTCCAATTGTCCGATTAAATGTCCTTATTTCTCAAATAAAACCGATACTACCACAGTGATTCTGGTTGAAGAATAAACTCTGTTCTACTGATCTGGATTGCACAATGCTTAAAAAAAGGCGGCTTTTTAGGGTATTTGGGGCATTTTTTGAATGTCGGAGCATGTTTAACCTATATATCAGAATTTTTTAGAGTTCTCCCCTAACGGATGGGAAAAACTTCATTGCGGATATTTTAGATTTAAAGAAAAAATGTTTAGTCTCAATTTCACTATTATAATCTATCCAAATGACACAGTTCAGGTTTCAACAAAGAATAAAAAGCAGCCATTCTATACAAAGGGTGATCTTGATTCTTTTTTTAGTATTATTAGAATTCTACTCAAAGATTATGTTAAAGAAAAGAATTTTGTTGAAAAATTTAAAATTAAACAATGGTCAAAGACAGGAACTTATCCTGGTAAACTCTCAATTCTTACATGTAATTATTGCGGATCAAAAGACTTATGGTTGAATATTCAAGATAAGAATCAATATTGTCTCGACTGTGGTAATAGGAAGCCAGTAAAACTTTCAGCACTATGTCCTCTTTGTGAAAATGAATTAATATATTTAGAATATGCTGCTTTATATTGCGGAAGATGTAATAAAAGTTATTATCTCAGGAAAGATAAGATTATTCTCAGATTTTCTCCTATTGAGTGAAATTTGATAAAAAAACAAAACATCATTGAGATTATTGGGTTGTCTCTGGCAATTTTCTTTATTATACTTACTAGTGCCTACGTGCAAATTTTGTGGGGAAGAAATTGTTTGGAGAAAAGTTGAGGGAAAGTCAGTTCCTCATAATCCAGATCTATGATTATATCCAAGCTGCCTCATTGCGACGTTCCTTTTAGTGAAAGGCGAGCTCTCTTGAGTCATAAATGATTATTTCCTCCCACCTGCAAATAGGATCCCCCCGAGTGTAAACAAAAGAATCACGCCAACTAGGGGAATCTCAAGTGTACCTATTGTGATCTGAGATGCAATTATTTTTCCCAATAAGACCCCAATATCATCTATTGGAGAAGAAGTTCCCTTGGCTTGATTTTCCAAGATATTCCAAAGGAGAACTACAACTATACCCAGAGCTATTAATAAAATTATTTTTCCCAATCCAGATTTACTTGTTGATCCGCGATTCAAAGAATTGTGACCTCCATACTCATCTAAAACGCTTGGTAGTCTTCCCCGAGTTCTTCTCGTAATTTTTTTCGTAAAAATGCAGACAAATTCAGGCACTTCTCCCGGGCTTTTTGGAGTAACTCCTTCTCGAGATAGAGATGAACTCCAACTTTTTCATCAATTTCTGAGCTCATGACTATACCTGTCCATATATATCCAGATATACGCGGGATTTTATAAATAGTTTGTCTTTCAGGGGAATTTCTGCGAGTTGACTTTTCATGACTGAACAATTGAGTAACCACTTGATCCTAGAAAAAATTGGTTCATCAAAACTCATCAAGGTAATCGTTCCCCCGAAACGAGCGATCTTGATTTCTGACGAAAATTCCCTGTTATTAGAACAATACAAAGACGACGTGGACTATACAATCTCTATGGCTTTGAATCGGGCGTTAGATGAATTGCGTGAATTGAAAACCAATCAGCGAGGACATAGCAAATGATTTCAAAACATAAAGTAACATTGTTTGTATTAAACCATGGCTCATTGCTTCTAAAATGCATTTTAACTTTCTTTGTCATTTATGCAGGGATTCTTCTAGTCTTTATTTTGACTGACTCTGTTCCTCCTGACCCCTTCCTAAAAATTATAGGAATATTTATTGTTATTTTCACTATTCTATTCAGTTTTGTTATGTATACCATAGAAAACAACACCTATCAATGGCACGAATATTATCGAAGATTTTTCACTAGTTTAGAGGAAAAATACCCCCAAATTCTTGAAGAATTATCAAAAGAAAGAGAGAGGAAGTGACTCCTGTGAGAACTAAAATGCGAAAAAAAGTAATTCCACCACTAGTATTATCGATAATAACGTTTTCATTCCTCGGGATGATGGTCCAGAAATCGATTGACTCGAATGAAGTGTCAGTTCGAGACCCAATTTTTGTTGAGGTTTCGCCTCTTAGGGGTGAAAATCAGACTTATTCTCGTCACACAAATTATAATAATAAATACTATTATGACAAAATAGAGCAAAATACTCAAGTTGCAGGTTTTGGATCTAGCATAATAGATTCCAAGGTCTCGTCCGATATAACTGTTGATTCGGAGGGTAATGATACTCGTATTTGGATTGTTGATCCGACAGGGCAGATTGATGGGTATTATATTGATATTAATAGTAGCTATCAAGAATTAAACGCATCAAGAGGGCAGACTTACCAACATTATTATAATACTTCAAGTAACGAGTATTCTGTTTATTCTTCATCATTAGTTAATAAAACAGGTATTATTGATAATACTGATTGGGTTACAGCAGAAGAATACCCTACTCAGTTTATTATTCGATTAACAGACGGCTCTATTATTACTTCTAGCAATTTAACACAAATTTCTAATTATCTTTCGTCATTAGATAATACAACGATCTGGGCAGTAGGGATCGAAGGAATTGCTGGTGTTATGGCTTTCTATCTAAATTTTGCCGATTTTGACTGGGGACATGGGCAATATCTTTATTACCCACGATTATTGAATGGACAATTGCCTAATTTTAACCAGCCACTTTATGCGATCTACCCACATCTCTTTGCCAAACTGACTGGAACGTGGTATGATAAGATTTTAAATGATCGTTCTCTTTATCAGGGAGTTGTAGATCCTCGAAATACTTTACATACTAGTATAACGGATGATACATTTGAATTATACTATACTACATATGGGATAACGATTATGGGAAGAATTTGGGACTTTAAACACGGTTTCAAATTTAACCTTACTGATCAGTTGTTCCACCAGATTACTGAATTTAGGTGTAGGAATCAGGACTTCGAGGACGTCGGGATGGGATATGAAATAACCAGTAGTCCGCAGAGCGATGGAACTCCTTATCAGCCAGATCATTTTCTTTTAAGTAATGAAACTGACGAGTTGTCGATAGGTATTGCACAAGCATGGCAAGCTGGAATCTATTTGGAAGATTTTTATTCAAGAATAGAAATAATTTCCGAAAATAATGAAACTATGGTATTTACGTTCTCTGATATGGAGGACGCAGGGTTTACCCAAAAATATCTAGAACTTCATGATCAACTAATGCCTGATGGCTCGACCCGAAAGACCTTATTAGCAGGGATGTATGGCTTTGGTGCTTACTCTGTCAATACTATTATTGAAATAGATCCTGTCACAGGGACAAAATATTCAACGGACGATTCAGATCTCTATATAGACGGATCCACGTGGAGAAATGTAGATAATTTTATATTCAATGGATATTACAACGATGCGGATGAGATGCGTTCTTTCATTGCATTCAATACAGGCATAACTACCGTGGTATTAACAACATCTGACGAAGTAATTCAGTGGAGGTTCGGATTGGAAACCATGGAGGCAACGGAAGCAGTATGGGCGAAAGCCTACAATATTCGTGGGAATTACGATTCCAATACTGCTAAAGAGTCCTCAAATAGTTACTCCGATACAGCGTATTATGGCCCAAATAGACAGATATGGCTAGATGGAGATGATGCTTCTGGCTATTCGATTTGGCGTAATGACGATTCTATTATCGATGACTGGATGGATAATCGAGAAGCAGCAGATAATTATATTTCAATTCGTATGTGGCCAATTGGTGCTGATCCAGGAGAAAACGATCGGATTGGAGTATATGACCAAAGTTTTGCTGGCAATGCTTACGCTCCGAAGATGTCGTTTACGTATACTGTGCCTAATACTAGTCCAGTATGCACAATAGATGCCTATCCATCGGGTGATCAATATGCAGGTATTGCATTCTCCGCAACAATGACAGGTACCGATGCTGACGGGCAGGCGGACTTGAATATTTTTTATATGGTATTTGGGGATACGGCTGGAGGCACTAATAGTTTTCGATTATATTATGATTCCGACAATTTTGTAGATGACACGCAATTTACGGCATTAATAACAGTGAATACTGCCAGTCCATATAAATATTCAGCTACAGGTATACCTAATTCTATTACTAATGGTTGGCAGGTCGTTTGGACGTTGGTTGTTAAATTTGGGTATGCTTATTACGATGATGGTGGAGCAGGGTATAATTTAATGGATGTATGGGCTCTCGTAAGTGATGATTCAGCTGCCAGTTCTAGTTGGAAGGATGAGCAATCAGCAGCGGATATTGAAGATGATTTAGAGGCTGTATCTTTAACTGTTTCCTATCCTGATGCGTATGAATATGGAGGAACAGCAAGTCAGATAGATGATAGTGATTGGTTTGCTGGTGGTCATACAGCCACGGCATCTGGATCTATAGAATACGAAGGTTTTAGTCAAACATTTGATTCAGATTATGACGCAGGAGATGGCCAAACTGTTCAGTTGTGGTTTAATGCAGGAGATCTAGGTGATGTATATGATGATGCTGATATTGACGCTGGAGCATACTCTATTGCCTTTACACCGACTGCAGGGACGGATTATACTGATGATACGATTGACGCAGACTGTGATTGGGATGTGACGATTCAAGGATCTACTGGGTCTGATGTTACAGCAGCTGGAATAGCAATAGAATCTAGTAGGGATAATGAGTATCCAGATACTACATTTTCGTCTATTACTGAAAATGCACCGCACACGTATATCTATTATCCTGGAAGTGGTCAAACAGTCTATTTTAGTGATCTTATGGGTGCTACAGATCAGTTATTTACTGTTGTAGTTACTGCATCGGATGGATCTGGTTCTGATATATATGCAGTCTCATTTTCTGCTTGGGATGATGAGGTCTTATGGGATGATACAACGGATCCTTATTCAAGACAATACTCAACGGACTCTACAGAATCAGTTGGTTCAATAAATATTTATGCTAAGGATAATGTTGGTAATGCTGATGCATCAGCAGTCACTATAACGATGACGGAAGATCTAGTAGACCCAACTTTAACTGATGCTATGTCTGGATATTCTGAAGGAGGAGATGTTGATGAGATATTTGGAGTAATAGCAGACAACGAGGCATTCTTCTCTGATTCTTTTGACACTGACGGAACGATGACTTTTACTGCCACTGGGACAGACGGAGGAGCAGGAGTAAGAGGAATAGATTTTGGGAGTTTTGGAGCGGACAATCCTGCTGAAGACACAGAATCACCTTACACTGGTCTTTATACGATCAATGATGATGACAGCACAGGATCAATTACTGTTGTAATTTATGATAATGTGGGAAATGATGCTAGTGGTTCTATTACGATGACGGAAGATGCAGTAGCACCAACAGTTACTATAACATGGAATTTTAACGATAACGATTGGGCTATCATGTCTGGATCGGACTATGGCTGGACTAATATCGACTACACTGTTGTTCAAGATACCGCAAGTGGGCTACAAACAGTTTATCTAAATAGTTATGACCATTCTGCTAGTGCTTGGAAAACTGCTAGAACAATTGCTTCAGGACTAAATGGTGATACCTCGTCTAAATCTTATTTAGATCAATATAGATATCATACGGATACTGGTGAAACGACAGGAACATACGTCGATGACGAATATGATAATACACAAGATAAATATTATGCTTTTGCAGATGATATGGTCGGAAATAGAGGAGGAACAGAACAATATATTAGATTGGATCGGACAGCTCCCACTGGACACTCAGTTGTTATGGAATCAGGAACTTTTTATGCAGATATAACTAATGATAACACTCCATTATTGACTGGATCCGATGCTAGTGATTCAGGATCTGGTTTATCTGCTACTCCTTACTACTTTGCTTGGAGAGTGAATGGAGGAGGGTGGTCTAATTCAGGTTATCAAGCTGGTAACACTTGGAGTCCAACAGTTACTGTTTCATCTATAGATTACGATTTTACCCTTCAAATTCAGGATGTGGTAGGAAACACAGGAGTTTATGCTAATGATTATGAAAATACTGTAGACCTAATAGACCCTGCTTTTACCAATATTGGAGGCTCTGAATCTTCTGGTTATCTCTATGCAGTTGGAGCAACTATAGATAATGGTTATTACTCAGATAATATGGGAGCTACTCCTACAAACTTTTTAGTGATCGGTGATGTGACTGATAATTTTGGTCTAGAAAAGGCAAATGGGTCGTTAGCTTTTAGTGATACTCCTGATGATACTAGCATTACTGGCACTTCTGATAGTTTTAGTCTTACTTATACAATAACAAGTGGGTATTCTGGTGCCAAGGTAGTTACTCTAACTCTTTATGATCAGGCAGGAAATTCAGTACAAGCCACCTATACTTTCTATGAGGACAACATACCACCAGAATCTAATGTCATTTATACTAATGAATTATATAATTCTGGGATTCCAATAACCGTATCCAATCTAGCCACTGATTCTGGAAGTGGTATAAGAACCACGGATGGGTACGAATGGTGGGTAAACCAAACAAGAATATATGGAACACAATTTACAACAAGTAATTATTACACTTGGAATATCTACAACTTAACGAATTTAGTATTTTATGGTGCTGTTTATGATAACGTAATGAATTTTAGTAATGCTACTACTAAAACAGTAATTTATATTTTTATTTTGATTATAACATCTCCACAACCAGAGATCGAAGAAATAGAGACGACCGAATACTATAATGACGAAGATGTCTACTTGGATGATACCACCACAATATATAAGATAATTAACGTGGATTATAACGATTTTACATCTGTAGAAGAATATGATCTAGAACTAGAAGAGAATATTATTATGAACGAAGAAATTAACGTAACAGAAAAACCAGATGAGATAAAAACAGTTGGAGTAATCAAAGTAGAAAAAATAGAATCGATTACGAACATTAGATATACAATTGGGACTATTTGCTACTTTGTTATGGTTTCTATCAATATTATGTATAACAGTAACAAGAAAAGAAGGAGAAGATGATAATGAAGTTAAGTAAGACATTCGCTCTAATGCTATCATTAATCGTTATATTTTCATTTTTGAACAGCTTTAATTTACTTGAAAATGAAAATATTGTTGAAACAACAACTATAGACAAATTGACAGCAGAAGAAAACACTAACTCCGATTTAAACACAGAAACACCAGAAATAAATAACTTTGAGAATAATTTTTTAGAGGAAAATGATCCAATTTCTGCCTCTGTTCAAGAAGTGGCTTGGAAGACTGCAGAGACAATAAAGACTGATCACTACTTTAATAACCAAACTCCAGAAATCTTGAGTGTTTGGGCTGGTTATTCAGAAGATACATATAAAGATTCGGAACTTATATGGGAAACAGAAGTTGATGATGTTAATTGGGATGAAATATTTAAACTAGATATAGATAATAGGTCCATATTTTGGGATAATAGTCTTACATTTATACGTCAGAATGATACCTATGCGTATAATATGTCCATGCTAGCAAGTAACTTACCACTTGGGTCAGTACCACTTCCGAGCAGAGCTACATTCTTTGAATTTAACCTTAGAGTGTTAGCACGGCACGCAGGAACTTTCTATGTAAATACTTTCTATACGACAACAGACGAAGATGGTACTGCGCCAGCAGAATACGTAGAAATTTACTCAGACATTGCCTTCCCAGTTGATGAAAATTATATGGATGCTGAAGGGTATCTATATTACCGTTACCAAGTAAAAACTGTAGGTGTAAACACTGCAGGTTATGGGTTTACTGGTGTAAATATAACGAATAAGGTATTCAACGTCAATTCACAACTCTATGAGACAATAGACATTGATACAATTGGATTAGTTGAAGAAGCATGGTTGACAGATCGTATAGAAATAGTAGGATTACAATATACTGTTTTCGTCCCTGACGTTGTAGAATCATATCCAAGAGCTGAGAGACTACAAACTAGCTCCGAAACCTACAATTTGAAATTAAAAGTAGATAGTTTTGACTATGGTACTCAAATTAAGATATACACTCCTACCAGCATTGCTGGCGAGTTTTATGAGTATGTTATTGATCCAGTACCCTCTAGTTTCGGATATGATGCTTCTAACAATCTTTGGATTAACAATACCGTTCCTACAATATATCAAATCACGTTTCAGATAACAACAGAGAATAATTATTATGCTGTTTACGAAACAACACCTCGGTATTTATATGATCCGAATTTTGAAGGCACGTGGCAATACGATTGGGCAAATACGTCAAGTGATGAATGGACTGTTGATTTAACGTCAAGTATCATTTTTGATGGTTCACTTGCTCTCAATTTAACTTCTGACAACGATATAAGCACCTACTGCTCACTCGACTCCTATGTCTATCCTGCGGAATATACATTCACCTTCGCCTACTACAGGACAACTAGCAGTCCTATCTATTTCTATTGGTGGGAGAACGATGGTTGGCAATACGAAGTACTAGAAACAATTACAGACAGGTGGATTAAACATATAGAACGATATAATATCACTGGTGATACTGGTGGCTACAATATTGCCTTTGTTACCTCATCTACCAATCAAGAAATCTTTATAGATGATTTTAAGACTTGGGAAGCAAATGGTCAGGTCAGAACTACTGGTTATGCCAATAATCTCATGGAGACTGGTATGTTCGCTACTATTCGTAATATTGATTTATACAATAATCCTGCCGTACCATACCATCCAGTAAATATTAAACTACGAGACAGATCATCAGATTCAACCATGCTTTCATACAATACTATTACAGATGCTAATGGTCGAATACACGTCTCGTTCACACTACCATCCTCTAATCAAATGGAAGAAATGGAGTACACATACAGAATCACTTCATTAATCACCAATGAATATACTGATTCACATTTCACTCCTATACAAGTAGAGTATTACGACTACTTCATGACAGAGAATTATACCAATTTTGGTATCGGAGGCATTGATTTTACCGAGAACTGGGATGACGGAGCCACCTACACCAATGCTAATGATAATCAAACACTAGGAGTAAATATGATTAGTCCTATGGGTACGGTTACCGATTTTAGAATTAAATTTCATGACCTAGATGACATTGATGCCGATTATTACGAATTTGTTAGTATAAGATTGAGGACAAATGTCAGCGATTTGTCAGTATCTCTCTATAACCAAACTGATCAATATATTGGTACTTTAACGAATTTACCATTAAGCACTGGTGAATTAGATTGGGTTACGGTTACGTGGAATCTTACTGAGGTTTCCTCTTGGTTTGGAATACAGGGAGGATTTGAACTCAGATTTGATGAAGTCGGAGGTGACGGTCAACCAGAAGCGGATAATTTCGTTTGGACAGACCAAATTCGTCTTTATTATATTGATGAACCTTTACTCATTGATACTGCCACATACGGGTATTTGAGTACTGTGTATAACCAATTTGTGTATTATGTAGTGATTGACGGCACCGCTCAACAATATGTGTTTGATTTAGATCCATTTTTATACGATTTAACAGTAGATAGTCATGAAATAACCATTATTCCATTCCTCGATTTAAGCAGGAGACATTTATGTTATATTCACGGTGAAACCATAACCTTAGAGTATGATGTGGCCGAACCAGGACTCATGAAAATTATCTACCATGACCAAAGTGGGTATATTCTTGATTTTGATATGTTTAAGACCTATATTGATGATGTTCGACTGTATGAGCAGTATGTCTATTTCCTAAATACATCCATGGTCTTTAATTTGACGGTAACTGATATCTTTGATAATATCGTTTACCAGAATACTACTGCGACCTTTGAATACTTCAGGGAGATCCAAATTACTCTGTATTCCATAAAAATTCAAAACCAACAGGAATATCCAATCTGGATTCAGTTGAAACGAGGCACTAAGACCTTTTCTGAGGCTGTATTCCCATTTGAAATTGTAGAATTCCGTTTAGAGACGGATACCTATGATGTGCGTGTTAATTATACTACTGTAAATGCAAACAAGGAAGTTGTCTACAATGGCACCTACGTTACCTACCAATATACGGTCACCAAGGATACTGCCATTTTTATCACTGGAACCAGTATTCAGGATGTGTTCAACAACGTAGTGCAGGTAGCACAAGATATAGATAATGTGAACGCCTCATTATCCTCTCAAATAATCGATGTAGATATCCATATCAGCAACGTAAATACCAGCATTACTGATCAAGTGGTAAGTGTTGAAATATATCTCGATAACGTAAATACCACCATAGGAAGTCAACTGGTAAGTTTAAGTAGTGAAATTAGTAATTTACAAACAAATGTTACTTTACAATTTGTAGATATTAATAGCACCATACTCAATGTCAATAGTTCAATCTTTGCCCAGACTGTATCAATATTATCTGATTTGGATAATGTAAATAGCACTATTTATGCTCAAACACTTACACTCCTCTCAGATATTTCCAACACCAACTCTACACTCTATACTCAGACTGTCACTATTTTGAGCGATATAACCAACATGAACAGTACCATTTACTCGCAAACAGTCACCATCTTGTCCAATATACAAAATATGAATTCCACTATTTATGATCAGACAGTAAACATAATTAGTAATATCGAAAATATCAATTCTACTCTATACACCCAAACAGTTACAATCCTCTCCCAGTTGACCAATAATATGTCAACCATTTATAGCCAAACTGTTTCTATCCTTTCTGACATATCCAACACTAATTCAACAATATATGCACAAACTATCTCTATAATTTCGCAATTAACGAACAATATGACTACTATTTACGATCAAACACTGTCCATCATATCAAACGTTTCCAATACCAATAGCACTATATATTCGCAAACATTAACCATTCTTTCGCAATTGACAAACAATATGTCCACTATCTATACCCAGACCGTTACAATCTTATCAGACATATACAATATGAATACAACTTTGTATAGTCAAACAGTGACTGTACTCTCAGATATTCAAAATATCAACTCTACTCTCTATACACAAACCATCTCAATTCTATCTAATATAGAGAATGTGAATTCGACCATTTTTAATCAGACAGTAACTATCTTAAGTAACATTTCGAACGTGAATTCTACGATTTATACTCAAACACTAAGCATTTTATCAACTATTCAGAATACCAATTCTACTCTCTATAGTCAAACAGTTTCGATCCTGTCTGATATTTCTAATATGAATTCCACGATTTACACTCAAACGATTAGTATTCTGTCAGATATTCAAAACATAAATTCCACGATTTACACTCAAACAATCGAAATTCTCTCGGAAATCCAGAATACCAATACCACCATCTTTAATCAAACAATTGAGATTCTTAGTAACATCGAGAATACCAATACCACGCTCTTTAATCAAAACATTCAGATTCTATCCGAATTACAAAATGTCAATTCGACTATCTATCATGCCACTTTAGAGATCATTACTCTCATTGGTGAAATGTATGGCATTTTTCGCGTTCATTTCTCCATTATCGATTCTCTCGGGATTGGATTACCCTGGGAAACTGTTTTACTTATGGTGAATAATTCTCGACACTTCGATCAAGAACTTTATATTTCTAATAATACATTCTTGCAATTAGCGGCTTTTGATTGGTTTAATATTCAGCTCTGGGAGGAGAATTATACCATTAGAGAACGAACTGAGGTCAATATTACCATTAAGTTGTACTTACTCATTCTCAAAAATAATGGGAATTATACTGCTTATGTCAAGATTTATCGCGCTGGGCAGTTAGGGTTGAATGTCACTGTATCGCCAGGGAATTCAATCGGGGTTAGAATGACGGAAGAAGTCTATTCGTATAAAGTCTATTATTTCAAAGCAGAACATCAAAACGTGACCACTCGTGCGGATGAAGCGAGCGAGATCACGAATTGGGGCAAGACCCTCTATAATGTAGGGAGTTTTCGAGTTAGTGCTCAGTTACCGCGTGTCTTAGATGTCTCAACTCCAACACTTACCCCTCCCGCGTTAGAAGGCTGGGCGAAATTCTGGGATGGATTTCTGTCAGGCATGACGATTGCGGCGATAGGAGCGGCTATTGCTTCGTTCTTTGTTTTTACGTTTCTGAAAGAAAGTTGGTATGGAACCAAAGCGGTTGTTTTGGATAAAGCCGCGGATGATTCTCTCTTTAAACCCCAAAGTTTGGAAAGACATGAGGATAGGTTGCAATCGCGATACTATCGCAACCAACAAAGTTACCAGAAAAAACGCACTTGGTTACAGAAAATTAAACGAATATTAGGATTTACTGATCATGAATAAAGAGAATTTCACTTCTGCTGGGGCGCTTACCAGCGCTATTATTGGCTCTACCCTCTTAGGAGTGTTTTTGGGGTCCCGCTCTGGTGGGATTTATGAATTCGAGATTGGGAACAATTTGCTAACCCTGCTTCAGCTGGTTTCAATGATATTCGCTTTAGCGTTCTGTGGTTATTTTTGGCTGGAAAACAAGAAAATATCAAAAGAGATGAAAACAAAATGATGCAACAAGAACTATTTACGGACTTAGAGACCTTTTATTATTCTCTTATTGCCATGATCCAGGAAAATGCGGTTCCGTTGATCATTGGATTCGCATTTCTCTGTTATTTTGGGGCCAATCAATGGCGGAAATCACGTGATTCGCAGCTCAGAAATGTGCGTGAGCATTGGAAAGCGATTACCTCCAAAGCAACAAAGATTTCCTCAGCATTTAAAGGCAGGATTGGACTCGTTGAAACGGCTGGCACCATGGAGCTGGAAGGTGATATCTATCTAATTGATTCCGTGACGAATGATGAGTTAATCGATTCTGAACGGGTGACAGCGTTACGATTAGAGCTTACACAAGAACAAATTCTCCCCAATCTAGCTGAGAATGAAATTTGTTTTGAGAAATATGAGTTTCGTGCGCGAAAAGAAAACAAGGACGGCCTTCGGATTGACATCACTAAGGGATCCCTCCAAGAACAACTACAACTACGCTTTAAGGATGAGAAGGAGGAGAAATTCCGTAAACCTGGTAATTGGGAGTTGAAGGATCGCTGGATTGTCAAAAAATTCACCCGCGTGTTGCCGACCAAAAATGATACGTATGTGTCATTAAGAAAGACTCCAAAAGGAGGAGAAATAATTGCATTTCGGCGGCAGGGGATTCAGGAACATGAAACAATTCTCTCTGAAGCGACTCCTCTACCATTAATCGATCTCGATCCGAATGTCACCAAGGGGCATCTTCAATTAGCTATGTTTGGATTAATCATCTATGAATTCCTGTTGATGTATACTATTTTTGCGGAACTGGATCCTACTTTTCTGCTAGATCGAGCCACCATCCCTTGGTATTTTGTACTAGTGGTCGCGTTTGTAGGAAAATATTGGGTAGACAAAACAAAAATAGCTTATTTTGCGTATTACCGTGCGTATAGTGGTGCAGAAGAGACCTTCAAGTTGCGTGGTGTCGCAGGCGAGATTTCAACCTACACCACCAAGGTATTTGAAATTGAGTTACATGCCCACCCCGCCATCCCCCTAGCGAATTTACTGAAGTTTAACCCTGAAGATATCAAAGATGAGCGAATATCAGGGTTAGAACAGCGTGTCACCAATCTTAGTGCCAAGCTTGCCTCTGCCAAGTCGAAACATGATCAGTTATTATCAATTTTACAACATAAGGATCAACAATTAGATCAGTCACGAGAAAAGCATATCGAAGCATTTGATGATGGAGCCATTTTCGCGTTAACTACTTACCGAGTCAAACAACTAGAGGATGATGGAAAAACTCCGCAAGAATACGTGCAAAAACAACAAGGGACTGATACTCTCACGTGGTTCAAAGAAATTAAACCCTTGCTTTTTCTCATTGTCATCGGGGTAGGGGCATTTTTTCTGATTACTAACTTTCTCCAATGGTTCCAGGAGATTCAACTAGGTGGCACAGGTGAGATTTTTTCGACTCAATTCATTCTCGGCCTGATTGTCTTATCCATTATCCTATTTTTCCTATTGCGGTCATCAAAATGAAAAGGATGGTATAACAAGGAGTTAAATGAATAAAATGATGCGACAAGATACGTTAGCCGAATTACAGGCTTGGGCGAAAGCTGCGAAAGCTGCTGGTGAGGATATTGCACGTTCTAAAGAGGAACTCAAGCGGATCATAGACATGCTTGTCTATGACCTCATAGATGATCCCAACGAGAAGGATGAAAAGGGGAACCCCATTATTCGCGAAGTCACGGTCCAGGATATTTTCTCACATCTACTTTTGTTAGTGATGCAGGACGAGAAGTTTCGTAAAGGGGTGCCCTCAGGGCTCATTCAGAAGAATATTACCATGATCGGAATCACCCGCCGGTTTGAAAAACGGAGTTTACGGTTTTCATTTGAATTCTTGAAAGATTGTTTGAAACAAGAAATGGCTCCAATTCTGCACAAAGCATATCCTGCGTGGTCTAGTCTCACTGGTGGCGCTCAAGGACACATGGTTACCGCACTTGTGCAAAAATCCAAAGATATCCACCGAACACCCGAGGAAGAAAATCTTCGTGCGATGTTTAAACAACCCACGGATTAAAATAAGGTTCAAAACCCATGACCGAGGCAATTACTCAAGCGGAATTAGAGAAGGTCAGCGAGGGAGAACGAGGTGCTTATTGGACCCGTCCATTCATGCTTTTAGAGAATGATCTAATCATCCAAGAAGAAAAGAAAAAAGTCAAGCTCCGCACCGAGGGAAAACTATGGCGGAGAAATCTTACTCCTGCTCTTCTGGCTGAAGTAAATCAAGCGTATGAAAAAGGACTTAATACAATTATTCCCTTGTCGGGACTTCCTGGGCTAGGGAAGACGGAAAGTGCTCGAGCATTAGCTGTTTTTTGTCGTGATGCTGCCGAGGAGGCTTTTGGGAGATCTAGGATTTGGTGGAATTTTGGGTTTCAAGAAACCGTGAATAACGCGGTTGACTATCAAGAGGGAGATATTGTCGAACAAGATGAAGAACAACGTGCGCAAGGGATGGATTCCAAAAGTCTTATCATTGCTATTTCAGATCTTCAGGAAATTGCATTTCGAAAGAATAAAATCACCTATATTGTGTCATCTGTGCATGCTAAATTAGTGCGTGGAGTGGCTCATGTTATTCTTGAGGCATGGGGGGGCAATTATGAATCCAGAATTTGTTTACTAAAAGTTTATTCTGCGATAACAGGTCTTCCTCTGGGTTTTGTGAAAATTCCTCTTTTACCTGCTGATCATCCTGCGGTCATCGAACATCAAAAAAAAGAAACGACATTCAAAACAGGCATCCTAAGTCGCCATGGGTATACTTCTGTTAAAATCGATCAAAAACGCTTTCAGAGAGATATTCAAACACTCACAAAGCAAATCTTTGGGAAACATCCTGTAGAATACTCCGATTTATCTGCTTTTGAAAAGCGCCGTATACATAGATACCAGGTTGAGAGACTCAAAACAGATCTAGTAAGAGCGGAAATAGCCGGATCTGAACAATATCAAAAACGGGTATTGACTGAGGTATGGGCCCAAATTTTAGATTTCAAAGATTCATACAAAGATATCCTAGAACTAGCCAAAGTCGAAGACAAGCTGCAGAAAGAGGAAGAGAAACAAATGCAACACGAGGAAGAATTACAGATCATTCAAGCCCAGCGTGAAAACCTTATTCCTGAATTAGTCGAGGCGTGTGCTAACAAATATCTCCATCAAAAAACCAAGAATGTCCAAATACGGATCTTTTTTGAAGAGCGAGGTATTCATAAAGACAATTTAAACTACTGTTTGGCCAAGACGTGGGATAGAATAATAGAGTTAGAAAATTCATTCACGGCCTCTATAGGACAGACAGGCAGACAGGCATTACAAAATGAAAACCTAGCATTCACTCTCAAGAAAAAGATCGAAGACCCTGATTTCATTAATTCCATGATTCAATGCTTTCCTCATACGACAACGAGAATTAAGACCAAGAAATTACAGGAAAAACACTTTGAAGCCTGGGTGTGGTATTACAGAGATCATACTTCAGTCGATATGTTGAAGGATCAATGGGGAATGAAATCCAAATCCACATTCACTAATACCTATGATCAGGGAGGTTGGTTTGCTGTTGTAAAGGAAGAAATTCTTGGCCATCTAGTCGAAGACACGCTTGTAGAAACATATTATGACGGATTTCAAGTCATAGGGGGCAATACTCAACCTGATTTAGTGAAAGCTGATATCCAGGTCGAAGTTAAAGCTCGGACCCGGAGAGAACCTCCCAAAACAGACATGTTTAATCAAAATGAACTTCAGCATGTGAAAAATGGAGGAAACTTAGAACTCTGTCTCGTCTCATTTCAACCTGGACAATGTGTGTTAGAAATATATGCCATTACTGAGATTCCAAAAGAGGACCTACCGGTCGATGACAAAAAAACGAACGTATCGGATAAAACCTGAAGAGGAAGAGAGATGCCAAAGGAGATATTATGCTTCTATTAAAGCCAAAGTCCAACATTCCGATACGGGACGCATTACACGTCTAACCTGGCATTTATGTGAATTACATTATTTTCTTTTTTTGAGAGACCAAGGCCAAGGGTATTATACGTGGTATCCTAAACATCCTTACAAGAAGGCCTTTGCGATTGATTATCAAATATTAGGAGATATACATTAATCACACTCTAATACAGGCATCTCCAGTTTTTTTTCGCCAATCAGGGCAGATACTTTAGCTGTCCAACCTCTTCCGAATGCTCGCTCTTTACTCTTTTTATATGTCCAATCATTCTTTTTTGTGGGTCCCATGCGCCAACAACTAGTCAGCCACTCTGTTCATCCCTGTTCCTCCATTTTTTTCGGAACATACCTGGGTTAGTGGGTGGGGTTGGACAATTAAAAAGCAAGACATCGAGAAACAAACGAATAAACAGAATGTCCTACTACGAGGACATTTTCTTGAAAATCAAGTCATAGGACTTGATTCTCTTCTTATCTTCCAATATTTCGGAAGATAAATTGTATCTTCCAGTATTAAGGAAGATAACCTTTTCTTAGAATAAACTGGAAAAAGAATCTAAGGGGAGTTTACCCGAATACTTAGATACTCGGGGAGGAAAAATCGTTGAGTTTTGCACCCTTAAATCGATGAAATTTATTTTAAATAATTTTATTGTGCCACAATATTTTTCTGATCCCCTGGGAATCAGAAATTATTTTTCTCGGTTAAATTGATCGTGTCAATTTTCTATTTCTTTTTCCAGCTCCATTATCTCTTCCGAAAATATTTACGAGTTTGATGCCTAAGAAAGAAAACATAACCTAAGATCATTAAACCACAAATAAATGCGGTTATCATCCCTTCTTCATAAAAGTCTTGTTCAAGAATGAGCGCAGAAACGAAAAATAACAAACCTATGAATATAAAGGGTACCAAGACAAGATTAACTCCTCCGATTTTTACAGCTAAGGTTTTATTTCCAACATATAATAGGAAATAAAAACCACAGATATTTATCAAACAAAAAACGCTTAATATAAAGAAGCCTATCGACAAAAAAAGAAACCTCGGTGTTAAGGATTCTCTATCAAGAAAATCCCACATAATTTGCATAACCAAGGCAAGAATCAAACCTAAAAATACTTGGTAGTTTTCTAATAGTTTTAATCGTCGTTCTAAATTAGGATATCCATTATTCATGATATTTTCCCAATCCTTATATTAAACTCAATGCGTTTAAATCTCCCCTCTAAGGTTGTTTTTAGCTCTAATATTCACTCTTCGTTCTCAAAATTTATTTTTTAGATGTATTTATTCATAAAATACCGAAAAGAAGAATTTTTTCGTTTTGCTATCTCTATTGCGTATCTCTTAAGTATCTCTACCATGAAATCTATTCTAGAATCGAATTTTGATGGGATAATCTCATTAAAATGTTCTTTACATAAAGAATTAGTTTCGCCATAATTTGGAATATCCAGATCTTTACTGCTTTGAGGATCTAATCCTGCAAGATACCAACTCTCGATCTCCATAATAACTACTGATATTCGATCCTCGACAATACATTCATATATTTTTTTTAATGCTTCCTTTTTTTTGGGAAAACAAGGATTAACATCAATATCTGACAGGAATATATAATGAGAAGACAATTCATCGATGCTCTTCAAAAACTTCTTAATAAATTTCTTCCTCAATTGACTATATTTGATTATTTCAATAGAATCAAATTTTTCCGTTAAAATTGGCCTTAATATAATATTGAAAAACCTTTCATCATCATTACCTTCTAGAAAGATGAAAAGCTTTTCATTCTGCATAAATTCACCCCAGAAGATTTTGTACGAAAAGTTCTTCAATTCCTATTTCGTTTTTCAAAAATATTTTTACTTCTTCTTTCTCCTGGGGTTTTTTAATAATTGAAAATCCTTCTTCATCTCTTGCTATTAATAATATGCTATTTAAGTCGGCATTTCTCACTAATTCTGGATTATGTGATGTGATAATTATTTGTTTCTTTTCTGATGCCTCTCTTATGATATTTAGTATCTTAGAAATTAGGAACGGATGAATATTTCTCTCTGGTTCCTCAATGATTATAAAGGGTTTTTCATCAAAAATTAAAGCAACAATTAATGCAGTTATATTTATTGTACCATCCGACATTAAAGATGCAGGAAAATAATGATCAACCGAGTATTTTTCACAGTATTTTGACATCAAATATTTATCAGCAAACTTTTCAACTTGATAATTTTTAATAAATGGTAATAGATCTGTGATCAGATTAATAAATTTCCGTTCTTTTTCTTTATCTTGTAGAATATTGTTCAAGACAATAGCTAAATTACTCCCATTTGGCTCTAATTCTCTTTTACCTGTAAAGGGAACTGCATTTTTAGGTAATTTTGGATCAAAATCATAAATAGAGATACTTCGAAATAGTTTATCCAAATTGGCAAACCCTCGAAAAATATGGGGATTTTCTATTAGAAGACTCTGAAACGGAACCTCCCCTTGTAACATTTCTTTTTCAAGACCAGCAATACTGATTATTCCTACCCTCGACCGAATTTCTTCTTCATTAATAATTAATTCATAAGATAATTTTCCCTTTCTTTGGAATAGAATCAATTCACATGAACCAATTGGTTTCTCTTCCTGAAGTGTGAAACCCTCTTCTTCATCTTTAGGCTTAAATATCAATTCATTGAGTCTGCAGTTCAATGTTAAACTATCTTTAACAATACTAAAATCTCCATTTTTTCCGTTGAAACCTAAAGAAAATTCATAGTCAAATTCGGACGCTTCTAGTCCATAATAATTAACATCTTCGGTGTTTTCACTTCTACCAAAGGTTCTAAAGGCGAATTCACCAGTAATTCTAATGTTTAGGTTCTCTGATGAACCAATTTTAATATTTCTGACGAATTCAACATCCCCTTGCATAGATAGAGCATTACACAACCCAAAATTTGCTATGTCGCTTAAAAATTTAAAAATTTGTATGAAATTTGATTTTCCAGAAGCATTCGCCCCAATTACAACTGAAATATCTTCAAGATCAACTTTTACATCCTTAAAGCTCTTAAAATTTGTAACTCTGATTTTCTTAATTTTCAAAGTAGATTCTCCAACTAATATTATATAACTAGAAATTTAAAATACCCAAACATCCAACTCTGTTAACTGAAAGGTAGACTTCAATATTCTAATTAGAAAATTACTTCTTATAAATTTTCATTAGAATTTATTTCTTTATGATGCAAAATTAAAATTCCCACTATAATCTTATTAGCAAGTGTTACCAAGTGGTTTTCTGAGTATTTCGCAAAATGAGCCTTTTACGACGTTTTTTTATTCGATTTTATATGAGGGAAGTTAACCTTTTCTACCTAAGGTAGATGACCATTTGCTTGTAAATCGACCAAATATTGCGAAAGAGTATAAGGACAATCTAAAAACTCGTTAAATTGATTCCCACCATCCATTTTCAGATCTCTTGCCATTAACTTCCTCAATTTTCCTGAAATACTTCCTTTCCTTGTATGACTAATCTTAGTTCGGATATGAGTAATCTTACCATTTACGACTAATTCAAAGATCCTATGATTCTTACGTCCCTTTTTTTCTCGAAATCCTTTTCTGTTAAGAGCACGACTAGCTTGAGTATTAGTGTAGGTTTTAGGTGTCATTTTTATTCCTCATTGATATAATCGGGAAGTGCTTGTTTTACATGCTTCATTCGCTCTGATAACTTCTCGTCAGAGGTAGTTAGGATATGATCCATCAAATATCCCATTTCAATTTCAAATTCCTCTTTCAATCCTTGATAAGTCTCTGAATAGAGTGTTAGTTCCAATTCAGGCAAAGTAGCCACGTAAAAATCGCCATCGAAGTCAAGATCTAGTTCAACTGGTTTACTTAGAAAGGGAAATTCGCTGGGTAACATATTAGTAGTCTCTAATATGTCTAAATCTTGAATACTTACGGCAACTCTCTGTTTTTTGTGTTTTTCAAAAATTCCCTCAATATAAACTGGTTTTTTCACATTGGTAATGACTTTTTCCTCTAATTCATCATCCAAAGAGCATCTTACACCCGTGGAACCTACTTCTTGGATATAAAAATATGGTGACGGACCATCAATTCGAAGTCTGGTAATCACACCTACCAACCGTTGAGAAATTTGCTTTAATTCGGCATTCAACCATCTGGGAATTCTTGGTTGAAACGAAATATCCAATCTCTCTTTGTAGATAAGTTCTTGTTGATATTTTGCTTTATAATCTACTCTCACCTCTTTTGTTGGCCAGAGAGTCTTTAAATTCCCTAAGATACGTATTCGTTGATCTCTATCAGGGTAAGTATCAACTATTTTTTGAACTCCGTCCTCTTCTTTCTCAAATTTCACAGCATTAATCGTTTCAAAGAATTTAGTGACAACTGGTTCCATATAAGGACGTCCCTCCAAAGTCATTTGAGCAGAAGTTCTTAATTTACAAACAGCAGATCCACCTTTGAATTCAGTAAAAACCAATTGTAAATTTCTCTTATACTCGTCTTGTTTTATTTTAGCCCTCGGTTTACGTAGAACTGTTTGAGCTACGTTATGAAATAAATGTTGAGTTCTGACAAGAAATTTCCCCAGAACCTCGGCAGGAATCTCTTTCACTCCAATATTTTCCCCAGCAATTTCCATCCAAATTTCATACAATAAACAACCCACCAGTCTCCTTTATTTCTCCGGTAATCTCCTTGAAAAAACCCTAATTTCTGGCCTCTTTTTAATAGTTCGTTTTGGAGCAGAAATTGCTACTCAAAAATGAGTAATTAGGAGGAAAATGTTTCTTTCCAGCAAAACATCGGTTTACTGGCATTTTACGACTTTTGAAGTATTAAACCAAAACCCACTCTTGAAGTATTACTGCAAAACTTATCCCTCGGATGAAATCATTTCAAAGAAATTACTCCCCCAGGATACTAACCGTTTTTGAAATAGAGTCTTCTCCTGCTTTTTTGAAAATTATAAAATCTAGTACTATGACAAATGTATAGTTCCTGGAAATGACAGGCGGAGGAGGTATTTCTCTAAATTCCCTGAAAGAAAATTTTTAGACGCTTCTTGTGCAGTATCCCTTCAATCCTTCTTACTTTTCTCTGTTAAATTAGTAGTTCAATATTTCATCTCAATGGAAGAGAACCAGCACTTCTACGAACGAAAAAAACGATTTTATTACTCTGACGAAATGCTTGCTCAATTCAGAGGAACTGAACATGATCAGACAATACTTAATCTCCTCTGTTATTTCTTCTAAACTCTCCCTCTATGGGAATAAATACCCGAGAAAAACTTACAGGAAATGGTGCTGCGCAAGAATACTCTTTGGGCGCTTTTATTGAGTATTGTAAACAGCTCCTTTCTCAGAAGGAAAAATAAATAGAAATTACTGTGTTTTTAATTTAATAAGAGATTTTTGTCTTTCTATTTTATTTCTTCTTGAACTTGATTGCTGTTTCGATCTATGAGATACACTAGGCCCAAT
Source organism: Candidatus Heimdallarchaeota archaeon B3_Heim (assembly GCA_003144275.1). Lineage (GTDB taxonomy): Archaea > Asgardarchaeota > Heimdallarchaeia > Hodarchaeales > Hodarchaeaceae > Hodarchaeum. The sequence goes on from NJBF01000002.1 coordinate 100,147, forward strand.
AGAAATCCAAATAGTGCCCCAAATATATGGGCAAGTAGTGGATGCCCTCTTGACAAAGGAAACGGTATTCCTACACCCTCAACGAACGCATAAAGATATGTAAGAGTATATGTAAACATCAAAAAATCCGCTACCAACCTTTCATAGAATATGAAAGAAGTAAATACAATTGCTACAGAATTTATTAACAAAAAAATCCAATTTTCTTTAAAAGTCTGTTTTAACAAATCAAGATTACGATGGTATAGATCACGTGCATTCCGAACTATAAAAAGAATGAAATAATACCCTGCTAGAACAAAACTAAAACCTGAAAGACCCATAATAGCATTTGAAGCCCCACCACCTCCCGTGGAAAACAAATGAAAATCTCCTATAATAATAACACCCTGTGCAGTCGCCCAAGTTACATAACGTTCTGTGAGGGTAGCATTCATGAAACTCACAAAGATCCCCAGAAAAATACTCGTTAAAATTCCAGAAAGTAAAAACACGATTACCATGTTTTTCCGTGATGTTTGAATGCTCACTATATAACCAAAAACTATTATTCCAGTAGTATTATTCAAAATGTGGTAACCTTGATCATCCAAATCATGGATCCACATGTTTGTGAAAAACCCGAAAGGATTATCGGATTTATGCTCTAATAGGTCATAAATGGGAGGGCAAAATAGAATCAAAAAATAAACAACCCATATAATCACAACAATCGCAACGATTGCTGGAAAAGGACGTAATAGAGGATTTTTCTTCAAATACTCCATAATGTTTTTTCTTCTATTCATAATGATAATCCATTCAATGAGGGTGCCTTTTGAATTGTTCGTGAGAGGACATCGAGAAACAATGCAATAAACAGAATGACTTCATAGGGAGGCATTCTCTTCATCCTTTTTTGCGACAAATAATAAAAACCGATAATTTACGAAAAAGCCCTCCTCTCTCATCAGGTTCTTTAGCATAAGTCTGAATAGTTGAGGTCACTTCATGACCCAATTTCAATTTCTCAAATTCACTTTCAGTTAATTCTAGTGTAATATTACTTTTTAACATTTAAATCACAATTAAGTAAGAAATAATTGAGTTTAAAGCTTTTACTGTTAGGAGCTTCCTTGTAGTAGCTTTAAAATATTGACTTTTTACCAGGATCTCAAAAAAAACTTCCCACTATGTAACTATAATATAAATTAAAAATTGCTGGACCAAGACCTGGAGAACTTTTCGCTCCCTGGGAGTGATAAACTTTGAACAGATACATAAACTCCCAACATATCCTTTATGAAAACTGCAATAAACAGAAAAACGGCCAATAGGAGGATCCTTATTTTTATGATCTGCATACTTACAAAGCCAGCAAAGATCCACATACCGATAATGGTAGTCCTTTTTCAACATCTTTGTAAAAGCATTTTTTTCTTCCAACCTAAGGACTCTTTTCAAACAAAAATAAGAATTTTTTTTAGCCTTGTTTTTTTATCCTAAGGATGGTTTTACTTCGCTATATTTTAATATCTCTTTTTCTACTATAAGATTGCAATTTTAATGAGGAATCCAAATGGGGAAAAATCCTTCAAATAATGAGAAAAAGGAAATATTCAGTTTAAAATCTATATTTCCTCAAGCCCACGAGGTATTTTCAATAAATCTTGAATCACTTGATAAGCTAAAAGATAGTTGTCTTTTTGTGTTGGATACAAATGCTTTACTTGTCCCTTATAAGATTAAACAAGAGAGCTTGGATCAAATTGAACAAACTTTTAGATGTCTAATCGATGCAAACCGACTTATTATTCCAGGGAGAGTAGCTAGAGAATTTGCGATACATCGACCCAAACAGATCTGTGAAATTTTTCATCATTTAAGTCAAAGAAAGAAGACTCAAAAACTTAAAATAGGAACCTATCCGTTGCTGGAATCTCTTGAAAATTATGATAAATTAAAGAGTATTCAAAAGGAAATTAATCAGAATATTAGTGAATATAGAAAAACAATCTCTTTATTGCTTTCTCAAATCCAAGGATGGACCTGGAATGATCCTGTCAGTCTGATTTATAATCAAATTTTTTCAAAAGAAGTCATAGAAGACCCTGAATTCGATCCCAAAAAGATTGAAGAAGATTTAAAGCGAAGAATTCAACACAGGATTCCTCCTGGATATAAAGACTCTTCCAAACCAGATAAAGGTGTGGGTGATTTACTTATATGGTATACGATTCTTGAAATTGGAAAACGAGAGAAGAAAAATGTTGTCTTCGTTTCTGGTGATGTCAAGGCTGATTGGTGGCATCAAAGTGATAATAATCCTATTTATCCCAGATATGAACTTGTAGAGGAGTTTAGAAACCATTCTGGCGGATTTAATTTTCATATTGTCCAATTTTCAGAGTTTTTAGACCTAGTTGGAGTACCTGGTAAGGTGATTGATGAAGTAAGAAGAGCAGAAATTACAGTTTCAGGAATCGCAGTTTCAGATTTAGCAATTATGAAAACCGTTGAAGGTATGAAAGCTGAAGAATCTGTCTACAGATGGTATAATAAAAAAATTTCAGATGCAAGATCAATAATATCTGATATTCCACCATTTAGTTTCATTATAGAGCACTCTGATGGTTATATAGAGGGAGTAATTGTGAAATACCTGAATGCCACTATAACTGCAAGTTTGAATCTTCAAGATGTTATAGAAAAGATATTTTTAAATTTTATATCACTGGATACGTCTATTGCGAACAGATATACCTTGATATTCACTACCAGCAGTGAAGAAGACATAAAAAGAGTTCACTTCCTCTTTAAAAGTTTAAAATCGGAAAAAACACAGAAAGAAGAATATGCTGAATGGTTGAGATGGCCAAGTATCTCACCCAGATTTTCTTTTATATTTGGTGTTAGAGATGAGGATTCCAATTTTTATCCCCATTTTGATGATTCTTACGATTAATATAAAGTCTTAAATTGATAAATTTTTTATCTACCTTTTAGATAAAAGATAATCTCGTCATTCTCACCCCAATTGCTTGATACAAAGGATATTTCTACTCCCAAACTTAAAAAGTTTTTCTTTAAAGAATCCCACAAGAATTATTAGCTGAATTGATAAAAATAATAGAGTTTTAAATAATAATGGAACGATTAATAATAGTATTCGATCTTTTTCTGCTGTGGACATATTTAGATCAAGCCACAAGTAATTTCTGCTCCCCTTTTTCAAAGATTTCAATCTGTTTTTCCAGTGCTTCCCGTATAAACCCCGACCAGTTCATAAACTGATAGTTTTGCATCTTTGCTAGCAGTTCCTCAGACACTCGTGTTGAGACCTGTCGATTCATCATTCACACGTCTGAGAGGTTCAGATCTAGTCTGCTATAAATGTGTATCGTTTACCAGCTTTTACAGGCATCATCATTTATTTTATGGTAAGAAATGTCATTTACCAGTAAAAACTCCCAGAATAACGACTATGGTTTAAAAAGACTCGTTCTCTATGCCCTGTGTCTATCTAAAGAATTTTCCATGAAATGGAAGTCAAAAGAATGGGTCTATTAAAGAAATTTCGGGAATTCTCCGCGAAAACCAACTTTTCTCGGACGAATTTTCCCAAAGTCAAGAAGGCATTTGCCTTCCTACTGTTCTTGGTTTTTGCAGTCCAAATCGTAGCCTTTGGCTCTTTTTTTACGCTTAATCTGACAACAAACCAAGCATTTGCTGTAAAATACGAGGAAACTGATATTCAGCAGTTCCTCGATAGTGACATACGTAACGTAACCGTGATTCTTGCTGATGCGAGCGCGGTTGGTAGTGGTGCTAGGATAAGTAGTCCAATGACACTAACCCTCGACCGAATTGCCATACGGGCGTCTACGCTGCCGTACCACCCGAAAGCATTTCCTACCTCATCCAGAATGTTACACAATATCTTCCCTACCTCCGAGTCCATTGCTCGTTTCGCGACTCTTCGGTCCTCCCTTGGAGGGGGTGGCGCATCATTTCAGTCAATTGAAAGTATTAAAAGTATTGATGCCGTAAATGCGTTACTCAGTCTTGCGGAAGATACAAACGCTACTTCAGAATCAGTTGGCGAAAACACCGTTAGTGATGAGAAATTTGCGGTAGAAGACCTTAAAGCTGAGACCGAATACAATATTAATACTACTGCAGTGGTGACGGATCTAACCAGCCAAATCGGCTATCTTGAAAATCAATCGGTTGAATCCGCATATCAAGACTATGCGAGTTTCCTCTATTCGAATGATAGTGTCGATGCGATTGCAGGGTCTGAAGCGGATGAAGAAAAAAATCATGATCTCTTGATTTCAGGATTTGACAACACAGAAGACGCGGTTTTAAGTATTTTGAAGTCGAATATCGCTGCTGATTATTCCACGGCTTCAAATATCTTGACAGCCGATGACGTAACGGTTGTGGATTATGCGGTCCATCATGCCAATATGACGAATTATCTTTCGTCCGCCCTCGTAGAAAAAGTGCGTGACGCCGTGACAGACTATGAAGACAGTCTTGAAGCGAATATCGCAGCCACAATTTTCGGTTTTAAAATCTACACTGCCAAAGCGGCTACCACTGCAGGGATTCTTGCGGGTTTTCGCTCTGCCGTGGGTCGAGTGATTAGCTTTGGTCAAGCGGTAGTCAGTACTCCTCTGCGAGAGGTCAAAAAAATCGGTGGGAGTATTAAACGCACCGTCACATCATACGCATCTAAGGTTGGTGAAGCTGGATCCAGCGCACTCAACATTGGAAAAGGGTTTCTAACGTCCGCTCTTTCGAAGCTGGGTTCAATTAGTAAGTCAATTGGCGATAAAGTGGGCAGTTTCGCTCAAAACGTTAAGGTGGGCGTCACTGGTGCTGTCAAAGGAGTCAAAGGCTTTGTATCCAAAAGTTTCAATGCTGTCCTAGGCTCTGTAAAAAGCCTGTTCAGTTTCATTCCGATGCTAATTCTGCTGATGGTAGGTGGAGTAGGCGCGGTGCTAGTTGTAATATTCCTTATGAACCGTAAACGTGCCCCTCCTGAGGTAATGCCCTACTAGCTTCAGATCCTGGAGATGTGAAAAAAAATGCAAAATACTACACTCCGAAAAAGAAGAAGTCTGACAGTTTTTCCTGTCGTTTTTCTCTTTTTTCTCTCGGTTCTGGTGCCTGTGCTCGCGTCCCCCTATACTGCGGAAATCACCACGCTCACCCCCACTATTGATACCTCGACCTCTTCAACCTATGAAAAAACCATTGGCGTGAAGCTGATCTGGCGGATCAATTACGATAAAAGCCTCGAGAATTTTTCCACTATTTACAGCTATGTTTACTGCAAAGTGTCAGGCAAAAGCCCTATTTTAGCGGCGAGTCAAGTGACGGAAGGTGGATCTACTTATTGGTATACCAATTATACCTCGATTACCGAGACCCTGACATTAAATATCGATGAAGACTCGGTGGCTGGGCAAGATCTTTCTTCCGATGTGAAGATTGCGATCTATGCCGAACTCTACAATAATTCGATATCCGCGGCTAATAAGCTAACTTCCAAGACCGCATCGATTTCCTATGGCAGTTTAGTGGGAGAAGAAGCCGCTGAGACCGCTGACAGGGGTCTCTGGGATTATGCGCTTTTAATCCTCATGGGTCTCGGCGCATTCGTAGTGCTCGTGTTTATCATCCTGGCTGGACAGCGGTATGTCATACCATGGCTAGGCTTAAGTTCCCCTCCCCGTAATACGTTAGATTATGGGGATCGAACAAAATGGGCTGAGCGGTATGGCCCTCGTGACAAAGAAGTTCTACAGGGTAAAAAGAAAGCTGGACAGTTCAAAGACATCGTTGATCCAGGACGCTCTCGGCGTATAGACCAGAGACAAACGCATCTTCACGGGAGAAAACCAGGGCAACTGCGACGATCACCTTCGAATCCCCGCAAAAAGATTCCTGACGCGGACCGACGTCCTCCGAAAGGGAAAAAGTGGTAATTATCTCCCTTTTTTCTTTTTCCCTCTTTATTTCCCATTATTGGAGGTCTGTCTAAGCCATGTTTGAGTCTTTCAAAGAAAAAGTGCTTTCTGTTCCCAGAGGTGCTATGCTAGTGCCTAAACGCTTGTATAAGACCCTCATTACCTCAAAAGGAATTCTGACTACCGAGCGCGGCAAAGTGAACATTCACAAGAAAGAAGCGTTTTTTACACGCGAAGAAATCCTCAAAATGGAATCTAGAGCTCAAAGATTCCATGAACGAATTCAATCCGATCAAGTGGGTCTTCCTATTACTTTTGAAGAATTTGAACGCCTAGAAAGACGATCTGAATGGGATGAACTGCGGACCAAAAAAAAGAGTGGGACCCGGGTCACTCTCTTAGCCACGGGATCCGAAGTGAAACGAGGTCTGAAACGGTCTGGTGTGATTCCTGGCTCCCGAAGGAAATCATTGAAACCTCCTCCTACTCAACTCAAACTGACTGACTGAATTCTCTCTTACTGATCTGAGCTGTGGTCTCAAATCAAAGAAAAGAGACTAAATTTCACGAGAATGGATGCTGAATAATGGTCGAGAACACAACTATCATTTTAGTATTAGCGATAGGAGGTCTTGTTCTCTTATATTTTCTTCTCTATATCCCTTTCACGCGAAAAGTCGCCTGGAAAAGTGTGGTCATTCCTGCTACGACCTTGAAAAACATGCGAAATAAACGGAAACAGCGGGCAGAGGTGGCGTATGTCTTCGATTTCAATCACCAACAAAACCGAGCTGAACGCATTCGCTTTCGCAGAGGCACTCGCGATTTTGTCATTCCCCGTGCTAATTGGGATGACGAAGTGATTTTTCATACGCATAATAAAGTCAGCAACCCTGTAGAGAATGTTCTGCGGGAACGACCTTCGGGAGGCGATCTTGTCCAACTCATCAGTTCGCCTCGCCTCCAAGATGGGCTGATTACCCCCTCAGGGCGGCTTCTCATCTATGAAGAAACCTCCCATACGGATCCTCGGAAAGTCAAACGGCTCGATCAAAAAGAGGTCGAGATTCAAAAACGGGTATTTCGGAAAGAAGTTACTCCCACAAAAGCGAGGGAAGTGAATAAACGTTTTTTGAGCGAAGTGAAGAAAGCGGGGATTCGAGTGCGTGAAGTCTCCCCGAATCAGGCATTGAAATTGAGAACAGAGGTACGAGAACATGGTTGACTCATTACTCGTTATTGGTGGATTATCAGGAGGAGTCATCCTAGGACTAGTTTTGCTCTGGCTGTTAGGGAAACCAGTTTTTTCCTTACCGCTACTCGCGGCTCCTCGGTGGACAAAAAAACACCTTTACGTCATCGCTCAGCAACATAATATCAAGAATCGGTCCAAGATGTCTCGAGACGCGTTGTTACGAAAAACTCGAGGATTAAGACCCCGCTATCCCCCAACAAAAATCCCTTCACGAGTTCAGAAATTATCAGTTAAACCCCAAATCCGACCAAAACGTCGCCCAAAACAACGGGGTTTTCACAAGGGAATGGATCTTCATACCTGGGTAGTGGAGAGAAATAGACACTTGAAGGAAATTGAGAAAATTAAAGAGCCTCAAAAACGGATTCAAGCGGTGAATAAGCTTCAAAAAAATGCGGACAAATATAGTCAATCCTCCTGGATGACGCCTGACAATCCGTATGCTAGAGTCCGTAGAGATGCTAAACGAGAGATCCAACAGCATAAGATTGAGGTAAAACAACGAGCTAGAATAACTACTATTAAGACGGAAAAAGACCCTGAACAGATTCTCAAATTCACTGATGAAGAATATAAAATCTGGTTGAATGCTCTGTCGGCTAAAGACCGTGAACACTATCCTCATTCCCATCATGCTTACATGAATAATTATTATCTGTATGAAAATCCCAAGAAAATCAAATATCGGTTCATGGATACAGGTCTTTCGGCCAAAGAAGCGGACTATCAGGTTTTCTTAACAGGAAAAGAGGAATGGGAGCGACAAAGATATCCTAAACGTGTAATTGAATATGAAAAAAATCTGCGCTTATATAAAGATGGGCGGATCGCCAGGTATCGCCCCAAGGATAAACAACCTCGGGCCAGTGATATGAGCACAGCCACCCCTGACAAACGAATCGACGCCATAGTTGAAGGAAAAGCCATTCGGGGAGCTACGCGAGAAGAACGACGCATTGCTCATGATATTCGGAAAGCAGGGGAAACAGGCGCTAAATTTGGTACGGGAGGATTTTTGAGTAAACGGCAGAGTCAAATTACAAAACTCACGGCTGAAGAACGTAAGCTTGTCAAACGAGGGATGACTCCGATTCAAGCGAGACGATTCACCGAAAGAATCCAAAGTGCGGGGGCGGATCTTCAAACCATAGACTTACGTTCGTTAGATATCGAGTCTCAGGAGGGAATGGAAGGCTATATGGAAACACTCGCGTCAGATCAGTGGGAGGCAGCATTTGGAGGGGTGTATGGTCCCCAAAAACGTTTCAAAATTCTTCCTGCCAAGTTTGCACCTAAAGTTGTATTTCAAAACCTCGGGTGTGGGAAAGGCTCAATCATGGCCGTAGTTGAAGATCAGGGCGATTATTCACAACAACTGATAACCAAGGCGACCTACCAAGTAAAAGAAGCGGAGGCGGAAAACTTGGGCGATGGGACTATCATGGTTAAAGGAAAAACCAAAGGCAATCAGGAATTTAACCATTTTGTGCAAACGACTGACAGTTTAGAGGGAATCAAGAAAAAAGTAAGGAAAACAAAGTAAAAGAAGGTGAATGAAAATATCTAGCTATTCAGAGGTAATATTAGTATTTGCGATTTTTGGTGTGGGTTTTCTAGCACTTGTCCTTCTGTGGAAATTGAAGAATCCTCATCAATCAATTTTATACTTGCCCGGAGTTCCGCGCATTTTTGCGCCCAGGTTTCATTATGACGTTTCAAATTTAACTCGTGAGGAATTAGAGTCTCGATTTCGTCAGGAGACAGGGCTGACGGGCGTTTATGCTGATAAAGAAAAACGCCGGCGATTATCGAGAATTTATATCCAGCGTGAGAGAGAGGCGCGTCTCGGGAGACGGACTCAACAATTTCAACCAAACCAGACCTCTGTCGAAAGAATGGGTCTTCCTAAAGTGGATAACGAGACTATGGAAATGTCCAGGATTAATATCACGTGGAAACAAAAAGCAGCAGCGCCTCGTGTTCTCCACAAATTGTCCAGAATACAAAGAAGAAAGGAGTTGAAATGAAATGGTTGGTGCAGTAGAACTAACAATTATTGTGGGCTTAGGGTTAGCTGGTCTCGCGGCATTACTTCTTTTATGGAAGTTACAACATCCGCAGAGTAAGATGATGATTCAGATTCCAGGGCTTCCTGTCATGCTTGCCCCGAGTAGATCGGAACGTTTCAAACGCTTTGCAGGAAGTACGGCTAGACATGGTTATGGGACAGTCCAGGAGGTTCGCAAAACAGATGAATATCGCCGTCTTCTGAACGTGAGTTCATCCAAGGCAGCGGAAGGCTCCTCACGCGTCATTCTAGAAGAATTTCATCAATCCCCTCGAAAGGACCAGGTTCGGATGAAACGCATGGTGTATTTAGCGTCTCAATCCGCCGCTAAAGGGTCTAGGAGTGAGCGGTTTTCCCCCGACACGCGTACTAAACTCGCGGATATCGCGACCGTTTATCAGGAAACCCATCGAGAAATGCGGGTCAAACCCAAATAAAAAGGAAAACATGAATAATAGGAGTTGATAATTAATTATGGTAGAGGTTAAGGATTTAGTTATCATAGCTGGCTTAGCCATTGCTGGTATAGCCCTGTTTTATCTCGTTCAGTGGTATATAACTTATCGCAAGTTCAAACAAGGGTTCGATATTGGCATGACTATCGCTCAAGACGAGCGAACACAGACTGGCTTACGATCAGTTTCTGATCGTTTCAAACACTTCACCGCCAAAAATAATCCCCTTCGTGCTTCTCGGCAACGGTTGATTCAAGCCCCTCGTGTTCTGATCGATAATTTAACGAGAACAGAGCAAAGAAAATTGAGAAAGGAAACCCGAGAATTCGTAAAACGTACTGATCCTAACTGGCAAAATTACTCGACTTTAGGAAAGCAAAGGGCAATAACGGCAGAGGCTAATAGAAGATTAAACCCCCGACATATTTCTGCTCAATTTGAATACGATCTCAAAAGAGAATATGACTTGATCAATAGAAATAAATGAGCCGGGGGCATGATTCCTATCCCTGATCTGTGGAGGGAAATGAAAGATCAGGGTTATACCCGATCAGAATTTGAGCGAGAATTATTCCGTTTGGAGAACGAACGGACAATTGACATACAAACTGCGTCTCAACCACGCTTTATATCTGACTCTGATCGAAATCTAGGCATCCCTCATCAAAGACGAGGGCATTTGAATTATGTTCTCTTCCGATACAATCCCAAAAAACCAATGAGGCGATAATCCGAAGGTGATTTGATGTTCGACCGAATCAAGACTTTTCTACCAACGATATTTGTCGCACCCAAAGTAAGGAAAATAACCAGCCGCCAGAAACCATTATCTGACTTTTTCCGCCGTTCTTCTGATCAAAGAAATCCTGTGACTCGAACCCTTCAGAAAATCCGAAATGATCTAACTAAGGAAGATCAGAAAGAAGTAGTTATTCCCCAAAGAATTAAAGCTGATTCATTATTAAAACAAGCTAAACAGATTAAACTAAAATCAGATGAACGATACTATGTTTTTTATGAAAATGACTATACTCATCGCCCTCAAATGACTGATAAAATAGCTCGATTACCAGATAAAATTAATGAGTCGAAATATCGATTTAATTTGAGATGGAAAGGAAAGAAAGAACCTGCTTTAGTTATTATTGCCGCTTCCAATGCGTCTGAAGCGAGGCGAAAACTCGCGGATCGCGGAAAAATTGATGTCCTTCTTACAGATACCGAATATAAAGATCGTAGAGAGATTAGAAAATTCGGGTTAAAATCTTATTATGAAGATGGGCAGTTTATTGGGTGGAGAGGCAAGATTAATCCGAAAATCTGGCAAGAAGTAACCAAATTTGGCCAGTTAACACAAGGTTCCGAATATTCAGCTGAAGAAAGTGCCGAATCTTGGCGGGGCAGAAGATCGAAGAAAGCCCAAATAAAGCGTGACCAAGCGACCAAGGCAACACAGCGATCTAAAGCGCATTGGGATGAAGCGACAAAGCTAGGAAAACAAATTCCTCTTGGTCAACCTATTTTAGTCGGTCATCATTCTGAAAAAAGACATCGGAGACATATCGAAAGAATTGATAGCCATGGCTTTAAAGGACTAGAAGAACACAGAAAAGCTGAGCGTTTAACAAGACAGGCTGAAAACTTAGAATACATGGCGAGACAGAAAAAAGGGATAGCTGCACAACAACATGAAGCTCATAGAGATACAATTCGACGACGTGTTAAACAAGGGAATACTCGAATATTCTTTCATGGAGCTGCTTATGGTGAGGGAACGGTGACTAAAGTATTCAAAAAATCTGCGAGAGTTAAATTTGATAAATCTGGCTTAGAAACCACAATTGATATGAATTTATTACAACCCGTGAATGGTTCAAAAATAAAGAATTAAAGTAACCGTATCAAAATCTCCGAGGTAAGCGAAATGGACACCTGGACCATCATCCTATTGCTAATGTTCAGTTTATTGATTATTCTTCTTTTACTATTATTTTTCTCTAATCCGAATACTACCAGTATTTTGGGGATCCCTTTTCAGTTATTTGAAGCCCCTCGAAAGGTAGCAATCGGGGCGGTTAGACGCATTCGAAAGCGCAATTATATCGGCACAGGGGAATATTCAGAGGCGTTTTTAGTTGATGATATGGTTGTTAAACGGAACCGAGAAAGGTCTTATTATAATCCCCGTCTCTATAAGAGAAGAGAATTTCTCAAAAAGTCCAAGGAGGAGATGAGTGGTGAATACAATCTCTATACACAATTAAAAAGTAAAAATTACACGCTGTTGCCTGAATGGATGCACCAATATCAGGGCACTAATGCTCGGTATTACTTGATCCGTGAACCCGCGAAAATTCCTCTTCAGGAGGGCCAAGAAAAAAAATGGTTCCCTCAATGGCGAAAAAATGCTGTTTCACAAAAAGCATACAATAAATTCTCCCTAGAATTGTTTCAGATTGCTAGGGATCATGGACATTTTGAAGATCGACTTCAGCCTGGATTGCGAGAAGATGGCTCATTATTCCTGTATGATTTAGGTCATTTTAAAGTGCGAGAGACCCTTGGCCATGATCCTGAAGAGAGGGAATGGAAACGCCTGGAAAGCTACTATACAACAATGAATCGTCTAGATGGGTTGAGTGAACAAATCGAGCTTCCCTATACGATTCCTGACTTTGTCATCAATGATCATATTGGTTATTATAAAAGGGAAATCAGAGAACGAAAAGCCAAGGGCTATCCTAAAGGGATGCTTGAATATCACCAAAACGAACTTCAGAGATGGGAGCGAGTGAAACAGACGAAAGAAATAAGTTGATTAGTATGCTTGACAAATTGAAGGCACTGATACCGCCCATTCCTTTTTTTAAAGTCTCTGTCTGAAAGCCGGTGAAGAACTCTCTCTGGACGCTTTTATTGAATATTGTAAGCAGCTCTTTGCTGATTAGCTTTTGAAATGAGTATGTATTACATAAACTAAAAAAATCTTGATCTCCCCTCTAATCTTTTTTCGAGCTAGCTTTACTTGGTAAATATCTGGGTATTTCGTCAAAATCCACTTTTACGACGTTTTTATCAAAACTTAACGAAAGGGACGGTAGAGCAGGTTAGGAATTATGTAAAAGAGCTAGCGAATACGATTTAATTTTCCCCTGTTCTTTCCGAATCCTCTTATATCTCCTTTTACTCAGACATAATCTTACAATCTTAATCCTTGAATACAAGTTACAATAGGAACTTGTATTTTTTTGTCTTCATTAATTATAAATATTTGGAGAACATAAAACTACCATACTTCATTAATGCCATGAGATGAGAATTGGAGGCGAATGGATGTTATCTTATGAAGAATTCAAGTTAAGAGTGGAAACCCAGCTAAAGAAGAATCCCGATGGACTGACTTGGTCTGAAATCAAAGAGAATGAAAACCTTCCTCAGAAGTATCCAAACAATATTTGGGTTAGAAAGTTAGAAGAAGACATTAAACTTAAAAGGGAAAGAGTACGAGGGAGAATGATTTGGAAGTTGGGTGAATGATTAAATTTTTCTTTCTATTTTAGATATACTGATAAAGGATGTTGAATTTGTGTCAATGATAATTGAAGACTTAACAATTTTAGGCCGAGCTGCACCTGATTTAATGAAAAGTAAAATGGTTAAAACATTTTGTGTTGCAGGATATTCTCCATCTAGGGGTTTCATTAGAGTGTATCCTACGTCTATTGATTGCCCTATGAAATTTTGGAACGTTGTTAGGGTTCCATTAGAGCGAAATCTTCAAGATAGTAGGTTTGAAAGCTGGAAAATTCAAGGTTCAAAATCCGAATGGGATAATCTTGATAGTAAAATCGAAGAAATTGGTACATATCCCAAAAAAGAAAGACGACAACTTGTTTTCAATCTTGTTGATGGTTGCCGTAATGATATTAACGATGCCCATAGGAGTTTGGGAATTATTAAGCCCACAAAAATTAAGGGTTACTTTCAGGAACGAGAAAAAATATCAGAAAGCGAACAAAAAACTCTTTTAGACTTTTTAGATATTCCAAAACCTAAAAATCATTGGATTAAAACAAAAGCTGAATATCAATTCATACCTTATATTAAATATACTTGTTCTGACTGTAAATCCAAGCAAGGGTATCATAATCAACAATTGCTTTCTATTGAAGCTTACGAATGGATGCGGAAACACCCTGATAATCTTGATCAACTTTGGGAGAATTTTCGAATCAATGATAAAGATTACGATGCATATTTATTCATTGGTAATCAAGCTCGTCGTCGAAACGCGTTTATGGTAATTAGTATTTTGAGATTCAAAAAATCTAATTATTCATTGTCACGGACAAGACCATTAATCCCTTGGAAAAAAGTAGAAAAACCCAAATCATAGTTGTAAAAAGGATCTTCAGACGGTCTTTAAAGAAGATGGATTGGCAAATTGTGAGTCGTCGCCAAACAAAAGCTCTAGATGATTTTTTAAATAATTCTAAACGAGAAATTAGAAGAGGAAGTGTGGTATCAGGAATGAGAATTAAAATTACAAATATAGTTATACCGTGGTATGCACCACGTGAAGAAGTTGATAAGGAATTTCTTGGTGAATTAGCTGTAAGTATGGATAAGGATGGGCAATGGGATGATATAATCCTTCGTCATAATGAAGCTGGGGAATATGAACTCATCTCAGGTTTTCAAAGGCTTAATGCTGCGAAATCTTTGAAGTGGGAAGAAATTAATGCTAAAGTTCTCGATATAACAGAGAATGATGCAGCAGTTATGGCGTTAGAAAGTAATATTCTTCGTAGAGGATTAAAAGAGATTGAAGAAGGGAAAGCAATTCAGAAAATGATTGACAAATATGGATATACACATAAACAGGTTGCAGAGAGATTAAGAAAAAGCCAAAACTGGATTAGTAATAGACTATCTTTGGCAATGGATATAACAGACTTAGTAAAAAAGGCTATGATTGATCAAAAACTATCTGTTACTCAAGCCATTGAAATTGGAAAACTTTCAAAAAAAGACCAAGATAAATTTTTGGCCATTGTTCTTAAGAAAGTTGAAGAAAACGATGGGAGGCCAATTTCTGTAGAAGAAACTAGAATTCTCCGTAAGCGTTTTACAAATGATACTATTTTTACAATTGGTTATAGTGGATGGGACATTGATGATTTTTTAAACACACTTAAAGATAATAAGATAGGTGTTTTAGTTGATATTAGAGAAAGTACAAAGTCCCAACGAAAACCTGAATTTAGTGGACGATTATTAGAAAAAAGAGTTAAGGAACTTGGTATAAAATACTTCGGTAGACCACAACTAGGGGTTCCTTGGGATATCCGTGCGGCAGTTTTTGAAAATGGCTTATCGTCTAATTGTTTTAAAGAATGGTACATTTGGCACGTTACAAAAAGAGACGAGAAAAACAAAGCATTTGAAACAGCCAGAGAATTAAAAGATGTTGGAGCTCCCGCTTTCATGTGTATGGAACGTTATCCAAAACCGAGCGGAAAACAGGAACATTACTGTCACCGTGACTTTTTAGCTGAATTGATACTAAAGGAACAAATCTTTGAGAAACGAATCGATTTATGAAATACATAATTCAATTTTGTTAATTGAAAGATTTTCCTTACAAATCATCTCTCCCTTTTTTTTAATAACTCAATCATTATCTCAATCTGTTCTTTAAATTCTTCTAGCATTTCTGAACTTAACATTTCTTCTGATTTCCTTAAACGTATATCCATTAGTCTCTCATAGCATCTAAAAATTAAAAAAAAATCATATATTGAATTCCATATCCCCTTTTTAATAAAATACCGATCGTTGTAATTTATTAGTTTTCTTAGAGTGTTTAATGGAAGATCAGGATCACTATCAATCATTTTTAATTTCTTTCTTGTAGTAGATCTAAGCAAGTTTTCTTACCTCATCAAATGTGTTGAGGCATTAATTACCTCATCGATTGTGTTGAGGTAATACTAAAAAAACGTTATGGTATCAATTTTCAAATTTTGAATAAAAAATATTCAACTTCATTATTCAGTTCTTCTTATAAAAGAAAGGATCTTAAAATTGAATAGAGGAATAAAGGATTTGAGGGTTTTTCATGGGATTAGATCTCTTTTTTTATCCTGAAGAGTTTGAAGGGCCATTTGTAGTTCTTGGTAAAGGCGAAACAAGATATGATAAGAGATTTCATCAATTCATTTCCTGTATGATAGTTTTAGATAGTAATCTGAACTTAGTGAGATTATTTCCTATTGATATGGAGCGCTTTTCAACTTTTAAGGAATTTGATTTTGTTAAAGTAAGAATTGAAAAAAGGAACTACGAAAGCCATAGACCAGAGACAAGAAAAATTTATCCTTCTACAATTAGATATTCCAAAGAAACGTTTCATTTCACTCTTCCCTTTGAAACAGGAGAAGTTCTACATGATGGTAATTGGAAGAAGATGCACCGTTCTGTTGCCTTGATAAATCCACGAGAATTAAGAATAAGACAAAAATGGAATGAATATACTCGAATACAATACTTCTGTGATTTTGAGGGATGCAATGGGCATACAAACAAACTAGATGCATATACTTTTGAACAAGTGGCCGCTTTAGAAAGAGAAAATACAGCTATTGGTTTTGTTTTAGGTACACATGCAGGATATCCTCATAGATGGTTATTAGTCTCTGCAATACGAGCAGAAAACTAGCATAACCATATAAAAGATTCCTAGAAAAATTCTGGACCTAAAGTATAACATTCTTCTCAAAATTTTTAAATTATAAAAACTCTCCTTCTTCCTCTCCAATACTTCTTCGAATCCCTTTCCCATTATTCCAAGAGGGGGGAGGGAGGGAAGTTGATCCTGTAAAAATTGAATGAAATTCAAAAGAAACCTGTGACCAACTTCCACATAATGACGTTTTTCCTCTTATATAAACACCTCAATAAAATTATAATGGAATAACCACTCTTTCCTATGGAAAATTATTTATAGGGCAATTTTCGTTCTAGCTGTTAGAACGGAAGCGATTTCATGAGTGGAAGTGCAAAACTCGCTTATCTCGAACATCTTAGACAGGAAGAAAAGCTTCGGAAGCGAGAAGCCTATTGGGAAAAAATTTTTGCTCAAGCTCCCCCTCCAGCTAAGAAATCGAAATCCTAATCTTCCCTTTCTTATTCTGAAAAAATCCAAGGAGTTTATTTTAGGGTTCAGTAGCAAATGGATCAATATAGGAGAGAATATTATCTCTTTTCAGGGAATAATCCTCAAGAAGCTGCATAATCGTGATACTCTGAACACCTCCAAAATGAAGAAGGAATCTATGTTGTAAAAAGCGTCTTCGCGCCTCGCTAAATCCTTGAGGAGATATTAAAAAAGCGTATCGTGTATTAAATACCTCTGCATACATTTTAATTTGATAAATATCTGCAATTTTCAATTCTTTATTTTTTACCTCAACAACGACTAAACGCTTATCTATAAAGCCGCTTTCTGATGGAACAAGCACATATCCCATAAGATCAGGTTTTTTATCCTCTGTCTCCAAAATGAACACTGAATGATCATCTAAGATCTTTTTAATCGAATCCTCAATTTTTTTGGAAGTAATCTCTAGAAAACATTTACCTATATTATTAAATTTCTCCTCTAAAGCTTTCTTAATCGGCTCATAAAGTGCTTCTTCTTTTATCATTTTTTTTTTCCTCTTAAGAGTCCTCTTTTAAAAATCATATTTCACAAAATCAAATTCAGCAAAATTACGTTTAACTAATTTATTCAATTCGTTTCCAAAAGCATTAATGTCTTCTATTGGATTTATTAATTCTCCTCTTCTTATTAACTCCCAGATTGCTTGAGCAACATCATTCATTCGATTAATAATTGCAATTGATGGAGCCGTTAGATGAATACCTCTTGCAGAAAGATCGCCAAAATCATCTCGAATAGGAATGAAAATACCTCCTTTTGTTGGAGGAATCTGTCGATTTGCAAATACAATACCTGGAAGATCTATTATAATTCTTCCAGAGACTTCGGCAATGATTTCGTCAATATCAGGGATATGAGAATAGAAAATATTCACCTTATCAGGTGGTCCAAAAATACCCAAAGTGAAGGTCTTTGCTATTTTCTTTCCTTTTGTTTTTAAAACAGTAATTGGATATTGTGTCCTATTAACCATAATTAATCACTTTAAACAATCGATCTTTTCCTTGAGTATCCTCGTCTGATTCGCCAGATAATTATTGTCGAAATCAGACCTGATAAGATGAAAAATCTGTGTAAAGGGGTTTCAAAGCTTGTTGTGGTGCTAATTGTAGTTTTTGAAGTCGTGGATGTCGTAGTGGAAGTGGTTGTCGCAGAAAATACCTCCACAGCGAACGCTTGATCATTAATAGCTATGTATTGAATATTCCCAGCATTATCAATGGTTACAGGAATGAAATAATAAGTTCCTAATGAAGAAGTATCCAAGCTAAAATCATAGATTCCATCAGAATCTTGATCAAGAACCTCGGTTATTTGAATATCTCCTTCATTGAAAACCCAGAGTAGTAGAACTTTATAAATTCCAGTTGTAATCTCGTTTGCAATTGAAGGATCCTCAATATCAACAACAAAAGCCAGATCATCATTCTGTAGAATTTGACTTGGAATAGTATCCAACAAACTCATGGTGGGAGCAGTAATATCTCCAGTATCAATCGTTAATTCAAGATAACCAGAAGCACTGACTTTTCTCCCCGAATATGATTCTGCAAAAAGTGTAACATCAATTCGAGAAGTTCCCCCAGGATAATTCAATGGCACTTCCACAATAAATCCGTCTCCACTTGAGATTTGATCTCCTAAATCACCATAAAAACTACTTGCATTATAAAAGATCAATTGAGATGTTGTATTTGCTGATCCAGTAATACTGAACCCAGTATTATCAACTTGAACATTGATATGCAGGAAGAAAACTTCTCCTGGATCAGGAATGCCATCACCATTGCCATAAAGAAAATCATCGATTGAATAGCTAAGTATTGTGATTTCTGGAGGAAGTAATTCCACTATATCCATAGTAATATTGACTGTTTGATACACATCGTGACCATTTGAATCAGTGCATACGATATGAAGTGTAAAAACAGCAGTTTGGTTTCTCGCTGTAACAGGAATATGAATTCGAGCTCTTGTAGAGGTTCCACTACCTAAAACAGCAAGGTCTCCAATGACAATGTGAGGATTTGTGATATTTAAATCAGGATTATCGCTAGTGACAAAACCTGATACTGTATATGCCTCTCCTTCACCTGTATTTTGAATAGAAAATTCGAGCTCTACAGTTTCTCCTGCTTCAAAGAGACCATCCAAATCACTATCGTATCCTGCTGCAGAAAGAAGATTGAAACTCGGTTTTGGAGCAAAAACGGGAATAGCAAAGTAAAGTAGATCAACATACGCATACGTTGCATCCTCATAGTAGACATAAAAATACAAGTAAACCAATCCGTCATCGTGGATTGACATCGTTGAGAGATTAACAAATCCAAGAACCTCTGAGGATCCGATATTGACATTTGAAATATTCGTCTGATCACTTACCAGTATTGCTGTATTGACAGTATCAGTATCCAATGCTCCTGCTACAAGAATTTGAGCGTTCAGGATATCAGCGGAACCTCTATTTGTAACATTGAAATACAGGCCAAGCTCCTCTCCCGACTTCCAGTAATCATCTGGAATATCCGATAAAACGTTACTAACTTCGAGATAAGTATCACCTGAATGGACTACTCGGAAATATAGCTCATAGAGACTTGTCCAAATAGAACCATTGACCGAGAAATAGTCAAAGGTTACATTAACAAGGATAAAATTACCTGAATAATCACTTGGAATAGTAAATTGGAAATTTGTTTGAAGCTCATAATTACCTTGGTTTTTCAAAAGCAGTGGGATAGAATCTTCACCTGAAACTGATACATTCATCGAATCAGCGGTTGAATTAATGCTAAGTGCTGATCCATCCCCTAAGTTTGTTGTTAAGACCGAAAAGCTTACTATATCACTTGGTTCCAATATGCCGTCATCATCACCATTTTGATCGGAATAATTATAGGCGACCCCATAAACGAAAGGTAAATCGTCAGAAGGCAAAACATTGGTAGCTAGCGTTAAAACATCGCTATTTTCAGGTTGTAGATGATTCGTTAACACAGGGAAAGAGAAAATTGGAAAATGAAAAGGTAGATTGAATATTGGTAGTCCAATAGTGATATCCAGGTAAAAAACTAAACTTAGAATAAATTCCATGTCAAAATCAAACAAATCGGTTGTGACATAATCCTGGAAAAAGAACTCAGGGACTTCCACTGAGAAAGCCTGAATAGATCCCTCTTTCTTCCAATCCAAAAAATTGTTTGATAGTGAGACCCCAAAATCATCCGAGCTTACAGAGGCAGAAAAATCTGTATCAATTTTCGGACCGACAGAGACTCCGAGATTCAATAAAGGAATTACTGTGGGAAAGGATACGCCTACTTTACCCAAAACTGCTTGTCCATTCATAGGAGTATCAAAGCTCCAATTTTTATCAAAAGGAAGACTTCCAATACCTGGACCAATGACAGGCCCAATGCCAAAAATTTGTGCCTTGAAAAAATAATCAAAGTCAAAGTCGATAGAAAAACCCATGCGTGCAGGATAATTGTCATCAACGATTGCCTGAGTAATAATTTGTGTTCGATCATTTGCAGTCATTGAATTATTTCGATAAGTCGCAAGAACCACAGGCATACTGGCAAAAACGGTTGTTGTAACAGTTTGATTCAAATTATACTGAATAATCCCCGAAGTGTCCTCTTGATGTGATTGGGACTGATAGATTTTGTTGTAAGTAAAATTCAGGAGCCAATAGTCTACAGTATCATAGAGAATACTAGATTGTGCTGATTTAATACTATTTAGAGGTGAGACAGATAATTCATTTGTCCCAGAGATTTCTTCTAACGCTGTATGGACTGTTTGAGTATAATTTTCCTTTTCATTCATTTTACTCGGATTATATTTGTTTATTAATTGAGTTTCTTCAGTTTTGGAAGAAATTGGAGGTCTAATCATCATTGATACAAATACTGCCGAAAATAACAATACACATAATGGTAATCCATAAACAATTGATTCTTTTTTCATTTTTTGCTCATTCCCAACTAAAATCCTCAAAAACAAGTGATTTCACGGATCTCATTGGAAATTAATAAATCTATGGGAGTTTCCGAAAAGCAAAAACAAATTATAACTTGTAACAAAGAAGTGGAAACACTATGCTTGCACATGCTTTTTCAGGAGCATAATGACTGTAGAGACAAGACTCACTTTCGAGTATCTCTCTCATTCTGTGTTGAACTCATATACCGCTTGAATGTAGGTTTGTCTGGTAATTAAGAGTTGAGAGGCGAGAAACATGGCCATTATTCTGGAAAAGAGTCACTATAAATATATGAGCAAGAAAAGTATCCGGGAGCATTTCGTTAAACGCTTGAATGAAACTTATACTGAGTTCACACTTATACAAGAGTTATACTATAGCAAATACAACCAGAGACTTTTCAGATCTGATGAGAAAAAGATTCTCAGGAAAATGTTATTGGAAATTCGCCGGTTACGGGCAACCATAGAGCTTAATGATCAAAATGCGTCTTTGCGTCGGATGGTTCCGAGGGAAAAAGTATGAATTCTACGCATTCTAAAAGAAACGCGAAGATACTTAGCTTAAGTAGTTCCAAAGACATGCTTGAATGTGATCATTGTGAATATGTCGCTCATTGTGATTTAAAAGGACCGCAGGATTCCGTTTGTCCTCATTCTTCTAGTTTTGACCAGAATGAGAATCATTTCCAAGAAACAGATTTTACAGACCGTCGTTATAAAGAAATTAAACTAATTAAATTACCCTCCAAAGCAGAAGAAATTACTTTGAAAATGACTGCAGGAGAAATCAACATCCTGGAATATGCAGCCTATCAATTAGAGATTTCTTTGGAAAGATATCTTGAAGTTACATTTAGACTAGAAGTAGAAAGAGTTCAGAGAAAATATGGTATTAAATTATAACGGAATGTGATTAGACATGAATTGTTGTTGATCCATTTTGATTTAATTCCCAAATTTTTTTTCCAAAACGCTCACGAATATATGTCTCGTCTTTCCCACCTCTTAAAGAAACCTTTTGAACATTAAAACGTGTTTTTGGGGTTGGATTCCCTGAACTAGTTAACCGTAATAGATTTACACCAGTTCTTCTGGCAAAAGCTCTTTGTTCTGGTGAATAGTTTGTGTTTCCTTGGAAATATGCAGCAAAAAATAGCTTATCAATAAATGATGGGTAGCCAAAGATTTGTCTGATTTTTCTGTAAAAAGACTTATTATCAACCTTTGCCTCAATAGCCCAAAATTCATATTTAGATTGATTTTTTCTTCTTTCTAGTAGACCTACACCAAGGATATCTATCTCAATTCCTTCTTTTTCTCCTGGATATCTAAAATTTATCTTTGAAAGTAATCTTAAATCACGAAACGGAGGTTTCTTATGTTTCATTTCAGACTTTAACCAAGTTTTCAATGAAGATAATAACCAATCTTCTTGTACAATACCTTCTAATTTTCCTCTATAGAACTTAAATATTCTTTTTTCAATATTATCTAATTTAACTTGTTTATTTTTTAAACTCATTTCTCGGAGAAAATCTTCAAGTTCAGTCATTGTATAATTAGATCGTGTCATTTCCTTTTTTAAAATTGGGAAGATTCTTGGCAAATCTTTTCTTAAATCATCCTTTTTTAATTCAAATTCCCTCTTTAGATTATGAAGTAATTCCTTATAACTTTTTACCATCACAGGATCCTTCAAAACTCTCAGATCGTCTTCTAATTAAACTCATTTTTTACTCTTCTCCCCTTCTCTTCTAGCTTTTATTTTCTCTAAATGATGTTGTTCCTCTAATTTAATTAGATTAATTGTTGCTATATGTACAAATTTTGCTTTATTTCGGTCATAAGCATCAGAAATTTCAGGAAACTCTTCAAATAATCTATCTAAACGTTTTTGCATTGATTTCGGAAGATTTGGCCTGTAATATTCAACTTTCTCTGTAGTTTTTTGCATGTAAAACGCTTTTGAAGTAGAACTATTAATTAATAATTTGTCTAATATCTGTCATATATTCGAGGTTAGTTTTATATATGTCTAATAACAGGCATATATTAGACAGTTATTAGGTGTCTTTAATGAGTGATGTTAAGGAAATTATTTTTAAAACACGAATTAACGAATCCCGACGCATAAAAATTCCCCCTTCATCAGACTTTTTCGAAACAGGGGAGGCAGTGCGTGTTACAGTCGAAAAACTAGCGGAGGCGGAGGCCTAATGCCTCTTCGTACCGTTTTTGGTTTAGAGGGCAACCCTCTGGAGATTATACAATTCGAGGGGTTTGAATGTAATTGCTCTTTTTGTCAGGACTCAATTACTGAGGGGGTGGTAATCAGATATAACGAGCAGCAGAAGATAATATTATGTTTACCCTGTTTTGATTTTCTTCAGGAGGGTTTTGATTCAATCAGAGTCGGGCAGAGTCAGCCCCATTCAATCAAGGAAGTCGAAGCAACCACCGATCTCTCCCAGGACGAATTTCTAAACAAAGTCGTCCAAGACCCCCAAGCTCGGAATTTTTTGCTCCGACGCATGAAATTCCAAAATAATGTGACTCCTGATCCTGAGCTCGAAAAACGCATTCACTTTTTGGAGGCAGGTCCTCAATGACGGTTTCTTCTGAAAGTAGAGACAAGATTCCCGACTGGCGGACTTACTCTGATGAGGAAAAAGCTCAGCTGCAAAAAGAAGCATTAGACATTCTCAACAACTATGAGCTTCCTACCCCTAACGCAGACGATTCTATTCGACGGTTTAATCTTCCCAAGGGCTTTCAAATCCGTTGGAGAAAATGTGGAAAATCCTGTAGATGTCAGAACGGGGAGCTGCATGGTCCGTATTTGTATAAAGTAACCTATGACAAACAAACCAAAACCCAGCATTGGCTTTACATTGGGAGGTATGAGCCGTGAGCCGTTGGAATCATCCCAAAAACAAAAAGAAACCAGAACAGAGCATTTCGGAGACCGAACGCATTATTTTCGAGGATAAAGTTCCGCTCTCAAAGCAGAAGCAGGAAATATCCCCCAAACAAGCCTCTCTCTCGATTCAACAAGCCACTAAACTGTTGAATTATCACGGATCCATTCATCTGAGAAACTTGACACCCAACTTGACAAACTTGACACGAAAGGAGCGAAAATGATCATGCCGAGATTAACATTTGAAGCACGAATGATCATAAGTAATAACCAAAATCTCTCATTAAGAAAACTTCAACATCTCTTGGTAGAAAAGACAGATATTAAGTATTCTCCTCAAGGGATTGCTAATTACAAGAAGACTCTTCCGACTTTGTCTAACTTGACAGTGTCCAAAAAAGTTGACACTCCACTCGAGAAACTTGACACTGGAACTCCCAAAGCTCAAAAGAAGAAAACCAACGGAGAGAGCAAGAAAATCCCCCCTAAGGATAATTCTAAGTTAATCATGGATTATAGCCGCGTGGTTAATTGTATCCATGTTAATATCAACCCAGTCCAACGTGAAACATTAATGGATATTTGTGGGGGCTACAAAGTCGCTCGTGTGCGAAAATATCTTAGTGACACCTTGCTCATTGCACTAGGAATAGCACCAAAAACCAATTTGACGGAGGAACAGTAATGCAAATGTTCAAAGTGAAAAGGAAATTACAAAGAATACGATGGAGTATTTATGGTCCTATTTATCGGAAAATAATCCTTCCAATTAAATTAAAACGATATGGAAAAGAATGTAAGCAATGTAAAAGAAAATACATCCCTCCACCGTATAAAACTCGTTTTTCATGTGCGACCATTGATTATTGTGCTGGGTGTGCTTACGATATGGATTCTCAGGTGATGTCAGAAGAAGAGCAGTGGGGATATGGAGAAGACTGGGAGGATGACTATTGATGCCTCTCTTACGATTCACTAAATTAATTCCATTGGTAAGAAATCACACAAAAACTCAGACCATGAGAATTCCCCGAAAGGTTCCTAAAAACTGGAAAACCAAAGAAAAAGTCTGGGATGTTGGAGACGTTCTTCATGTATATGTTCTGGAAAAATTAGGGGAAGGAAAGATCACTTCTATTACAAAGAAGAAATTACGAGATATCACTTTAGAAGATGCTCAGAAAGACGGGTTCCCGTCAATAGAAGAGTGTCAGAAATGTCTTATACAAATGCATAAGTGTGATCTGGACCAAGAATTTGAAATTGTTAATTATGATCCGTTCTGGTCTAAACAAACAGTAATGACTGAAACGGAGATAGCGGGTCTTGTTTTTTCAGGTTGGGGAGGTGGATTGGGGGATAGACTACAAAACACCGATACGGAGGTAGAATCTTGACTATAGGCACGAAAGATCTTGTCGGCTTTCCTAGTTATAAAATCACAAAAGATGGGAAAATTTGGAGTAAAAGCCGCCGAAAATGGATAAAACCCTTTGAAAATCTACTTAAACATAGACCAAACAATCAGCCTTACTTACGAATAGCGCTCATTGATAAAAACAAAAAAAGAAGAAAGGTTATGGTTCATCGGTTAGTAGCAGAAACCTTTCTACCAAATCCAGATAAAAAACCTTTTGTGAATCACATTAACGGAAACAAACAAGATAATAATACTAAAAACTTGGAATGGACAACAAACAAGGAAAACAGTATCCATGCCAGTAAAAACAATCTTCTAAATAGGAAAATTTCAAACGAAGATGTAAAAAAGATTCGTTTATTGAGAGAAAGATTCGGGTTCACCCATAAAAACATAGCGAATTGTTTTCCAATAAAACGCCGAATGGTAGGGAGAATTTTAGCAAAAGAAAGGAGGCAATATATTTGACTCGTGGAGTTTATGAATGGGCTAACTGCAGTATCAATTTTCAGTCAGGTTGCAAGGCTGGCTGCGAATATTGCTATGCTCGACTGATAGCTGATCGAACAGGGTGGAAAAAATGGGATGACTGGACTAATCCCGTTATCAGAACCAAAGATGTTGTGAAGAACTATAGAAAGCGAAACGGAAGGATTATGTTTCCCTCTTCTCATAATATTGATTCTGGTAACATTGTATCGGCAATTACTATCTTGAAAAAACTCACTCGTGCACATAATGAAGTCTTGGTAGTGTTAAAACCCACTGCGTCAATAATTAGACAAATAATCAAATCTTTAGGTGATTATATCCGTTTTGTTGAGTTTCGTTTCACTATTACTACTTTCTCGGATTTAATTCGTGGCCCCCTAGAACCCTATGCCTCAAGTATACCCGAAAGAATGTTTGCCATCAAAGAAGCACGTCTACACATGTCTCCTAATCGTGTTTCGGTATCAATCGAACCGTTTCTTGATCATGATCCAACAAAATTAATCCATTATTTAATTCGTAACGGAATCCACGATTACAATATTTGGCTTGGACCCATGAATCATCGGAATCAACTCAAACAAAGATCACCAGTTATTCGTGATTTTCATACTGGTTTGGAACTTGCGTATGGTTCTGACAATTTACGGAAGATTCACGGGAAATTAAACGCCCTGGGGTTGAGGATTAACTACAAAGACGGATTTTTGAAACAAATGGAGGCTGGAAATTGACGGGTCATGGCAAAATATATGAGAAAATTGAAGGAGCAGACAGAATGACGAAAGCAAAAAACGAGATCAAATCTATTGAGATAAAATATAGCAATGGCGAAGACTACATTGGCTTTCCCTCTCAGGGTGATATAGTTGGAATAGTTGAGAACTTATTGAATTATTTAGACACTGGTCATATTTCAACAATTCATTTTGAAACAGCGGGGAGGTTAATCACGGCACAAAATCAATCTAAGAAGTGTCCTGGATGTGGAGGAAATAATACCAGAAAGAAACGGATTGCTTGTCAGAATGATCTTGAAAATACTGAAGATTACTGTGATGATTGTGAGATGTTTTTCTTTATCATAAGGCAAAAACTGGATGAAACTGAATTTGTTGAACCAGATAACTCACCAAATCAATCTTCTCCGACATGCGAATGAGGACGAACGATGTTAATTCAAATTTCAAGAGAAGAAGAAAAGAAATTACGGCATGAATTAGAATTTCTGAAATCTTATCGTGACGATATTGATCATATTTTGAAATATTTTGGAACTCTACACGGTCAATGCGGGATCCAGGTTAATGTCAGTGAAGAATTCAGATCGGACTTAAATAAAATAAAAATGGCTATAATTAAAGAAATTGGAAGACGGAGAGAGAATTATCGTTTATTGGGAATTCAAAGTAGATTCCCTAGAGATTTGTGAATCTAACCAAGACTAGGAGGAAGTCAAATGATGCTTTTTGAATGTTTAGAATGTAATGGCACTGGAGAAGTCTTCAATCCTGCTTTTGAGCAATGTATCAACGAAGGATCTGAATATGAAGGGAGATGTCAAGGCTGTCCATATTCTTACGATTGTAATAAAGGGGAATTGATCTATTGTGATAATTGCAATGGGGAAGGACGATTAAGTCTTGATCCGAAGAAGTGGAAACCAATTTTTGTTGTTATAGAGGAGGAAAACTGATGAAATTTATCAATGCTCGGGCATATCAGAATGGCGACCTACATGGCTTAGAAGTTTTATATGATGATAAAGAAGGTAGACATGAAATTAAGACTGAAGGTGAGACTCCTAAGGAAATTTTACTTGATTTGCTGAATATGGTAGTGAAACTAGCACAAAACCAGATTAAGGAGGAAGAATAATCAATGGCTTATAGAACGGATACGGAAATTTATTCTCAAGACTTTTATCAATATTACGATAGAAAAGCACTCTATCGTCCTTATCTTCAATTTAATGGTTCCTTCATGTATGAAAAATCACGATTAAGCACTCTTCATAATCAAATTATGAAACAAGACCTCTCCAATTATTCTTTTCTTCTTAGTCATATTGGTTTCTCTTTTACTGAATTTTTCCCCCGTAATCATATTGATTTTATTGTGCAATCCATCATTCATTCTTCTATTAATCTTAGAGGAAAAAATGCAAAGCACCTTATCCCTTTAATCATCACTGCTTTAACCCTTATTTTTACTCATGAAGATAAATATCTCCCTGATCAAGTAATCAAAGACTTAGATCAACACTTCCCACACGTAGATATTTCAAAAACAAATTATGTTTCATCATTACGACTTATTCAACAATGTCTTCCTTCCTTTTATCAAAAATATCCTCTAAATCGAAAACAAGAATTCCTGAATTGTATGAAATATTGTCTTACTCTTCTAAAGAAAAATGGAGAAACTAAACAAGAAATCGTCAATTTACATACCCATAGTCTTGCTCTTACAAAACAATTCTTTCACACTAAAAAATTCAAACATCTAAAACCACATTCTTATGAAAGTGTAGCCCAAGCCATTATTTCACTAGCAACAAATACCCGTAAATGTCCCTTTCCCTTTTCCCGTAAAAAATATGTTATTTTTTCTTGCCATAAAAGCCAACTCAAAAAATTACTATTTCCTACAAGGAGCTGACTAAATGCAAACCACCATACCCAAAATCCAACAAAAAAGCTTTGATTACTGGGATTTTAACAATGAAATAGATCTAATGATCTGTGACATCCCCTTTGGCATTAGCTTTACAGGAAAACCTTCAAACTACAATCGAAGAAGTAATTTAGTGGTGGATGGATATGTTGAATGGAATAGAAATGAAATTCCTTACTATCTTGAATTATTATTCACCTCAGCAGAACAATATCTTAAAAAGACAGGTTCATTACTTATTTTTGCTGGTTGGCAAATTAGCAACCTTATTGCAAAAAAATATCTTGACATTCAAAATAATCTTTCCTTAACCCATCAGGGAAAACTCTATTGGAATTATAATTTCTCCCCTCATTGCACAAAAAGACCCAACACTAATTGCTATGAAATCTTTTGGTTTACCAGGTCTAAGAATTGGTTTTACAATAATAGATGTTCATTAGATCATTGTCAAAATGGAGAAGCTAATCTTTCAGTTTTAGATAATCACATATCCGTTTTAACTATTAAAAAAGAGTATCTGAAAGGAATTCCCAAATATCCCACTCGTTTCCCTTCTTTACTAGTTAAAATTATCATTGAACATTTTTCTGACAAAAATTCAACTATTCTCGATCCGTTATGTGGGTCGGGAATTATTGGTGCTATTTGCGATCTTTACTATCCTGATCGCATTGTCTATCTCGGAGATCTGAATCCTCACTCTCCCATTGTCTTTACTGAATTACTCAAATTTTATTCTAACGGAGCTGATTAATCAAATGAGAACCACCCATAAAGCAGAATGTTCGGTTTGTAAAATAGCCATCGAAGAATTAGCGGTATTAATCAAAATAAAAGATAAATTTGTGGTTTTATGTAAAACTCATTCACCAATCTCTTTTCCTAAAACACTCGATAGACATCTTACCATTAAACCAACACTAGAATATGTAGAAGCTAATTGTTACAAATGGACATTCGATGCGAAAAAAGTCAAACGCTTTGTCATGAAAAATTGTCGAGGAAAAATCCTCAATCTCTTTGCAGGAAAAAATCGTTTATCTATCCATGAAACACGAGTAGACAGTTCTAATGAATTTTCTCCTGATTACCACATGAAAGCTGAAAAATTCATTAAAAAAGCACAACAAAAAAACTGGAAATACGATACCATTATTTATGATCCCCCCTGGAATGAACGCAAAAGCAAAGAATTTTACAACGGACACTACATAGGCAAATTCACCAAATTAAAAGATGATATTGTTTCTTTACTCACGAATACAGGAATCATCATTTCTGCGGGTTATACCATTACTAATTTTGGTGAATCTAGAGGGTTGGAATTAGAAAAAATACTGAATGTTAACCCCAAGGGAGAAATTCGTCCTTATTTCATATCAATTGAACAAAAACAACCCTCTCTTGATTCCTTTATTCATCAAACCAAGAACAGGAGGAAAACTGATGGAATTTGAGTTACACTTGAAAATTTCTTCTTATGAAAGAGCGAGATTAGAACAGATTTTGAAAGATTATTTACGATTAAAGAAGCCCGAATTTGAAAAGGCGCGTCTAACGGACGATAAGAATCAAATGTTGTTTGCAGAGGAATTTTTGCAAGAAATCAATATATGAATCACACTAAGAACAGGAGGATAATCAACAATGAGTGAAAGAACGATTAGATTTTCTGAAATCGGTATTATTGCTGCTATAAGTTCCTTATTAGGGGTTTTTATCGGAAGTCGCACAGGAGGCACATATGTTTTTGAAATCGGGAAAAATTTACTGATTTGTGCCTTAACAGCATTAATACTGGGTTCTTTTTTGTATTCTATAGATATTTTAATGAAAAATAAAAAATGACACCTATTCTGGGGTGAAAATAGTTGATTTTAAAGAAGAAACCGAGGAAACGAATCATTTCACTAAATAATTTCATCGAGGTGAGCACGGGTGAGTAATTTCAGCGGTGGATTTGGCGAATCGGTTCGTCAGTCTGCGTTCTCTGCTTCTGTTGATTTTCCAAGAGGGTATATGCGGAAATATTGGAGTTTAAAGAGGGAGACTTTGACGGTTAGATGTTTATCAACAGAAGCTCACGAGACAGATCGAAACAAATTCAGAAATGAAATTCGAGCATTCTTGTATAAAACTCCTGACGACCTCTTAGATGTCATTTCTGATGTATATCGCGAATATTCGACAGTTAGAGAATTAATTCGGGTAAAAGTAGATCAGGAAAAACTATTAACCGAAGAGGAAAAGAAGGACCTCAACCTGAATTCTCAGATTAGTGTCCAGGTTCGAGCGTATGAGAAAGAATTATTCTATCTGAAATGCTTATCATTGAATTTAGCTCTGGGGTCTCCGCAAAATTCAATCAAACCCCAATTAGTTTTGAGAGCTTTAGCTCGGTTATCTTTGAATGGAGAGAGAGACGCTGTTTTCACAGCTCCCGAATTTCTTTTCGCACTTCTTGGATTCCATGAATGCGAAAGACCTGTTTACGAGAAGGACGTTTTCAAAAAAGACCGTAAGAGGTGATTACATGGCTATTGCAGAAGAAAAGTTACGAAAAAACCCTGATGTATCCAAGAAATTAGAGGGTCAATTAGAAGAGAATATTTCCTTGTTAAAACTGGTTAAGGAGATTATTACCACTGAGTCAGATTAAACAATTTGACGAAGGGGTCCTCCTCATCGAGAATTATCTTGAAGAAGGAAATTACTCAGAAACCAGTCGTTACCAACGACGTTATTTATTAAAGCGATTATTCCGAGCAGAAGGATTTTCTTTAAATAAAAGTCCTTTAGAGCTGAAGAATATCATTTTCAATGAATTTCCTTACAGAAGGGGAGGTTCCTTCAATTTCATGCACACCATATTCAAGACCTTCTTTGATTATTGTATTACAAATGCCCTTTATCTTGATAGTAACCCTCTTGAGCTGCTCAAACGACGAAAGGGATCCAAAACTCTTCCCAATCCATTCACAGCTTCCCAAGTCGAAATTATTATGAGAAAATGTCCTCCTTCTCATCGATTTATGCACGAACTCCTGTTAAACACAGGGATTCGACTTGATGAACTCTGTCATTTGAAGTTTACAGATTTTGATTCTGAGAGAAAGATCCTTCACGTTCGGAACCGTTCTTCTGGAGGAGGAGCTAAAGGAGATAAAGCAAGAGATATTCCCGTAACTGATCTGCTCTTAAAAAAATATCAAACTTTTCTGGTTGATTATCGCTTAAAAGCGAAAACTAAATCTGACATTGTCTTTATTAGTCGAAAGAATAGACCTATAGTCCCCCGTTCTGTGCAATCTCGAATGTTTGCTCTCAGAGACAAATTAAGCTTTCGCATTCATGCTCACAGATATAGAACGACTTTCGCTACGAATCTTCACAAAGACGGTGTTTCCATTTTCACCATTGCGCTCTTAATGGGTCACGAAGATATTTCGACTACTCAAAACTATATTCTTGTAACGCTAGATGAACAAAGAAGAGCTATTTCCCAAGGAACCCCACTGGGAAAACAAGAGCTTGCAGTTACTAAGATTGAACAGCTGAACCGAGAGAAACAGGATCTTGTCGCTCTCGTAGATAATCTCATTCAACAAAATGAGACCTTATTACAACGAATCAGGAGTCTTAACATTTGAAAGTTACACAAATTCCGTATTATAGAATTGAGCTTATAAATCGAGACTCGTATTGTCTACATATTGTGGTGTTTTATATTCAGTGGATTCCTTTCTCTCTTGTAATAAACGGTGATTCACATGTCCAATAATCAACTTCTTCATGTAATCGGTAAACCTAAAATTGGATCGTCTGATCATAGGCATACTTTATCGCAATCTAAACCCTCTATTGTTCATGAATTAGATCTCCAAGTTTTAAGTATTCTTGAACAGCAAGGGCCTCTTACTAGAGGAAAGCTTGTGTCTTTAACAGGAATTGCTCGCTCCACTCTCTATGACAGCCTTCTTCGTTTAATGCTTAAAGGATATGTGGCTAGTTATTCTGAGGATCGTCGTCATAGGGGTCGACCTAAAGTCTTTTATAGAGCTTTGAATTAGGTGTAAAGTTTTCAAGTCATAATCCCCTCTCATCCCCCCTCTCCAAATAAAATTTAAAAGAGATTCATTCTTTCTTTTGAGGGACGTATATTTATGTCTCAGTTGATTGATGTAAAATTCATAAAGCTAGGTTTTCTTATTGGGGGAATTTATGATTTACTCCTTGGATTTGGAGTAATCTTTTTTTCAGATTTATTGATTTCAATTTTTGGGATTGTAAAACCTGATAATATGATATTCGTTTACATTAGTGGATTGTTTCTACTTCTTGTTGGTTATTTTCTATTGTACGCATGTTTTCACGATGTTACCAACTATTTATTCATTGGATTCGGGTCTAGTATCGTTCGATTTGCTTTTGCATTAATCGTCATTCTTCTTTGGATTACTGAGGGAGTTGAATTGTCTTATGTCCTAATTGCCTGTACGGATACGGTTACTGGCTTGTTTATTTTTCTTCCGATTATTTTCAATAATGGTCTTACTAGGAAAGAATTATGGATTAAACCTTCGTCTTAAGAAGAAATTAGAAAAAATATGAGATTTGGTTTGCATCATGAGTGTTTCAACATATCAGGTAATATCTCCAGGGCGAAAACGCGGAAAGAGAGCAATTATCAAGACTGCGTTATTTATCCTTGGCCGATCTATGCAATCTGCATCCCGATTTGATAAGAAAATACAACAGGAACTCGAAAGTTGGCCAGAGAATTTTACAATCGTTTACAAAGCGTTTCCTAAAGGACCGATGATGACTCTTTGTAAAAATAATAATAAGCTCAAGCGGTGTAAACCAGGTGAGGAGGATCCTGATATGATAATTTATCTTAAAAATCTCGAATATGCTTTTTTACTGATGACTTCAAGAAGAAGCTCTGTTGAAGCATTTTTAGAACATGGAGCGTTTCTCAAAGGAGATCTATCTATTGCTCTATCCTTAATTCGCATTTTAAATCGTGTATAAGTCTATTTATATCCTAGAATTCTTGCAAAACGAGTAGTTAAACGGCTACCTAAAATAGACATGCGTTTGAGATATTTTGGAAGGCTTAAAATCTTTCTTTTAGGGATTCCTTTTGGAATTTAACTTAATGAGGTGTATTAAATGATTCCTTCGTATTTTGAATTTTATAATCCAGTTAAAATCATGGCTGGGAAGAACGCTCTGGACAATTTACCTTTTGAATTAATGCAATTACAAGCTAAGAAACCATTAGTCATCACTGATCAAGGTATCTTGAAAGCAGGCATATTAAAATCTGTTAAAAAGGCCTTTAGTGAAACCGACATTACTTTTTCATTGTTTGATCGTGTTCCTCAAGATTCTTCCGATAAAATTGTCAAAGAGCTTGCGAACATATATCGTGAAACTAAATCGGATTCCTTAATTGCTTTAGGAGGAGGATCCGTTATTGATACCGCCAAAGCTGTCAATATCTTAATTACACATGAATCAGATAATCTTCTCGATTTTGTTGGTAGTGATATTATTAACCTACCTCTAAAACCATTAATTATTATTCCTACTACAAGTGGAACTGGTTCTGAGGCCACTGGTGTCGCTGTCATTAAAAATTCTATTAATAATATTAAAATGGGTTTCTCAAGCCAACATATTATTCCTGATGTGGCACTTCTTGATCCTCGAATGACCTTGACCCTCCCTCCTTTACTGACTGCTGCTACAGGCATGGATGCCTTAACCCATGCCATGGAGTCTTCTTATTGCTCACAGAGAAACCCTGTCACAACAGCTTTTGCTTTTTCAGCGATAAAAATGATCAGTGAGCATTTAGTTCAAGTTATAAAACAGCCTAAGGATTCAGATGCACGTTTTGCTTTGTCTACTGCTGCTTTTTTAGCAGGTGTTAGGTTATCTAACTCTCTTGCTGGGATGGTTCATTCGTTGGGTCATGCGACAGGGGGAGTATGCGGGTTACCGCATGGAATTGCTATGAATATTTTTCTTCCCCATGGGTTAAAGTACAATCTTGCCAAAGCTGGTGATCTTATTGGTGAGTTGTTACTCCCTCTTGCTGGATCCGAGTTTTTTACTCAAGTACCTAAAGTAGATAGACCAGTAGCTACTATTAAGTATATTGAGTCTCTACGAGATAATCTGTATGATTTAGTTAATCTCCCTCGATCATTAAAAGAAGCTAATGTACCTAAAAGTGAATTTGAAACCATTGCGCAATATGCAATAAATGATGGCTCGATTGCTTTCAATCCTGAAGAAGTGGATTATGAAGATGCATTGCATGTACTGAATGAAGCTTATAACTGAATAATTTTCTCGTTTTTTCCCAGAACTTAGGAGATTATATATGAATTGAAATATAGGTTCATGGTGTACCATGATGCCCCCAACAAATCCTCCAGGCGGTATAAATTAAAATTACTTCTCTAAAGAATATTTCCTCTCCTCTTCCCACTTTTTTTTTAATAATTCTTACAACGCGTAACCTCCATTGAAGGAACTACCTTGGTTAGGGCAGTAAGTAAATCTGAAAGTGTACTACCGAATTTTTGATCATAATCCAGCCAATCAACAA
>NJBF01000072.1 GCA_003144275.1 Candidatus Heimdallarchaeota archaeon B3_Heim
TGGAGGAGGAGCTACTAAAGGATCCGCAATAAAGGGACCACTTAAACAATCGGATGGTGTCCAGGTATACGTTAACCCACCTGTAGCCCTTAACTGGGCAGTGTCTCCAAAACAACGGAAAACGGACTGAGATCCTGTCTCGACAACAATAACTGATCCCCTCGATTCTGCATAGTCTGAAAAATATCCGTACTTACAACCCGTTGTACTTCCTCCTTCAATCAAACCCAGATGAAAGACACTGGCTGAATTGGTGATTTTAACTACCTCATCTTGCGGGACACCCCCCCCGGTAGCATTGACAAATAATTTATTCGCATCTTTCAAACATACAAAACCTGTAGCTCCAACCGGTTCAAACCAGCTTCCGGGGATATCAAAAGTACTTCCATCCTCATAATGCATCGTAAATGCATTTTTTGCAGGATCGGTTGTCATGATATTCAGGTAAAAACTTTCGTCTGTGGATCGGGTAAAGCTTACTTCCAGTGATCCGGTGCATCCGTCGATAGTTGGCAAAACAGCACCGCCAAACTCACATCCAAAACCTGATACATGCAATACCATAATAGGCTTATCGCCTTCGATATGAGTGGAATTATAAAGAAGTTCAAAATCTACCTGTTGACCCGGATTGGCCAGGTTGGCATAGGAAGCTCCGTCAATAAAAACCTCGGTATTAGGTTGCGTTGCCATAATAAACACCCGTTCTCCAGATGGATCACCGTCATTAAGAGGGTTATTGGTCAGATTAATTTTACCCCGCATAACAATGTATTCATATCCCACAATACTGCGGTTATCCGCACGACGTAACGGAACAGTCTGATCACCGACCAGGTCTCTGCAGCCTTTCGGTTCAGCCCATACTGAGTCATCTTTTATAGAAACGGCTATGGGTTTGTTTGACACTATATGAGTGCCGCCTAAATGATCCGCTGCCAATTGGGTGGTTGTCACACAGGAGTATGTTTCTCCCCTGTTTAATGTTATATTAAAGGGAATTCCTGCCTGTCCCCCAATGATATCGGCTGTGGGAGTTATGGTAACTACGGTATTGTCTTCCGTTGCTACGACATCAATTGATGAATAGGGTTGTACCGGGTTATAATTTCCATTCCGCCAGACTTCATTAAAAGGAGTATAGAATTCGTAACCAAGTGCGTTTTTACCCTTTAAGGCAAATATATCCCTGTTGTAATATTCGTCTTCATCGTAATATACAGTAATCAGGTTTGTGGATGTAATATGAATCCCTTTGTTCAGGATGATACCCCCGGGAGAATTTTCCAGATCACCTATCCATGGTGTTGCATCGATGGATACGGTAGTATTGGCAGGAACATAAAAGGTTGTATCGAAACCGGCAGGTCTTGCTGGTTGGTAAATCCTTACGGTACTGGGCAGACCTAAGGCAGAAACCCGGAAATAAACAGGTTCTCCTCCCGGACATGTAGCACCTACGCAGTGACTTACGGTTACTTCAGGAGCTACAAACCAGAATTCATCATCAGTCTGGGAAAAACCAGTAACGCAGGATAAAAGGAAAATGAAAGAATAGAAAACCTTATTTATTCCTGACATATCCATTTAGAAAAAATTCAAATACAGTATCTTATACGGATTTGTCAGAAAATTGTTTGAAATTTTCAATTCGTTAAATTAAATTATATTTACCATAGAATCATAAACAGAGAAATTCTGATAAATAGTGTGCGTGCAGAGAAGAAATGCAACCAAGGTCAATTATATTCGTATATATGGGTAGTATACAAGAATTATGAGAAATATCATAGTATTAACAGGGGTCATACTCCTTAATTCAGCGTTTATTCAAGCCCAGGATACCATCTTTTTTGAAAATTTCGATGCAAGTCCCGGAGAAAAACCTCCAGATTGGACTACAGAACTGGAAGGACCTCCAGCGTCAAAATGGGATTTTGTTAATGGAGGAGGCACAAAGTTCCCTGATACTCCGGGTAGCAGAAGACCTCCCAGCGCATATAGTGATACTGTAAATGCTTTGTTTTTTTTTGAAAGTCTGGGAAGTGAATCTGAATATCTGATCACACCTCCCATCGATCTGGAATTTGCTGTTAAAACGGAGCTGAGATTCCGGCATGCACAGAAAGAAGGTGATTTAGGTTTCGGTCTGGCCAATGATGAATTAAGAGTGTACTACAAGACCCATATTGACAGCCCCTGGGTTGAAACAAGAAAAATTGGGGAATATACCGATGCAGTGGAAGAATGGACAGAACAAACCATATTAATTCCATCTGAAGCATTCAGTCCTACCTGTTACTTTGGATTCAAGGCAACAACAAAATACGCCTGGGGTGTATGCATTGATGATGTAACTGTTGTTGAAACAGGTGTTTTACAAAGGCATGTAGACTACGTTAGCATCTTTCATGAAAATACGTATCCGGTACCAACCGGTTCGAAAAATAATCCCGTATTACGGATTACCATTCGGGTATTAGGTAATACAGGAGATGTAACCCTAAATTCACTAACAGTTAAATCCCTGAACTCCTCGGATAATGATATCCCTGCCGAGGGAGTTAAGTTATTTTATCATTATTCTTCCAAAAATTTTTATGCATCCGTTCCCTGCGATACGATTTCTTTGTCATCCGGGTATGGAACTTTCGAAGACATAAACCTGGCTTTACCTACAGGATATACCTACCTGTGGGTAACCTGTGATGTAAAATCCGATGCAATACATGGTCATTATATCGATGCAGCGATTGAAACAAATAACATTGATATAAACGGGAGTACCTATCCTGCTTCCGATGAATCTCCCACCGGAGAAAGAATTATCCGGGAGGCGGTTTTTTTCGATGACTTTACTATCGATCAGGGCTGGACACTTTCCGGTGATTTTCAGCGCAGCAGACCTCTCGGCCTGGGTGGAAAAGATATAGGAAATCCTGACCCTCAACATGCAGCAGGTGATACCATGATTATCGGAAATGATCTTACAGGCCTGGGTGCAATTGAAGGAGATTACGAACCAGAAGTAGCCAGGTATGACAATCTGGCAACTTCACCAACGTTTGATTTATTTTATTTTAATGATGTAAAATTAAGTTTTTTGAGATGGCTTAATGTTGAGAATTCCGATACGGCTTCGATTGAATTAAGTACAGACAATGGCAGCTCATGGGATGAGATCTGGTCAAATTCCAACAATGTGATAACAGACAATGCATGGAATCAAATTAGTTTAAATATTCCGGATGCACACAGGAAATCGGAAACAAAAATTAGAATTAATCTGGGGCCCACCACCTTATACAATCACTTTTCCGGGTGGAACATTGAAAATTTTGCTGTTACAGGCAATTATATTGAATATGATGTTGGACCGGTTACCCTGCTTGCTCCGGGTGATGGATGCGGGCACTCATCCGCTGATACGGTTACCATAAAAGTAAAAAATTACGGGCCGGGTTCCACACCCGGTAAAATTCCTGTTAAATATTCTTTCGATGGAGGCTCATCTTATACAAATGATACCATTAACGGAGCTATTCCTTTCGACAACGAGATTACGTATACCTTTAGTCTAAAAATCGATTTATCCGATCCGGGGATTTATAATGTGATCATTGAAACCGCATTGGATGTGGATGAAGAAATAACGAATAATACATTTGATACAGTATTATACGTAGATCCTACTTATCCTTTACCTTATTACCAGAATTTTGAGAACGGAGAGGATTTCTGGAGAGCAACCGGAACAAATGCATCCTGGGGATACGGAAGTCCCTCAGGATCTGTAATCACAGATGCAGCTTCAGAACCAATGGCCTGGGTGACCAAACTGACAGGAAATTATAATAATGATGAAGATTCATATTTAACGGGTCCCTGCTTTGACCTGTCAGGTATTGACTATCCTGTTTTTGAATGCAACATATTTACGCATACAGAGAACGATATAGATGGAGCGAATGTGGAATATTCCCTTGATAACGGTACCACCTGGGTTCGCTTAGGCGATAAAGATGACGGGGATACATACAATTGGAATTGGTATAATTCCGATGTTATTACAGCATTAACCGGAAATCATGGATGGACAGGTGAAGGTCCAGGGTGGAAAACGGCAAGAATATTCTTAGATACAACGATTTTCAGAAACCAACCAGGTGTTAAATTCCGGATTCATTTTTCCAGTAATGGATCTGACACATTTGAAGGAATCGGAATTGATGACATCAGAATATACGATGCACCAAGAGACGTTGGAGTTATTTCTATTGATAGTCCGGTTTCAGCGTGTGCCCAGGATGTAGGAGATCATGTTGTCATAACGATTCAAAACTTTGGGTTGGATACCTTAATGACGGGTGATACGATCATTGTGGGATATGATTTTGAATCGGATCCAACTGTAATTGACACATTTGAACTCACCAGCCACTTAATAAGAAATGAAACGGTACAATATACATTTAATAAATATTTCACTGTAACATCTTCTGGTACAAAAAATATAGAAGCCTTTACTTTACTGCCTGATGATATTGATTTTTACAACGAAACCACAACGAATGATACAACATCAACCACGTTCGAGGTGTGGATTACATCGTTTATATCGTTACCTCCACATATCTATACTGTACGGCCGGATACTGTTATCCTGAATGCTTATACAGGTATCCCCACCGATACCTATTTATGGCAGGATCTTTCTACCACCGATTCTGTGTTTCATGTTGCTGAAAAAGCGGATGGTATCTATCATGTTGTGGTAAGT
This sequence comes from Candidatus Heimdallarchaeota archaeon B3_Heim, assembly GCA_003144275.1. Classification (GTDB taxonomy): domain Archaea; phylum Asgardarchaeota; class Heimdallarchaeia; order Hodarchaeales; family Hodarchaeaceae; genus Hodarchaeum. Next base: position 4,784 of record NJBF01000072.1, read on the forward strand.
AATGGAATTTGTGATTTCCGTGATACAACGTATATCTATTTTCTTATCGCTGATGCAGGAGTAACGGAAATAATCCATCCGGTTTCTGATTGTGAACTTGGCAGTTCGGTATTACCCCAGGTAAAAATTAAAAATTTTGGTACGGATACGCTGCAAATAAACGATGAAATTACGGTAGGATATAAGGTTGACAGCGATCCGGAAGTAGAAGAAATTTTTACTTTAACCGACGTGTTGTATCCGGATAGTACGGTGATTTATACCTTTCTTACAGCTGTTGACATGTCTGACATTCAAACGTATTCGATTGCAGCCTACACCATATTGACTGATGATGATACAACTTATAATGATACTACTATAACCAATGTTGAAGTTTATGGATATACAGCCATTGACCTTGGTTCAAATGTAGTTGTCAGAGCTCTTGATTATACGATTGATGCAGGTTCCGGATATGATTCTTATGAATGGCAGGACGAATCAACCAATCAAACTCTTACGGTGGATACTACCGGTTGGTATACGGTAACGGTGAAGCAGGGTACAAAATGTGAAAATTCGGATTCAGTGCATGTAACAATAATCATCCCGGATATAAAAATTGATAAGTTTTATAGTCCAACCAATGCATGCGGACTTTCCACTACGGAGTCCCTTGAGCTGTATGTTAAGAATGTTGGTTCTGACACACTATTTGTAAATGATACCATTGCATTCATATACCAGTTAAATGGCGGTTCAACAGTTTACGATACATTGTTTTTGGACAACCAGGTATTGCCCGGGGATTCTGTATTGTTTGCGTTTACCGATAAGGAAAATATGAATGCAACCGGAAGTTATAGTTTTGTTGTACAGGCAAATTACAATAAGGACCTTATTCCGGCGAATAATACAATAAATCAAACCGTTGAAGTTTATGGTGATACAACTGTTTCGCTGGGATCAGACGCAGTGAGCGATACAGTAAATTATACACTGGATACAGGTGTTGATTACGATTCATATTTGTGGCAGGATGGTTCAACGGAAAGGTATTATACGGTGAACTATCATAACCAAACAGCGAACCAAAATTATTCGGTGACGGTTACTGACGAACATGGATGTTTCGGCTCTGACACAATTCAGGTAACATTTTTCCTTCCGAATATTGGAATCAGTAATATCCTGAATCCTATCTCTAATTGTATTTTGAGTGATCAGGAGCAAATCATTGCACATATCCGGAATTTTGGCAGCATAACGGTTGAAAATAAACAAACTCAGATTGGTGTAATGATTGACGGTGGAACTGCTATTATTGAACAAACGACTATTTCTCAAAGTCTTGAACCGGACGAGTATATTGTGTATACGTTTGACGGTTTGTTCGATTTTTCAACACAAAAAGTGTACAATGTCAAAGTATTTACGGTTTATGGAAATGACGGTGTCGCTACCGATGATACTTTAAATATAAACATCACACATTATAATCATCCATCAGTGAATCTCGGAGGTGTGAATGATACAATTATATCATCACTACCTTATACACTGGATGCTGGAGCTGGGTATGAAAATTATGAATGGAATGGTTCTGAAGGAACACAAACGTATAATGTTATTGCGATAGGCTGGTATAAAGCAGTTGTAACGGATACCAATGGTTGTACGGGATTGGATTCAGTATATGTAACAAGCCCGGCAAGCATACCTGGTGTTAAAGGCATCCAGGGCGAATTAATCATTATTCCGAATCCGGCAAATGAATTTCTATATGTAGAATTTAAGGGATTAAAAACCATGAGTTATATTCTTGAATTGATCAATGAAAGAGGCCAGTTGGTCTATATTAAGGAATATAAATTTGTAAACAGACTAAATGAATCATTGGATGTGTCACATCTGACCAGTGGTGTTTACTATTTGAGGATCAGGACCAATGAGCAGCAGGAAGTACGGAAAATAATTATTCAATAGACTTTTTAAACAAATGGCTAACAAAAACTTATGTTGATGCTCTATTAGATAAAATTTCTGAATTGGAGGCACTTACAACAACGTTTAAAGACTAAGACGGTCGAAATGTTTGTCCTGACAGCTGGCATGTGCCCAGTGATGATGAGTGGAAAGAACTTGAAATGTATCTCGGGATGACACAAGCACAAGTCGATGCAACAGATTGGCGTGGTACAAATGAAGGTGGAAAAATGAAAGAAACCGGCACAACACATTGGCCCAGTCCAAATACAGGAGCAACGAACGAAAGTGGTTTTTCGGCCTTGCCAGGCGGCTACCGTAACTACACTGGCTTCTTCGGCAGCATTTTATAACCTTCGGTATGTGGTGGTCGGCTGCCGAGTACGGTAGTCTCGAGGCATGGGACCGCAGACTGGATACTGACAATATCCTCGAATTAGTAATAGAATTTATAATAATATTTATTGTCAGGGAATATCAAAAAGTCTTCCCTATGATCGAATAATTAAAACAGGAAATTGAAAAACTGAAAAACAGATAATCGTAGATATAGGTTATTTATAAAGCAATTCATACTTTAGCAATAAATTCAGAGAGCTTCTTTAAACATTACCGTTGGATGAATTCCTCCCATTATCACATTTATTCCCCGTTTCCTGAATTCATCTGCTATCTCATACCCTCTTTTTGCAGTATGCGTAACTGCAGTGATACCAACAAGATCTGCCTTTTCATCGAAATTCACCGTATCCCTGGGTTCTTGTATAATTTTTATCTCCCAATCAGGCGGCGTTAAACCTGCAAGCACTCCAAGAGCTAAAGGTGGAACATCAAAATATTCTTTACGAGCACTGTTCTCAAGAATTTGGAATTTTTTCTTTTGAGTTACCAGTTGGCTGGTAGGCTCAATTAGAAGAAGTTTCATTTTTTTTCTCACTTAAATAAATGGTTTTTCCGAAGTCTCTGTAATAATACTTCATGGACCTTATTACATTTTCATAATTTATTGTCGAGTTTAAACGAAGCTATTAGTTTTAATAACAAATCATAAGTTCCTTTGTTCTTGAGAAGTTGAGATGCGATTGATACTACAAAAATTTAATTATTCGTACCATTTAGAGTGTTGGGTCTTACAAAGTACACGATAGACAAGACCGGGAAAAAGGCACTGCAGGAAACTCGTGGTTTTACCAAGAAGTGTGAGCGTCATCATGAATCTTTTCTTCCTGATCATTTTGAGAACCGCGCATGCAACTTCCTCTGCAGTTTGATGACCTTTTCTTTTTATACTAACATATGAACCATCCGGATAAAGGACTTTTTTATCAGGATAATTCTTGACAAAACCTGCACGAAGAAGACCGATGTGCACCTTGCTTTTCGCGAGCTCGATACGTAGCGATTGTGCAAGAGCAGTCAAGCCAATTTTTGCGACGCAATAAGGAGACATGTTTGGTTGGCCGTGGATACTTGCTATGGTTGAGATAAAGATGATGCTCCCTTGTGTCTCTCGTATCGCAGGAAGTGCTGCTTGTGTGCAATAGACCCCACTCATCAAGTTCGCGTCGACAACACTCTTGAAAAATTCTGCATTAATGTTCTCAAATCGTCCTCTCATTGAAAGGCCTGCATTGTTGATAAGATAATCAATCCTGCCGAATTGTTTTGTTGTTGTATTAACAAGCCGTTTGCAATTTTGGGGTTTGGTGATATCGCCAACAATTGCCAATGGATGATACCCTTTGTTCTTGAACTCTTCCTTTATCGCATTGAGCTGTTCCTTATTTCTTTCATTGATGACGACATTCGCACCATGCTTAAGGAAAACAAATGCAATTGCCTTACCAATGCCTTTGCTCGAACCTGTCACGATAACTGTTTTATTTTTGAAACTTTTCATCTGTGATACACGTTCTCCTTAAACTAAACTTGATGTTGATAATAAAAGCAGGCAAAACGGCTAAAATTTAAAGTGTTTCACAAAATTGTTCCTCTTGGATATAGTCAGATATAAGAAAGCCTATTTTGAAAAATCATTTGAAACCATATTTTATTTTGAAATCATAATACTAGTCTAAAATTATCCTAACCTTAACTCCTTCTTATGCAGCTTTATAAATAAAAAAAACGAAGTCTTGGAAAAAAAATAGAAATTTCAAAATCCAAAAATCAAAATCCCAAATAAATCCCAATTAAAGAAATCCCAAAATGAATAATAAATTAATTTTGTTGCATGAAACACAAAGATAAACTATGCAACCATTATAATGAAATTTTAGATGGAACCTATGACTGCATTGACAGATTAGTTCTAAATGGTTACTTTTCACAGGGTTGTTCACCTGGAGGTTTTAGAACCTGGTTCAGGGCTTTTAAAGGGTCAGACAAAGATTTGAATAATGCAACTTTAATGAGAATGGCCGGGAGGTTTAGCAGACGAATTAATGCCTTTTGCAAGAAAAGAAATATACCATTACATTATTTCAAAACTGGAGAAAGAAAACATGAAAAAGCCGAAGAATTATTGCCAACAGATAAAAACTTTACAGGAATATTTGCCATATTCGTAGCAAGAGCACCAGGATCAGTTTGGGATATAAAAGAATTTGATAATGGGAAAATAGACATTCGTAAGAAGAAACCTTTACCTTTTATCAACCATTATTATTTCCATATAATAGATAAAAAGTGGGGACATATTACAATAAAGATGGCAGGTCATCCACCATTTGGTACTCAAATCATGTTAAACGGTCATGAGTGGGTAGAAAGGAGAAAAGCAGTACAAAAACTATCAATAATAAAAGAAGGTAATTGCTTTACAAGTTTTTCCAGCGGTGAAGCGCTATCGAGAATTGCAGATACCTTAAGTATACAAAAAGGGCAACTTGAGAGTGTGTGTAACCGCTGGATTTATAAATGCCTGTGGTTTGGGCTGGATAAAGAAGAACAGGAAAGGTCTGGTTTTAGGTATCAGTATTCTATTTATCAAGTAGAATATAGTCGTAATCTATTATTTAAAAGAGGAACACAATTAGATCAAATGTATCAAAACCTTATTACTCTTTCCCGTGAACGACTTGATATAAAGAGGTTAAAAACTATTTTTGGCAGGAAATATCGCCCTCATAATCGCAAGCAAAAAGGTTCTGGTTTTGAAATACGTATAGAGAGACCTGATTATAATTTGACAATCTTTAAGATACACTTTGGCAAATTGACACTCAAATTGTATGATAAAGGCGAACGGGTTTTGAGAGCAGAAGTTGTAGTACACAATGCCAAAGAATTAAAGTGTAAACGAAGCGTCACGAATTTTATGGAGATAGTCAGCAAGCTACGTGTAATCATGAATAGTTTTATGGATAATCTTTGCTACACACATGTATCCCTTTTGAAAGATGGTTCATTTGAGCAATTAACCAACCCAAGCCAAAAAGGAAAACAAAGACTTGCAGGAGTGGATATAAACAAAAGAAGAAACTTAGCCATCATGGAGTGTGTATTGGCGCTAGCCATTAAACCGAATGGTTATACTGCAAAAGACATAGCGACTTTAATGAAGGAAAAGCTGAATAAAAAAGAAGCAACAGTATATTCATCAATCAAAGCTGCTTATGACATCAAGAAATTGAGAGGCAAAGGGTTGGTAGAAAAAACAGGCAAAAGCAGAAAGTACAAAACAACCAAAAGGGGTATGGAAACGATAATAGCAGTGTTGTCTTTAACTCAGAAAACTATACCTGCAATATTGTCTTCCATTAATAAAGATGTTTTGGCTAAAAACCCTGAAGAAATGTGTGAAATAGATAAACTATATATCAACATAAGAGAAGAAATTAAAGCTATAAATCAATGTTATGGCATAAAAGCATCAGCTTAATTATCCATAACATGTTACCAATAAGGCTCTTTTAAGAGCCTAATTATGCAAGAATGATATTCTCCACTTGAACCCAATGCTATATTTAAAAAATTAAGATATTCTTTTATACTTCGTCTTGAATATCCTTCTGCAATATTTCTACTGATACTATGAGAAGAATCAA
>NJBF01000003.1 GCA_003144275.1 Candidatus Heimdallarchaeota archaeon B3_Heim
TTTGCACAGGTACATAAATCCATAAAAATGGGCCGGGGTTTCATCTGCATACGGATAGTCAATTGTGGTTGAGGGTGTTTTTTGGTGCGCATTCCCACTCTTTTAGGGAGCTTCCCCTCTTATAAGTGTGTAACTGAGAGAGAGCGGTGAAAATGACGAATATGACGAAAATCAACGCTTCTGTTTTTCGAAAAGTAATAAGTTGTCGGACAAATTTAGTCATGTTTTTTTGTCGAAAACAATCAATATAAAATGAATGATAATAATCGTTCCTCTACCACGGTAGGTAGTTTTAAGTTTATGACAGTTACAGTTTCCCTCACATTGGCAAAAGAAACTGAATTTTTTAATGAAAAGGTCATTAATAAAATCTATAAAGAAATCACAACTACTGCGGACATAATAAACGCCACTGGTGGATCCCCAGAAAGAGAAGCGTATCAATCGCTCCTACCTCACTATACAAAAGAATCCACTGGACAAATTACAGCTGGAGGGAGGCATACCCCATTTCTGTATTTTTTTCCCGTTTCAGATTTAACAACATTCATAATTAAACCATACCACGCTGGATTAAGGGAAATTGCTAATCACTATGTTGCAGTGGAAGATGTTAATACAATATATCGCAATCACAAATTTAAACTTGGAGACAAAGAGATTAAAATAATATTTTCGGATGTGTTTGGATTAGGTACCTTTACAGTGGAACAGAAGACCATTCCGTTCATTGTTCAAAGATATAGTAATGGTACTAAACTCACAGAAGTTAAGACAAAGGAAGCACGACTCATTATTTCCTTCCTGCCAAAAATATTCATGCATTTAGCTAAGGAAGGAGTAATAGTTGATCCGTATAACCGAAATTGGTTTGCTCATGGCTTTTCTCTAGATCACCGTAGGCTAGATTATGAATTACTTGAATATGTCGACCTAGGCTTTATGCACTCTCTTGATACCAATCATAAAGTTCAAGCGATTATAGAATCTCTGAAACCGCTCAATTTCTGACATTTGATATATAATAAATCATATAATTGCCTAAATTCTTTTAAATAATGAAAAAAATGGATACTCCTTGTTTTATCATCTACAAGATTAAGTACGAACGGGTAAGATTGATTCTCTCATGTCAACTGAAGGAACTGTTATACGTAACTTAATGAAAAAAATGAATCTTATATTCCATTCACAAATTATTTTAATCTACATAATCGGCTTTAAGAGATTATTTTATCATCGAGGTGAGGATGAATCTCAAAGAAAGATCTCTGTTCTCAAGCTTTTAATTTTCCTACTATATCTGTGCGCCTTTGTGTTCGCATTTCTTCAATTTGCTGAAGGCAATATTCCTGCGACAGTTCGAGAAGAATGGAGTAACAAAGAAAACGTTGATTTAATGGAAATGTTCCCTTTATCTAGGTACGGAGAAGTAGCATTTATTATTGTCGTTATACTCGTTCTGAGCATCTTTTATTTTTTTATTACCCAGGATAAGCCTATTAAACACGTTTTTAATTCAATTAAAGATTATACTTCGCAAAGTAAAGAGAGAAGAAGAGCAATTCTCATTATTTTCTCACTTACTATACTTTATTTAATTTACCAAGTAGTTAAATTTCTAGTATTTCCCGAAACATTTGAAACTCTTATCATAGCTATCTCTTATAAGGCAGGAATAGGTTTTTTGATAATTTGGGTCGTTCTCCAGCCACTATTAGTGTTTACTGGTCTACTTCTCACCTTTGATATGATTGCAAAGGACTTTCCGAGGCCGTTTAAGGGATATAACAAATATAATATTCCAATATTCATACTAACAATCCTATTAGTTATTGGAATTGCTGGAATAATCTCCAGTACATTTGGAATTAATTTTGACGATGACATTGGGGAGGGTCTTCCGTATGCTGCCCTCAGTGTTTTTCCCGATATATTCTATTCCTCATCTGGTGTATCTTTCATGCTAATAGGAGTAGTTACTATTTCAACTATCATAATATCTCTTATCTTCTTAGAAATATACTTGAAGCACAAAAGAGGAGTAAATGAGTTACAGGAGCGGAGAATGGCCAATTTTATGTTTTTATTTCCATTTCTAATAATATATGTGCTATTAAAGGCATTCCCCTTTGCTTTCTCTTTTTCGCTTGGTCTTCAATCGTTAAATGATATTCTAGACTTAATCGGCCTATTCATAGTAATATTCTTTTCGGTCTTTAGGGTGATTGCAATAAAAGACACCTCAAGCCAGGTTGAATTAAGTCGAGGGATTCTACAGAATCCTAAAAAGTGGTTAGATTTAATCCCCTCCTATTGTAAAGTTCTAATTATCTTTTATTTAGCATTTGTCGCATTTTATGCTGGTTTAGAAGCAAACACAGTTTTTGCTCTCTCAGGGGCTACAAGTCAATTTGAAGAGATTCAAATGCTTTCATCAATCGGTATTTCTTTCTTTATGCTTTTGTATGTCTTTTGGCGTTATAAACCTGAAGGCCAAGCAATTTCCACTAATGAGTGATAAAGGAGAAAGAATTAAAGAGAGGGGATTAGGTCGAATAAGGCCGTGCATCGACCTGACCACCATTTTTCTTGGCTGTTTTTTTCCAACTACGATTATTTATCCATATCATGAATTTCCGCATAACTCGGTTATAATAAATTTTTAGCGAGAAAATTTCAAGGGCTTCGTCTCCAAAATCACTATTTGTAACAAATGATTCAACAACTCGATCTAAAGCTTTCATTACTTTTTTGCCAAATCCTCCACCTTCGTTCAATAGTTTTCCAATTCTTCCTCGCATTGCTTCCCCTCCTCCAAGAGCTAAACTTCCTGTCCAATGTAATCCCAATGAGGTGGCAAATTTGTGATAGATAGGAATTGCTATCTCGGTTATATGGAAGGGTTCAGGAAAACCACTGTTAATTATTGGTAAAAACCGTTTGTTCGCGTATTTACTGCTATTTTTTGCCATAACCTCCATTGTTTTGGTTACTATGGCTGGAGAGGTATCATCATATAATGGTGCTACTAGGACGATGATATCAGCTTGATCTATAGCTACTAACATATCATTCATCTTTTCTTCACTAGCCACATGATTTCTTATGAAAATCGGATCTTGGCTTTCCAACCCGTTTTTCTCGAATATTTCTTGTAGGTATATACAAACAGCATTTGAGGTACTTTTTCTCCCTCGGGGACTTCCCATCAATAAAACTGCTTTAGTCATTTTATCCACTCTTATTTCCTACATTTATTTTCTGGATACACTTATTTACTCGATCTCGAATAGTCTCTTCATTTTCTTTTGTCTGAAAAACTTCTGTTTTATGCATTGGAGGATAGAAATTTCGACTATGGCGTTCAAGTAATTTCTTGAATAAAACCTCCTCTTCTTTATCCAAATTATCAGTAACAGCAAACGCTAATACTGATGGATAACGCTCGTATCTTTTTAGATGATGTGATTCACCATCAACGATTAATTGTCCAGGTTGCAACAATCCAAGCATTCTTTCAATTATTGCTTTTAATTCTGAAGAGTAACCTCCGAAGGTAAGAGGAGTTAAAAAAACAAGTAATTCATTTTGAATTACTTTTTCCACTATTTTATTGGCATCGTCACCTTTTATTCCCGTGCAAATACCAGGTGTCGTGTCCCAACACTTAAAGCAACCAGTACAACCCTTTATATTATACTCATTCAAGATAAATGTTTCTGTATCCCAACCAGCTTCCTTAAGTTCATCTTCGAGTATCTCTTGAATCGCTGTTAATTTATTATGGCCTTTATGATCCCCATTTAGTATTAAAACACCCATAGTTTTTGTTTCCTTTACTTTTATGTTTTATTTGCATTTCATGCGGTCAGTACGGCCATCAATATCATGAGGCCGCCAGCTGTATTAAGTAGAATGTGAACTAGCATACTAAATCGCATATCTTTTTTCCACCACACCAAATATCCCAAGGGTAATAGTGCAATGATTCGTATGGGGTTTTCCCATGGCGAGAAGAAATGATACAAAGAAAAAAGAACCACATTAAGAGCAGGGGCCCACTTATTGGCATAAGCATCCATTCTTGGGAGTAAGTATCCACGGAAATATAATTCTTCAACAAATGGTCCTAAAATTCCATTGCATAGTATATAAAGAGCTAAAAGTAAAAAAATCCCTGAATACGCAGCAAAAGCTTGTAAGTCATCTAGATTCATCGCATTTTGTAAATTATATTCTTCAGGATACCACGAAAATAATGCCTTTACGATCTCTGGATTCACAACTGGAGCGATTAGGGTAAACATTACGATTGAAAAAATAAGTAATATTGGTACGAATATTAAATAATCCTTCAACGGATTTTTTTCGGTATTCCCAAGCACCCCTTTTAGAGTATATCGTCCGTTTAACTTTTTCCCTTCATACAACAGGATTCCAAGTTGCAGAGGTACCAATGTAAAGAGACATGCTAAGTTGAGTCCTAAGATTACTTTTAGTTCTACATCGATTCCTAAGACTTCAGAAAATACAGGTAGTGAGAAAAAAAATAATCCGATTAATATCGGAATACCAGGAAGTAAATGCAGTAATAGTGATTTCAACACAGTGTGTTGTTCAAATTGTTGTTCTGCCATTTCTTTTAACCTTCTAATCGTTCAATTTTCATTTTTGTAGATAATTTTGGTTGGCTTATTCGTTAAGAAATCTAAATTTATAAGGTTTTGTACATTTAACAATTGTTTTATTCAAATATTAGTGATTAAGAGATAAGAGCTCCAAAACATAGGTGAGGGGAAATTCTGTCCTAATAGCAGATGATCCATGCCATTTTGCACACCCTGAATAGAATATAGGAACTGCATGGGATGGAATACCCATTTCCATTACGTAGGTGTTGCCTAACGCTAGTTCGGGTATGCATGCAATTGGAATAAGGCTAAAGTGACCATATTTTTTTCTTAAATTGCGAAAAACTCTCAAAAAATTAGGCTCCTTGAACCTGTTCCCCATTGTGATGTAAACCTCAAAATCGTTGTCAATACTTACTTGATTTAACATCCATGCGTTAAAATTTGTGTCCTGAGTACCAATAATTTTATGCCAGCCTATTTTTGTACGTTTGACTTTTAACAAATTAAAATCTGGACCAGTTAAACAGCGGGGTAAGACAATGATTTTTTTTTCCGTTCTGTCAAACTCAGCTCTCCAAAATTGATTTGATTGTTCTATAAGGAGCATATAAAGGACATAGAGAGTTTTATTTGTATGGATCATTGGATTATTGTAATTGATATCCATTTCTTGCTTCATTATTATCTCAGAATAATCAGATAATTGTTCAAAAATTGGCTCAAGATGTGGAGTAACGCTGGATTCGAGAGCTTTTACTGCCTCGGAAATACTATGAACGTATTTTGTAAGAGTATTTGATTCTATATCTATTTCTTTTAGCTTGTATGGAAAACTAGACACCTGATCACCTGTGATATTGAATTCGCTGGGTTTTCTATGGAAAGGATTGGGAGAAAGTCTTATAAATATATTTGCCAATTTTAAACTTCCCTTTATTTTCCGAATATCTTTCGGATTGAATTGAGAGATGAAAAGTAATGTTTTGTGACAATTGTGGAAATAGTGTAGAGGACGGCGCAGCGTTCTGTCCTAAATGCGGTCAGAGTTTAATGGCTGGAAAAGGACCAAGTGATGTTCCTCCTCCAACACGATCCTATCGAAAAAAGCAAAGTCAAGATAATCTTTGTTTTGGTGAAGAAAATGAGAACCCGTACGGTACAGGAATTTTTTTCCTTTTTCTAGCGGTTTTTTTTACAGTGATCTTTTTCTTTCCAGAAGATTTTCCTGTAGAGTCTCTGGTTGTACTAGGATTCTTATTGTTTGGAATATTAGCCATCGTACAGGCAAAAAGGAGAAGTCAGTAAGGAGGTTCGATCATTGAAATGTGAAAAATGTGAAAAGGAAAATGAAAAAGATGCCCGATTTTGCCGGTATTGTGGTGAAGCTATGACTGATGTTGAAGTAACAAAGGGTGAAAAAGGCTTTGTTGCAGATAAACGTCGAACTGAAGGTGGTTTTCTCTGTTTTGGAGAGGAGGAATGGTCTGGTTCTGATTCTGGAATGGTTCTTGGAATTGTTTTTATCTCCGTAGCCATTATTATGGCCCTTGCCATGTTTAATTTCTTCGAAGGGTTTGGTAATGCCATAGGGAACTTTTTTGGTGACTTTGGCACAAACATGGGTCAAATTGGAGAGGATATAGGGAACTTTTTCGGTAATTGGGGTGAAAACTTCGGCGCATCCGTGGAAAGATTCTTTGGTGGAGTCGAATGGTGGAAAATACTTCAACCAATAATTGTATTATTCTTCCTAGGAATTGGATTAATTATTCTTTACAGGAGTTATCGAGAACAAAATCGATAATTCTTTTTTTTCTCTCTTTTTTTCAAGGAATTAATCGCTTTAATTGGCCTATTACACCCGCTCTCATATAATACATATAAATTCGACGTTTATACTTATTTCGTGTGAGTATTCCAGCAAATCGTCTTTTCCAGCTGTCGAACACGTGTCTGTAAGCGAGATATAGTTCTTCTTGTAATTCCGTTGCTGAAAGGAATTTCATATCACAGACGCCATGAATCATATCATAATTAGTCCAATTGAAATCCACGATTCTATTTTTCGTTAGTAATTCCTCATACATCGGTGTACCAGGATAAGGAGTTAATAACATTGAAATGATTAAATCAGGTTTCACAATATCGGTTGCCCATCGCATGGTTTCTTGGATTGATTCCCGGGTTTCATTCTCATGCCCTAGAACTAGCATTAACTGAGCTAAAATATTATTCTTCTTTAATAGTCTAATAGCTTCTATTGTTTGACTGCCTTCGATGCCTTTCTGGTATAAATCCAATACTTCATTGAATGGTGACTCTGCGCCTACTAGTTGCCAGTAATTTCCAGCACGATTCATTCTGGCTAATCCTTCGTTACCTACATTTAGAATACTGTCCACCCGCATTTGTGCAAACCACTCACTATTCTCTCCCGTTATTCCGCGTGAGCTCATCTCCTTACAAAGGGCCTCTATTAATTTCGGAGAACCATTACAAAAATTATCATCTGCAAACCAGAAGAATCGTCTTCCTAACTTGTCATACATCCATTCCATTTCATCTGCAATGCGTTGGACTGATTTAGTGGCAAAATGCCGTCGATAAAACACCTGTTGAGAGCAAAATGAGCAATCATGAGTGCACCCCCTAGCTCCTTCCAGTATAACGTAAGGGTTATCAGACATCATAGCGAAATGATATTTTTCAAGGGGTACCATATGATAAGCAGGGTAAGGAAGAGCATCAAGTTCTTCCCCTGTAAGCGGAGGATGATCTTCAGTTCGATAAAATTTTTCATTATGAATAAACGATATTCCCTTGATGGATTTTAACCCTTCTTTTGCAAATCCTTGTTGCTGTACATGAGTTAATACTGCAATTAAAGCTTTTTCTCCTTCATATCGTACGATGAGATCGATATTTCGGTATTCCTTGAGAGAAATTTCATCCATCATGGTGAAATGGGCGCCTCCCGCAATGGTGACGATCTCTGGATCAACTCTTTTTACCATATCTAGAATTCGTACCGTCTTATAGACATTACAGGTTGCATGGCTCCCAGAACCCACTATATCTGGTTTTTCACGTTTTATTACTTCTTCTAATCCAAACCAGTCGAGATTCTCCGCTTGTGAGTCGATTACTTTTACAGTGGAATCTGGTAATTGCTGTTCTATTACAGCTGCGAGTAAGAGTAGATTGTAAGGGGGGGGTAGGTATTCTCCCATAACAAACCAGAATTTTTTGGGTGGTTCTATTAGAAGGATTTTCATATTGATTACCAAGTTTTTCTCTCTGAATCACATTTCAGAACGAAGATAATTCATAAATATGAAAAGGTTTTCAATTAAAAACGTAACATTCATCAATATTGGAGGAAAAAAAATGAACGTTCAATACCAATCCCTATCAAATGAAGTCAAGTTTATACGAAAGGGTAGTAAAGAACGCGGCTTCTTCTTTGGGGTAATGGGCTTATTGTTTCAAATTATATTCTTTTGGGGATATTGGAGTTTTCTAGACGAAACTGGTCCATGGTCAATCTTTTGGCTTACCATTATTAATAGTGAGTTGTTTCCTTTTACTTTTATTTTGTTTGTTTTTGGGGCAGGCTGTATATTAGTGGCTATTCGTGAATTTGGTTGGCAAGAGTCCTTAATCATTAAAACAAATCTTTTTCAGGACATCTCAGGAATACGGAAAGAAATAAAGTTATTTCGGTGGATACGCACCACAGATATTCTTAAAAATCAAATTGTGACTCTTCGGTTACATTCGATTCTGCTAGACCAATTTGGGGTTAACAAATCATACAGAATTGAAGTAGATTATCAAGAAAAAGTAACTTCACCAATAGAAACCATAATATTATTTAAAGACCATGAAGATAAAACACAATCATCCCTAGGCTTAATAGAGAAAATTCATGATATTTTATCATTATCTAAGGAAATTGAAAAAACAGAATCAGTTACTTTTCAATTGGAAGGGAAAAAAAGGGTTGATAATAGCTAGCGAATAAATGGATAGATAGAGACATTTATGGACACATAGGACGATGAGGAAGTTTAGGACAGAATACCGAAAAACGAAAGAAACGGGGACAGAACATAAATTCTAGGAATGACTGGGGTTTAATTTGTCTCATTGGATTAGAGATAAAACGCTGGGCTAGTTAACCTATTAACGATAAAATGAGGGAAAGACACCCTGTTTGATTTGGAATGTAGGGGTTAATGATTTTATAAAGAAGGAACCCCTAATAATTCCTGTCGCCGAGAGTTCCGCGGAGACATTAAATGCCTGTGGAGAGGCGGTAAGACCTGTGTACCAACAGGCACGCGTCAAGGAAGCAGGAAGAATAGCACCAATATCGACTGGTGATAATTAGCATCATTAACATTAAGATCTTAATTGTCCCTCAATGTCCGATTTGGGTAAGTCTTTCAGAACGGAAAAAGAGAATAATTCTAAGCTGACTTAGAAATATTCAGAAGGATCACGCATTCCGCGCTTTTTGACATCTTTACGAGAAAGAGTTTTAAACTCATTTCGTAATTCTGCTGGTAATCTGCTTGGTTTTTTAAACCCTTCAACCGAATCTTTGGCATAAGAGTAAATAAAGGTGCGGAAAGCCACTTTCATGGGCATAGTAACTACATTGTAGGGAAGTGTTCCAAGGAAAACGAATATTACCGCAAACACAATTCCATACGTTAATTCTTGAGTTACAGCAAATCCTAGACTGAATCCTATTCCGATCCAAAGCAGTGAATTTACAACGGCAAAGATAAATGTCGTCAATCCAAAACCTGTTTCACCAACGAGGACATCGACTAGTGCTCCCCAGGTAGTTTTGGCCGAATCTTTGATCGAATCTCCTAGGCCTTTCTTATTTTGCACGATACTCACCAAGGTAAAATAGTTCAAAAACATCCAGATTGCACCAATAATGGAGATCAGGAGACTTGCAATAGCAGCGAATATTAAACCACCAATTGCTGCACCAGCATTTCTACCACCAGTACGTGTTGTTTGACCACGAGCAGCACCTGTAAAAATCTGCATGATTATTTTTACCGTCGCCATCGCAAAAGCAAATTTGAGAATGATCGGAAATACTTGACGGACATCTTTCATAGCAGATCCCAAATCAGGATCTAATCCTCTATACCAATCACTGGCATAAGAGATAACTCCAGCAGATAGGCTGTAATATACACCTAGGTACACGATTAAATAGAAATATTCAAAGATAATAGCCATTATTAGACCAGGATAACTTAATTCTGTTTCGCCTAAAGCATTAGTAACCTCAAAGAGAGAGTAGATTTTGAGAAAGCCAAAAAGCATGAAAAAACCCGTTATTATGGAATATATTCCCAGTAATAAGGGCATAGCTAAGACCGCTTTTTCATCGAGCACAAGTTGAGCCGAAAATTCAACAAATTTTCCACTGCGTTCAATCACTCGAAACTTCCAGATGACAAATGCTAAAAGTAGAAATCCAAAGCCAGCAATAAACATTCCCATCATCGAAGCGTCTAATTGTTCATCCCCAGGCATGATTATTCCTCCTCCAATCATAAGAACACCTACTACCATCATTAGTACGGGAAAGAGAACTGAAACAAATATTGTGACCTGTTTAGCAACTTTACTCATGATCCATAAAATTACAAATGCTAGAATGACAGTCACAACTAGAAACGTTAAGATAAACGCGATTAAGAGCGGTAGAAAGTCTAAAGAAATAGGGACTAAAACTTTCAATGCTTCAGACATTTCAGCTAATATACTAGCATTTTCAGGCTTAACAATAAAATCGTAAAATGCATACGCCCCGAAAACATAGAGGGCAACTACAACAATCAAATAAAGCCACGTGGGCGTACTTGAAAAATTAGTTTTAATATTGGGTTTTTTATAATTTGAGACACTCATTTTTGATCACTAACGTACAATAATTTGAAAATCAATTGGTAAGAATCTTAAAACCTTACCACTTTTTCAGAAAATAGTCAGGTCATAACATGACTTTTGCTTGTTATATAAGTTTATTCACACGTTGATTCGGAAAAGGGGGGCTAATTTGCATTTCAATTGTAAGAACGTCACTAAAATAAATATAAAATGCAGGTGGAAGAGAGTAAGTGAAGTATTCAGCAGAATAGGGTCTATAGTCAATGTGTGACTATTTACTAACAATAACCATTGTTAGAGTTGATCTAACACCCTTTGCTTGTCGAATTTGATTGATTACCATGTCTTTTAAGTTCTTCATAGTATCGGATGAGACTTTACACACTAGATCGTAAACCCCATAAACTACGTAGGCTTCATCAACTTTAATATCTTCATTTAAGAATCTTAGAACTTCTTCTTCTTCGCCAATTTCGGCATTGATCATTACGAACGCTGTTGGACGGCTCATGATATATCCACTCTTGATTTTTGTGTCACACAAGAAAATATCTTTCTTTTGTCTATTTTGACTACAAACCCATTTGTCTCACTAAGGGATTAAAAAATGTTTGTGTGCCTTTTTTTTTCCTGCCCATAATAATTAATAAATAGGCGTAAGATACGGAGTTGTGCAAACGGAATTCGTTCACTTTTTTGCTGAAAATGTGAGGCCTATGGATCTTCGTCATAAACTACAGATTCCGGATAAGAATCTTAAAGAAATTAATAATTTTTTACTGAATCCTGATAATCCACTCATAAATGATCTTTTACAAGTAATAGACAAATATGGAGGAGTGGATGAGATAAATAAGAAAGCAGATGAGGCTGGTCAGTTAGATAATCTAATGACTCGTCTTCAAGACAAGCAACCTAAATATGTGAAAGATCTGGATTGGTTAATTGACAAGCGTGATAATGATGCTTTTATAAGTGAGTCAGAATATCGTAGACGAGTTTTAGGTGACCGTTTACCAGATATACAATTTAATGACGAATATGCAGTCACCCTGGAACTCTCGGCGTGTCAATACTTTCCATTTTTCATGGAAGGAGCCAATCAAGCGATTGGAAGGGAAACCCTACTTCCTGGAAGAATCATTCGTGTGCGTAAAATGAAAGAACAGGAGGATGATGGGGATCTTTTAGCAATGTCAGCTGCGACGAAAATTATTGGCGCTTCTATTGTTGAAACGTTGGATACGAAAGGTACTGCTCCAGGTCCAGATGGTGCCCCTGTGAATGTACATCTAGGAGGCCCTGCAACTATTACGGGATATTTCGGAGGCGTTGGCCAACCAAATGATTTTGCTATGAAATGGATTGATGAATATCTCTATTACTATACCACGTACGGAGTCCAGCAAGCTTTAAACATTAATTTAGGGACAATATTGCTTGGATATTTCATACACAAATTGGGGATCAATAATGAGTTCAAGATTTCTGTTTTTGTGGGTAATGACAACCCGTTTTCCTGTTTCTGGACGTTGTTGGCAGCTAAACTCTTTGCACGAGATGATGGTTCAAGTCCCTTAATTGGATTTAATCTTTCTAACTCGGTCAATAATCAGACACTAGAATTAAGTGCCTATATCAGAAATAATTTCGGTTTTGAAGATGTTGTACGCTTGGAACATCACATAACTGAAACTTGGAAAAGCATTGTACGACAACCTTACGATCGGCGGGAAGAGTTAGTAGAACTCGCGCCAAAAGTGAAGAACATCAGTGCGAAGCATGAAGGAGGAAATGTTGATGTGGAACCAAACCGGGATTATCCTACTGACATCCTTGATTATTTCCGTGATAAATCGGAAATCATAGAAGCTGGCCACTGGGATTACATGAAACAAAATTATTTCGATCGTATGGATGCTATCAATTCAACAGCACATGCATTAACGGAAAAAGGTTTGAGTTTTATTGCTGCGCGTCATCTTCACCATCGGTAATAATGTTAACGGATAGTGGCAGAATCATGGATGAAAAACTTGATTTTGAGAGTCTTAGGACAGGTGCGGGTATTTTCGAAGTACTATCAAAAGCTAAAGCCTTGGAACGAGCTGGTAAAACTATTATTCATTTTGAAATAGGCCAACCAGATTTTCCCACTCCTTCCCATGTAAAAGAGGCAGCTAAACAAGCTTTAGATGATAATTTCACTGGGTATGTAGCAGCAGCAGGTGTTCTTGAGCTTCGTCAGGCGATTCAGAATGAAATAGAATTCACTCGGGGTTTTAGGCCAACGGTAGAACAAATATTGGTCACCCCAGGTGCAAATCCCGGAATCTACTTTACACTCCGAGCAATAGTCTCTCATCATACAGATGAAGTAATATATTCGGATCCCAGTTTTCCTACCTATGGTGCTGTTCTTAATTATCTGGGTTGTAAGAAGAAACCTATACCATTGAAGGAAGAGAACAATTTTCGATTAGATCCTGATGATATTGAATCCGCTATAACTAAAAATACAAAAGTAGTAATAATCAACTCTCCGATGAATCCGACTGGATCAGTTATGAAGCAAGATGAAATCAATCAGGTTGCTGAATTAGCTGAGGAATATAATTTTTATCTGTTGACTGATGAGATCTACTCAAAAATGACTTATGACCAGAAGTTCTATTCTCCAAGTATTCGAGATCAGACAAAAGAAAGAACGATAATTCTGGATGGGTTTTCCAAAGCTTATAATATGACAGGTTGGAGATTGGGGTATGCAATTGCTCCTGAAAGAATCATGGATCGAATGGGCTTGTTAATCTCCACAACAGTTTCATGTACGACGTCTTTCATCCAAAAAGCGGGAATATCAGCTTTAACGGGACCACAAACCGATTTGCATACTAATATGCAAGCTTTTCGGAAACGACGTGATGCAATCGTGAAAGGATTAAATAATATTCCTGGATTTTCCTGTTTAACACCTCAGGGGGCTTTTTATGCCTTTCCCAACATCATGAAAACTGGAATGTCCTCCAAGGAATTAGCAGATTTTCTTCTCAATAATGCTGGAGTGGCTTGTTTACCTGGTACAATATTTGGTGCTAATGGTGAGGGATATCTTCGGTTTTCCTATGCTACTGATGTTACCACTATTCAACAGGCCATTTCTCAGATTAAGGAAGCTTTGGCATAAGGAAAACTACAATTTTTGATGATAAAGAATTTAGAAGGCAAAAAAATGAGTTTAACAAGAATAGCATTCATTGGATTTGGTGTAGTCGGTCAAGGACTCGCTGAAATCTTAGTAGAACAAAAAGAAGAGCTTTCAGAACGCTATGGATTTAATTTTCAAGTCGTGGCCATTTCTGATACGATGAAAGGGTCAGTTTATGATGAAAATGGTCTTCATCTTCAGAAGATTTTGGATATTGTGAAAGCAACAGGAAAGATTAACGACTATCCTGAAGGAATAAAGGGCTGGGATAGTCAGAAAACGATAACAGAAACAAATGCAAATCTGATTGTCGAGGTATCATGGACAGATATCAAAACAGGTGAACCAGCTATTTCTCACGTGAAATCAGCAATTAAATGCTACAAACACATTGTTATGACGAATAAAGGCCCAATTGCTCTCGCCGTACGTGAATTACTTGCTATGGCCGCGAATAATGGTGTTCAAGTACGCTTTGAAGGCACTGTTTTGAGTGGAACACCCGCTATTAATTTGGGGCTTAATAATTTGGCTGGAGTACAGATATCAAAGGTAGCTGGAATCGTAAATGGGACTACAAATTATATCCTTACTGAAATGGAAAAGGGTCTTGATTATACTAGCGCCTTGAAGCAAGCACAGGAATTAGGATATGCCGAAGCTGATCCGACCGCCGATGTAGAGGGATTTGATGCCTTAGGGAAAATTGTCATTCTAGCAAATGTAGTTATGAATGCGAATTTAACAAAAGATGAGGTTTCTTGTCAGGGAATCACTAAAATCACTCCTCAAGATATCGAAACAGCTAAACAGGAAGGAAATCGCTGGAAATTAATCGCCAGTGCAGAAATCCAGTCAGATGGATCAGTAAAAGCTGCTGTAAAACCAGAGAAATTACCATTGGAACACCCTCTTGCAGCTGTGAGTGGTCCGATTAACGCTTTAACCTATACAACCAAACATCTAGGGGAAGTCACCATTATAGGTCCTGGTGCGGGTCGTGCAGCCACTGGGTACGCCCTTCTAACCGATATTTTGGACATTCATAGAACAATTACCCGACCTTGAGTATACATAAAGAGATGAAGAATTATGGGTTATATGGGCAAATATCTAGAGGTTAATTTGAACACAGAAAAAATCGCGGAGAAAACAATCGATAAATCATATGGTAAGACATGGATCGGAGGGAAGGGACTCGGAGCAAAAATCCTCTATGATACTCTATCGCCAAAAGTTGATCCCTTCAGTCCAGAAAATGTATTATTGCTGATGACTGGACCGTTAACAGGAACTTCAGTTCAAACTTCAGGACGGTGGACTGTTGTTACTAAATCACCTCATACTGGGATCTTCTTAGATAGCCATGTAGGAGGAAAATTTGGTCACCGCCTAAAACGAGCAGGTTTTGATTATATTACCATTGAAGGCCAAGCTGCAGAACCAAAATATTTAGAGGTTACATCCGACGGTATAGATCTTCATACAGCCACTGATTACTGGGGAAAAGGGACATATGAAACAGAATCGTTACTTAAGAAGCAGCATCCAGGGGGTGAAGTGTGTGCTATTGGCCCAGCCGGCGAAAATCTGGTAACTTTCGCTAATATTGTCACAGACCGAACTCACACAGCAGGACGCGGAGGAGCAGGAGCAGTCATGGGTTCGAAGAACCTGAAGGCAATTGTTACCCATGGTACTGAAAAAATAGAGGCTAATGATCCAGAGCAATTCAAGAAACTTACTCGAACTTTTACAAAGAAGGTCCGCAATAATCCTGGAGTAAAACGCCGGCATGAAATTGGTACTGTCATGTGGGTTAAAATGGCGAATGAGGCTGGATTTCTTCCCACGCACAACTTCCAAGCAGGAGTATTCGAGGACGCAGACAAAGTTTCAGGAGAGCGTATGCGTGACGAATTTGTGGTGGGACATACAGCTTGTTATCGATGCAGTATTGCGTGCGGAAAAACCACTCGCTTTGACCAGGGAAAGTACGCTGGACTTGAAGTAGATGGTCCGGAATACGAAACTACTGCTCTTCTTGGAGCAAGTTGTGGTCTAAATGATCTGGGAGCGATTGCAAAGGCAAATGAGATCTGTGACGATTTAGGCATTGATACGATCACTGCAGGTGGTACCATAGCGTTTGCAATGGAGGCCACAGAAAAAGGACTGCTCCGTCAAAATGAAATTGATACACTTGAATTTGGAAATGATGATGCTGTCCATGCAATGCTTCGACTATTAGCTTTTAGAAAAGGAATTGGTGACTTTTTTGCCCAAGGATCATTATCTGCCGCCAAAAAATTAGGCCATGACAGTAGTTCGTACGCAATTCAAGTAAAAGGACTAGAATTAGCGGGTGTTGAACCCCGTGGATCTTTTGGAATGGCTTTAGCATATGCTACTTCAGATAGAGGTGGATGTCATCAAAGATGTTGGACTCCTGGTGCAGAATTGGATGGACGATTGACGCGGTTCTCATTTGAAGGAGTTCCTCAATTTGTTAAAGCTTCGCAGGACGAGAGAGCGGCCTGTTATTCGCTCGTCGTATGTGATTTTCTTCCCTTTGATGTCCCCGAAATGGTTGAGATGTTGAATGCGGCTACAGGCTTTGATTATTCAGAAGAAAGTTATTTATTAACTGGAGAACGAATCTGGAATCTTACTCGCACGTTCAATGTACGTGAAGGGATTTCAGCGAAAAATGATGTACTTCCTAATCGATTCTCGCAGGAAGCGGCTCCTAAAGGAGATCCTAAAGGCCAACTTATCAAGCAAAGCGATTTTGAAAGCGCAAAAGGTGAATATTACTCTCTTCGAGGTTGGAATACCAATGGAGTCCCAACACCTGAAAAAATTGATAAGTTAGGAATATAATATACTCAATAATTGAGGTGGACAGGTAGTGACGAAAAGATCGGCTATTTCAGGTGTTTTTCTTTTTTGCATCCTAACATTAATTGGAACGTTTTGTTTATCCATATCTGATTTTCCTCTTGGAGATTTCGACCAGTTCATTCCTAATCCTCGCTACAAAGCTTCTCAGTGGACCTCTCATTCCCCAATTTTTGTTCATGGGATTACTAACTTTACTCAAACTGCAAATGCAGAGAGTTGGTCTGGTGATGGAACTAGAGCAAATCCTTATATAATTGAAGGTTATAATATTTCCAATTCTGGGTCACTAATTGTTATTCAGGACAGTCCTTTGTATTTTAAGATCAGGGACTGTTTTTTGAATGAAACATCACGAGTTGGAAGGGGAATTGTTATCTCAGGTTCTTCTAATGGAATTATCGAAGATAACATGCTTTTTGGTTCATATTATGGAATCGAGTTGTACAATAGTGATTATACAACGATTCAGGGAAACCAAATTACTAATTCAAGTATTGGAATAATTTTGAACTCGTCCGATTCGAATGACATCACACACAATGGACTAGCAAATAATTTAGATTATGGTATCTCAATATTAGATGGATCAAATTTAAACACAATTGCATGGAATTCATTTTTTTATAATGGGGGCATTTCTTCTGAAGCATTTGACGCTGGTGTAAATAATATCTTTGTTTTCAATCATTGGGGAGCATTAACTTCTCCTGATAATAACGCTGACGAAATTGTTGACGTTCCATATATGTTAGATGGTACAGCAAACAACAGAGACGCGTACCCGTTGATAAGTAATTATCCAGATATTCATGAAATGTTGGAGCCTAAGGTCTTATTTCCCAATGGTGGAGTTGTAAATACATCAGGTATTATTTCCATTCAATGGCTGAAAGCAGTTGATTATATGGGTCATCCAATCTCATATTCTTTGGAATACTCTGAAGATGGTGGATCCAATTGGATTCAAATTATAGCTGGATTATCTCTCAATTATTTCGAATGGGATGTTTCAAATACAAGCACAGATTTGACGTACATAATTCGTTTAACAGCAACATGTTCTGAGACTCTATCAAAATCAGATCTTTCTGATAACTCCTTTAGTATAAATGTTGATCCTTCTTTCACAAACACTGTTACTAGTACCCAAACCAATACCGTATCTCAACCTTCTGAAACAACTAGCAGTTCTTTCGGAACAAATCTTTCAGATTTTATCCCACCAACCCTTATTATTTCACTATTTCTATTAGGACTTATTGTAGTATATCGCTATAGGAAAACTTCCTCCCTTGAACCAAAACTCGTCTCTCTTCGTGATCTCAAACGAAATCGCGCAGTTCCTATTAAAACTCTTACTGAGGACTTAGAATGTAGTCGTTTAGATCTACCACGGAAGATAAAACATGAAATAGGAGATAAAAAATATTCCTTAGTTCTCCGTTCTGATATGATAGTTTTAGAAGATAATCCCCCCTCTGATTCTATGTGTCAACTCTGTGCTGGAAAGTTAGAAGGTTTAGCATACTTTCAGTGTAAAAGCTGCATGAGATATGTATGTGCACCCCATTATGTGGATCTCAAGAAAATAGATGAAGAGAAGTGTCCCAATTGTAATGATCAACTTTCAATTTTTCCATTCACATGTGAGGGTTGCAAATTAGATTATAATCAAACGATCGATTTAAAAGACAACTCTGAGAAGTGTAAATTATGCGGGTTTTCTTTACCTTCCCAAAATCAACTCATTGCTGATAACACAAGGAATATCTCCTCTACAATGGACAGAGATATCATGAAGGACGAATTTGAGGATAAAGACAAAATTTCAACCAAATACGATTCCTAATTCACTAGCTTTTGAATTTCCAGATGGTTCCTTCAGGTTTATCTTCGAGCTGAATATTCAAGTCAGTTAAAGAGCTTCTTATTTTATCTGCCAGTTCATACTGTTTTACTACTCGTAAATCAGCCCGTAACTCAATAAGTAATTCTACAAGAGCAGGAAGAGACGATTCTCCTGTAGTTGTAGTCGTATCTAACCGAACTCCTAATACACCCATAAGAGTGATAATTTTTTCTTGAGCTTGTTTTAAGATTGTCTTTTTATTATCTAATGAGTTGTTAACTTTCTTGATAAATTGCATTATTGCTTGAATAGCCCCTACGGTATTTAGATCTTCATCCATGGCTTTGATAAATGCCTCTTCAACCTCAGTAATAGCTGCCTTTAAACCAGTTTTCTTTCCACCTGGTGCGTGCTCAAGTGATGCAACAGCGGTTCGTAGTCTATCAAGGAGAATTTGTGTCTGTTTGAGGACATCTTGATTAAAATCTACAGCTTTTCGATAATGTCCGTTTACTAAGAATAGTCGGACTAACATAGGATCATTTTTCTGGAGTAATTCTCGGACCAAAATGTAGTTTCCTTTAGATTTTCCCATTCGCTCTCCATCTACAGTTAAAAAAGCAGCATGTAGCCACATATTGCAGAACTTTTTTCCTGTCCTGGCTTCAGATTGAGCAATTTCATTATCATGATGAAGATTAAGGTGGTCTATACCACCTGAATGAATATCTAGAGTGTCTCCTAGATATTTCTGAGACATAACGCTGCACTCGAGATGCCAACCAGGGTAACCCAGTCCCCATGGGGATGTCCACTTCATCAAATGTTCTGGAGGAGCACGTATCCACAAAGCGAAATCCCGTGGATTTTTCTTGTCTGGATTAACCGCAATTCTCGCTTCTGCTGATTCCTCTTCGTAACGTGTAGGACTCAGCTGACCATACGTCGGAAATTTAGTTGTGTCAAAATAAATTGATCCATTTACCTCGTAGGCGTATCCTTTGTCAAGTAGATCTTTTACATGATCAATTTGTTCTACAATATGCCCTGAAGCACGAGGGTAGATATCAGCACGCTGTATATTTAAAGGGTCAATATCATCATAAAAACTTCTGATATTTGTTTCTACCAATACCATTGGTTCAATATTCTTGTCTCTTGCACTTTTTATGATTTTATCTTCTCCTTCGTCTGCGTCATCGGTTAAATGACCCACATCAGTGAAATTTTGAACCCAAAATACATCATATCCTCTCCACCGTAAGTATCTGACAAGAACATCCCAGAATGAATATGTCCTAGCATTACCTATATGCATATCAAGATAAATAGTCTGGCCACATGAATAAAAGCGGATTTTATTCTTTTCTATTGGTTTGAGTTCTTCAATCTGTCGTGTAAGGGAATTATAAAGTCTCATAATGTAACACCTATGTTTATACCCACTTTTATATGATTTTAGTGACCTCTAGTAACAATGGTTACTTTAAATCTTTGATTTGGAAAAATGTTCAGTTCTTAATATTTTATTTGATAAGAAATTTAGATCTTTCCAGATACTATCTCGGAAAAGTTGTCTTTGGGATATAATGTTTTTGTTTTTGGCAACATTTTTTTATGCCAATTTACATTTCCTCCATTGAATAGAAGTTAAGAAGGGAAAAATCTGTCATGAAAGACAATCTCGGTTGCTTTGATTGGAGTGCTTCATTTTATAATGAAACTCGAGCACTTCCTTCAGGATTATATCAAGATATAAGTAACTCATTGAAAGAAACAGTTCCACTTAGCTTATCTATGAAATGTTTGGAAATCGGGGTAGGAACAGGCAGAATAGCACATTGTATAGCAAACGCTTTTTCTACTGAGGTGTATGGCGTAGGTATTTCACAATCGATGTTGCATCAATGCCTGAAAAATCCTGCTGTGAGCGAAACGTTAGCTTTAATTGCCGCGGATGGAAATCATCTACCTTTTAAGTCAAAATTTGACTTGATATTGACTTCACATGTTCTACACCAAGTGAAAGATCACTTTCAGCTCGTTGGTAGTATATTAAATTCCCTATCCTCCTCTGGAGTTTATATAGATCTAAATGCGTATATTGATCATGAGCAGTCGTTACCATTTAAAATATTTTATGAACGTTTATTAGAGGAAGGATATAGGCATTATTTTAAAAATGACTCAATTAGAAAAGGACTAAAAGTGTTCTTTAGCCAGAGAGGATGGATATATCGCGAACTTAATCTTAAACGATCCTACAGCATCACCATTAATACTTTAGTTCGATTTCTCAAGAACAAAGTGTTTTAACATCAACGACGAATTCCAGAACGAGTTTATGCTAAAGCCCTAGCATATCTTTATGAAACATTAGATACTCGAAATGTTGATCTCTCTCAAGTGATTGAATTACCAGCTTATGCGCATCTTCTAGTTTTCACATCCCCTACTGGGCGTGACCAAATATAACTAGTAATTAAGGTTCAGTGGGTGCTTTTTGAGGGGAGTAAAGAAAGGTCTTTTCGAAAAGCGTCCAAATAGCAGCAAAGATGGCTCCTATGGTATACAAAACTATGGTCCAACTGAAGAGATTCAAACTGGGAAGCAGAATAGGGTATAAAATAAGTATGATCCAGAAAAAGTATACGTTTCCAAAAGATACAACTCTTGGTTCATCAAGAATAAAATTACCCCACACAGCCATCAAAGCTACCCACCGCTCTGCTCCATACATTAGGAATAACATGAACCAAATATTTAATGGGCCAAATTCCCAAGATCCGAGCGTTAGGGTAAATTGGCCAGCGGTATCCTGTATATGTAATCCTAATGCAAGAAAAAAAATGTACCCTTTTCCCTCTTCTAGAACACTATCTAACCATTCTCCATTTTTGCTTGAAGCATTACGTAAACGTGCAAGCATTCCATCCAACGTATCTACATATGCTGCAAACCAGTAAGTAAATCCAACAATAAAAAGCAAGATAATATTGCTTTCAGCTACAATGAGTAAGCCTGCTCCAAGAAGAACAAAACAAAAGCCAAACCAAGTAAGACGATTAGGTGTGATGAATGTATATGGTTCAAGACGGGTTATAATTGGTCTTGCTAATATTCTGTAAAACTTAACAGTAATATCTTCCTTTTTGTATTCTTGTGATGAATCTTTTTCATCAAATGAACGTCCTCGAGCTAAAATTCGTTGAAGTGACATTTAATATTCCTCTTTCGACGAAAGAGGGGTGATAATAGAATGATAAAAATCATTTCTGAGGAGGATTTGATCACAAAAGGAATAACAGCAAATCCAGTTCTGATCAGACTGAAGGAATCAGAATGTTAGAAGAAGATAATCAGCTCAATAACAGTACAGAAGATACTGAGACTGTAATTCCCCTTCCTCAGATAGTAAGTGAGTTCGATAAAGATCGAAGAGATCTAGCTTTATCTTATACCCGTGCTTTAAGGCACTTTGGCTTTAAGATGACAATAGTATCACTCTTTGTGTCCCTCACAATTTTACTCTCGAAGGTTACTGTGGAATTTGAACAAGTTATTAGAACTAGCGTTTCGGACAATCCGTTCGTTGTTGTTGGGTTGTTTTTCTTTATTTCTTTCATTATCATTACAATAGTGGAACTTCCGATTTCCTATTATACATTCTCACGATATTCTAGGAAGTATGGACTGGTCAAGTTGTCAAATAGACATTGGTTAAAGCGTCAACTCAAAGGAGATTTCTTTAGTATTCTAATAGGAATTATACTTTTCGAGGGTTTTTATTGGATTTTGAGAGCATTTCCCGAAACATGGTGGATAATTGGGACTATTGCACTACTCTTATTTTCATTAATAATGGGAGCCTTAGTCCCAATATTCATCCTCCCTCATTTCTATAAATTTTCATCTTTAGATGAGACACACCCCGAATTAGCAGCTGAAGTACTTCAAATGGTTGAAACATTGGGAGTAAAAACAACTAAAGTGTTGAATTGGCGTTTAGGAGAAATTGCAACAGTAGGAAATGCGGGTTTAATGGGATTTGGCTCAACACGACGCATTGTTATTGCTGATACAATGTTGGAGAAATACACCCCAGAAGAAATAAAATGGGTGCTATTGCATGAAATAGGACATTTTAAACATCACGATATGTGGAGGCAGATACTTATCAGCATTTGTACGACAATTTTTATGTTTTTTCTCACTCATATCTTTTTTACACCTATCGCTGATTTCTTAGGATATCCAGGAAATATTGCTTCAATAGGAAGCTTACCTGTTCTTGGAATTATATTTTTCATGATTTCATCAGTTTTATTTAATGTTCCTTCCCTTGCTTATTCAAGAAAACGGGAAGCTGCTGCTGATTCGTACGCATCTTCTTATATCAATAAACCTGCCATTGCAACTAGTCTATTCATAAAGATGGCTGATCAAAACCTTGCAGATATTGATCCTCCTTGGTGGGAGAAATACTTCTTCATGTCACATCCCCCTATAAAGGAAAGAATGGCTGATAGAAAAGACTCCCAACTTTAGGAAAGAATTGAAATTAAAACTATCTCAGGAAATTTGATTGAAAAGGCTTCGAAGGGAGTCTGGAGAAAATGTACGGGGATTATTTCGCAGTCGGTCAGTATTTATATGCTCTTTCATCTGTTACAGAGCTGTTGTATAGTATTAGTTCCCCAATAGTTAAGCTTACGGCAGGGCCATGAGGAATATCAAAATAAGTAGTAAATGGATAAGAAAATGTATGGGCTGCCGTAGTCTTTGTTATATTTATCGCTTTTCCAGCATAATGGGCTGCTTTTGCTAATCTACAAAAAATCCTCTCTGAAGTCAACTGAAATCAGAAAAAGAATGTCTGGAAAGTGTTCAGAACAACAGACATTTTTCAGAGGTGGAAACTAAAGAAGAAGTTATAAAAATATGTGGTAGAATTCTGCTTTGTTTCTCGAATGAATCCACTTAAAATCTGATTGATGCTTATGTAAATTGAGAATCTATGTCAATCTTAAACTCAACTGTAACTTGTTCTACTTGTGGCCATGAAAATATGGTTGTTATGCCTGAAGACTCTTGTCAATTAGTTTACACATGTCCTGAATGTGATTCAGTTCTCGGACCGAAGAGTGGGGATTGTTGTGTGTTTTGTTCATATGGAGATATGAAATGTCCCCCAATGCAGAAATAATTCTCTAAAGTCGTCACAGGAGCTATTTTGGCTGTTCAACTTAGAATATTCATAATATACAGAATATCGGCCTCATCTATCATTACAAGAATTCTTCTAAAATAATAGAACAGGATTATTGCCATAATCGGGCCCAAAATTCCCGATATTGGAAGTAGTATGGGCCAGAGGTCAATCTCAGTAACCGCAATTATTATGAAAAATGAGGCATCAAATAATGATCCAAAGAACATGATGATGGCCAATAGTGTAAATGCAAGAATGAAATTCCTATCTTTTTCTGCTAATTCGGATTCTTTAAAGACATTATAGCTTCGTAAACAGATTCGAACCAAAAGAATACTCGTAAGAACAACTGGTACACCATAGGCTACTAACGACAAAGTTCCAAAATACGGGTCTGAATCAGGTAAAGTGAGGAGGAGAAATGAAATACCAACCATGATCCCAAACAGGAATGGGAAGTATTTTTCCCACAAATTTCGCCTATTGATATAAGTTGTAAGATAATATAGACTTACTTCAAGATATAATGGAGTAAATATAAGACCGAGGAGATGTTTAATCATAAAATCAACCGTCTCTCTGTCTTCCATAATGACTATCATCCAATTGATAAAGATCAGGTAGGCTAATAGACCGAAACACATAATTGCAAGGTGAAATAAAGACTCTTCTCTAAGGTTTAACCATATTCTAAAGAATTTGATACCTCCAACTAGAAAAATAAATGCAAAAACAATTAGAGAAACAAAAGTACTGATTCTTAGGAGTAAATCAATCATAATTTATTCACCAAGTTCCTCCATAATTTCTTTTCCAAATTCTTTCACGAATTCGTGCATTTTTTCTTGGAGCACATAGGAACAGAGAACCGAAGGGCGTAATTTTGTCAGTTTTGCCAATCGATCGATCTCATGGAGCACCTCTAAGGGAAGTCGAATTGTAATGGTTGAAGTCTTCAATTGGGATTCTACCTACCGATAACATAAATAGATGAGTATACACTGTGCACAGGTATTTTTAATTGAATTCATATATTATTCTATCGACCTTCCTCCCGGTAATTAGAGCTATTCGGTGATAAAATGAGAAATCTTAGAATGTCTATAATCTTCACGATGAACAGTGCAGTCTTGATTTTCCTTTGCCTTTCGATGATCTACCCCATTGAAGCAACAGAAAACCAGCTCAATCCAAACCCCCGAAATTCTATCTCTGAGAGAGAAATTTCTCCACGTATCCTTAGCACGACTGATCGGGTAGCTCTTGAGGATACCATCCTCCCATCGACAAATTTAACAGTTTCACAATTTATAACTGGGTCGGGTCAAGTAAATGCCTTTAGTACTTCAGTTTTATCCTTGAATGGTACACATTGGTTTACTCGTTCAGATTATGCTATCACAAGTGCCATTACTTCGCCCTTTGATTCAATAGTTTCACGCAATAGTGTGAATCATTCTTATCCTACCTCAGGATATTGGAATTGGGAAGAAACTGCAAATAAACCTTTCGATTTCTGGATAAATCCTTCAGGTTTTGCAATTGATTACATCTACTCAGTTTATATACCTGAGGCATCAGGTTATCGAGATGTAACTGTCGTGGGTTTAGAAAATATCACGATGATAGGAGTGGGAACATTTGAGGCATGGAATGTTACAATTGATATTCCAGGTTTTCCAAATTTTGCTCTTTACGAGAAAAATAGTGGAACAGTCTTATCTAGATATTTGGAATTTTATCCAGGTACTGATTTTTGGTATAATCTCACGTATGCTGAATTCGCCATCCTCCCTGGAGGTTACACCGGTCCTACACTAGAAGAATTTTCTCCAGCAAATTCATCACTACATGCACCTGGATCTCAAGTTTCAGTGTACTCATTCTCCCCCTACGGAGTTCAGGAATTACATTATGCTTGGGATGGTCAAACAGATACTGTTCTCGAATCCTCTGATTTTCAGACTTCTCTTCCTAGCTTAGATGGTGTACATAACCTCTCTATTACAGTAATAGATAACATCGGTTATTTTTCTTCCTATTTACTTGTGTACATAACTGATAATACCTTACCAGGTATAATACTAAATGATCCTCAGAATAATAGCCGAATCCAAGGATCAGCCGAATTGAACTTTACGATAGTATCAGGTAATGGTACTTTTACATATAATTGGAATTATAGTCTTGTGAACGTTAGTTTTACAATGAGTGGTGATAGTACACTCCTAAATGTTTCCTCCCCAGAAGTGGAAAGTGTTCGTATCTTACAAGTCTACATAAAGAGTGAAAGTAATATTACCGAAGTTTGGATTAAGAGCACCTACAGATTTATAATAGATAATACCCCTCCAGTGATTACGATATATGATTTTGTGAACAATTCGGTAATAAAGGGGGATGTGAGGGTAGAATTTTCCCCCTCTGAGAGTGTGAATGTATCTTACTCCCTTAATAGTGGTTTAGTAAACTTTATTTTCGTAGATGAAGAAACGAACTCCTCGTTGATTTTCAATAACCTTGAGAATGGAACTTATGTATTAGAAATAATTCTGGAAGACGAAGCAGGAAACAACAATTCTACTTCCTTAAGGTTTTCGATTTATTCGAGTTCGTTCAAGTGGAACTGGTATTTAGAGGCGGAGAAAACCCAGACATACGATTTCAGAGATGAAACGGGTACGTTATGGTTTTCGTTTGTAATCGTCTCGAAAACTGGGCAATCCTTCAATCTTTCCCTTCTCACCCCTTCCGACTCTCCTTCATTATCTACAGATTCTCAATTTGGAATAAATTTTCTTTGTGAAGTTCCAGAAGAGGTCCTGTATGTTTCCTTTATTTATCATTTAACAGAGCCACTATTGGGAATAAATCAAAGTTTCCAAGTTAAACAGTGGGTTGTATGGAATGAACAGTCGCAAGAATGGTCTGAAGTG
The DNA here is from genome assembly GCA_003144275.1 of Candidatus Heimdallarchaeota archaeon B3_Heim. GTDB lineage: Archaea > Asgardarchaeota > Heimdallarchaeia > Hodarchaeales > Hodarchaeaceae > Hodarchaeum. The sequence goes on from NJBF01000003.1 coordinate 26,672, forward strand.
GAGACTATCTACAATCAGATATTACACGCATGGGTAACGACATCAATAGGTTATAATCAATATTTTGCACTTGTAGGGACGGGGATGAGTACTCAGTTAAAATCTGTTGATGTAGGAGGAGGTACCATTCCCTCATTCGAGCTACCGTTTGTGATATTGTCAATTTTAGCTTTTTATAGTTTGAAATCAAAAAGAAAATAAGAAAACTGGTGTAAAAAATGTCTATGAAACGAATTGAATATGAAGATGCATCAATTGTCCTCCGACTTATCGCATTACTCATTGATATTGTAATTGGGGTAATTCTTGCATTTTTAGTTGATATAGGTTGGACTTTAGAATATGATATTTTTTGGAAAAAGTTATTTAGTCTAGAAGGCGAAGCCATGTCTTTAGTTGTCCTCTGGTTCATTGTGGCTTTTCCAGTATACCATATCTTAATGTCTAGCTTAACGAATGGTCAATCAGCAGGCAAGTTATTTCTTGGAATTCGTGTGGTAACTGATTCTAACGACTCTACCAAAAGAATGTTTGCGCTGCACTTTAAACGCTTTTTCTTCTTGCGAGCAGGAACAAAAGTCGTGAAAGAAATTGATCCTTCAGTCAAAGGTTTGACATAACCTAAAAACAATATAAACGAGAGATGAATCCACGTGTCTGCAGTCGATGTTAAAGGTCCTAAAATATCACTTGAAGGAATGGTAACACTTGAACATGTTAATCGAGTATATTATATGGGAGGTCACACAATTCACGCATTGAAAGATATTTCATTATCTTTAGAAACTGGCAAGCTGGTTGTAGTCTTGGGTCCCTCAGGATCTGGAAAAACAACGCTTCTTAATGTACTTGGTGCAATCGATAAATGTGACGGGAAAATTACGGTAAGTGATTTAGAAATTACTCGATTAAATAAGAAGCAATTAACGAAATATAGACGAGAAAAATGTGGATTTATCTTTCAATTTTTTAATTTACTTCCTGTTTACAATGCACTTGAAAATGTCGAGTATGCGGTGGAACTAGCCTCTAAACTCTCTCGAAAGGAGACTACGAACCGCGCAACAGAATATTTACGAAAAGTTGGATTATACGAAAAACGGCATCATTTTCCTTCTCAATTATCAGGTGGTGAACAACAACGAGTTGCTGCGGCCCGTGCTATGGCAAAAAATCCTGCACTCCTTCTCTGTGATGAACCTACAGGAGAGCTATCTGTCACAGAAGGGAAGCAAGTACTTTCTGTTATTCAAAACATGGTGAAAGAACGTCCTGATGTTTTAACTATCTTGGTCACTCATAATCAGAAAATAGCCCAGATAGGGGATGTGGTGATTCGGTTACGATCAGGTGAAGTCGATTCAATTGAGAAACAAATCTCAATTCCCGCAGAGCAGTTATCATGGTAAAGAAGTGACTAATAATGGCAAAAACAGTTAAGAATATTTATCGATCTATTAATGCAAACAAATTACGATTATTTACTATCGCACTTGTCATTGCGATTGGTATTACTTCATTTAACGGAATGGTAACAGCCTTTGTGCATATGACTCGTACTTACGATAAGGCCTTCGAGGATCATAACATGGCATCTTTTACCATGCAAACAGCCAATCCTGGAGGGACAGGAGAAGATGCCTGGATTGATTACGTAAACTTAACTAGTTTTATTAACGAATTTCGAGAACAAGAACCCCGTATAAAAGCATATGAGCTTAGAATTGTGTACAATACGATTTTTGAGATTCGAGGTGAAAAACAGAACGGACAAATAGTTGCTATGAATACACGTGATACAGAAGGGAACTTTCGGGAACAACCTGCCGTTAATGGTTACAGAATTCTCTCTGGTACCCCCTACTCAGAACTCAGTCGATATCAAAATGTCTGTCTTGTCGATGCGCATCTTGGAGAATACTGGAAATTAGAACCCCAAGAATTTATTGCCATTGGTGATTCAAGAACCCCCTTTGAAATACTTGGAGTTATTGGTTCACCCGAGTATTTGATTAATCAGGGACCCTTTGCCGACATTATGCCGAGTCCAAGGCGGTTTGGAGTAGTATTTTTACCTTTAAGAGCTGCACAAAATTTATTGGGAGTTCAGGGGAAAGTAAATGAGATATCGGTTTTGCTTGAGGATGGGTTATCGAAAAATCGTAGAGAGGAAATTGCAGGCAATCTTAAAGATTTTCTGGAAACAAATCATGATCTTAAATTGAGTGATCCTGTAGATATTGATAATCAGGCTTCTTATTGGCTTATGAGACTGGATATTGAGGAAGCACGTGAATTTGGAATTGTTCTACCAATAATTATATTGGGAATGGCTATTGGAGGTTTGTATGTTCTTTTCAGTAGAATGGTAGTCGCAGAGAGAAAAGATATTGGTGTTGCTCAAGCACTTGGTTATGATAGAAGAACAATTATTTTGCAGTACCTGGGTATATCAATGGTTATAGCGATTGTTGGAACAATTTTAGGGACATTGTTAGGCCTGTGGTTCTTAAGCTATTTTAGTCCACTCTACGTGGACATGCTCACGATTCCTTTTGAACCTGAAGTTACAATAGAATGGCCAATTGTTATAGCTGGTATCGTGATAGGAATTCTAACTGGCTTGATTGGTGGTTACTTCCCAGTCCGTGGATCTATCCAACCACTTCCAGCAGAAAGTTTACGTTTCGATCCCTCCCTCCACATCACAACTGGCAAAATCCCTCTGATTGAACGTATTATTAGAAAGTTCAAGATTAACCCCAAGGTAACGGGTTTGAGACTTCCCCTCCGTAATATTTTTAGAAGTAAGCGAAGAACTTTTTCCTCTGTGTTCGCAATTATTGTATCTGTATCTTTGATATCAATGGCATTTGGTATGATTGAGTCTATGGATGAGTCCCTAACTTTTTATTATGATGTATCAGAAAATTGGGATCTTCGTGTGGATTTTTCAGAAATGCCGACGAATGCTTCACAGATTGCCCGTAGTTTAAAGCAGAATATCGATGGTGTTTCAGATATCACTTATCATCTTTTATCTGGAGCAACTGTTACCTCATCTGAATCATCTCAGAAAAAGCAGGTGAGTGTTGTTGGCATGAATGATTCAGATGGATATTTGGGTCATACATTCGATTTTCATGCTGGTGAATGGAATCCAGATGGAGTTGTCTTATCGGTACCAGTCGCAGATGCATTACATGTCGGTCTGAACGATGAGGTAAATTTAGAACTTCCCAAATTAACAAAATTGGTTTCTACGACTCCTTTACGAGCCCATTTTGAGCTAGTAAATATTACTTTTCAAATTACGGGAATTATTGATGAATTTAATGGATTAGTAGCTTTTGTTGGATTGGATAATTTAATTTCAGCTAGTAATTTTCCTGGAGAACCTGCTAATACTCTCCTCATGAAGATCGAGGATCCTACTCCAGAGCGCTTAGACATGATTCGGGAGGAGATTTTAGCCAAGTATGGGTACAATGTTAGAAACATTGCAACAAAAGCAGAACAGAGAAGTGAATTACTAGAATTGATGGACTTAATGTATAACATCATTTACATCGTCGCTATATTTGCTGTTCTTCTCTCGTGTGCTATTGTGTATAATACAATATATATAAGCCTTCAAGAACAAAAACGGGAAATCGCTACTCTTCTCACCATCGGAACAGACAATAGAAAATTGATAAGAAATATAACCGTTGAAAATACCATCGTAACTCTAATTGGCACAGTTTTCGGCTTAATTTTCGGGTGGATTATGTTATGGTTTTTCATGCGTGTGATTCTTAATATGGAATTTTTCCGTATCAGTCTTTTCATTAGTAATAAAACTATCATCATTAGTTTTGTCCTGACATATATTGGAGTACTGGTTGCCCAATACTTTCCTTTACGCAAAACCTTGAATTTAAACCTAGCAGAAGCAACAAAGGAGCGAGTTGTGTAGGAGGTAGAATCATGGCATTTATAGAAATTTCAGAATTATCAAAGACATACTCGCTTGGAGAAACAACAACTCCTGCTCTAAATGGTGTTGATCTTGAGATTAATAAAGGCGAATTAGTAATCCTGTATGGTCCCTCTGGAGCGGGGAAAACTACTCTTCTAAATATGATCGGAGGACTCGATATACCTACATCAGGAACCGTTACCGTTGATGAAATTCCTGTTTCAACATTATCTGCAAAATGGTTAACTGCTTATCGGAAGAAAAAGATCGGGGTTGTTTTTCAATTCTTTAATTTAATCTCGAGGTTAAATGCTCTTGAAAACATTGAGTACGCGATTGATCTGATCGGTGTTCGTCAAGGAGAAGGTAAGCCTTCTTTTAAAAGCAAAATTATACGCCAAAAAGCCAAGGAATATCTTGAAAAAGTTGGATTGAAGGACAGAATGCATCATTTTCCTGCCCAGCTATCTGGAGGAGAACAACAAAGAGTTTCTATTGCGCGTGCCTTAGCTAAAGAACCAGAAATTCTCCTTGCAGATGAACCAACAGGAAACTTGGATTATAAAATTGGTAGAAATGTGCTAGAAATAATGGAGGCAATGACAGGTAAAGCCCAAAATCGTACAGTAATCATTGTAACGCATAACCCAGCAATATGTCCTCTTGGTGATCGGGTTGTTCGATTATCAGATGGAAAGGTCGCAGAAAATTATACCCAAAAATATACTCCTGCTAAGGAACTGTATTGGTGAAATTCGGATCAAAATCGACAAAAAGAGGGGAGGAAAAATTCTTCTTAAAGAGCTTTAAGTGTTTAATATGTCACGAAGATCGATAAAAATACCACCAAAAGAAGCAGGGAGCGAACCATCATCCGATGTTGAGAAATATGATGATGTATTGAGCTCTTTAGATACAATTCAAACAAGACGTAAAGTGGCAGCTTCTTCAAGCGGAAATACAGAAAATCCTGTTAAACCTACCACAATTGTCATGGCAGTAGTAATTGTTGTCATAGCAGCAACACTTCTGCTGTCCTTTGGGTCTCTACCCAATGATTCAAAGAGTGACCCAAAACTTACCGATGGCCTTGATTTTGAGATAAGGCTCCTAGATAATACAACAGTATGGTTATCAGATTATTTGGGTAAACCCATCATTTTGGATTTATTTGCTACTTGGTGTGGACCATGCGCAGACCAAATTGTAGAATTGCAAAAATTGCAAAACAAGCATCCTAATGTTCATATAATCTCTGTTTCGATCGAGCCTAATGATGTCATAAGTGTTCTGGATGATTATGCTCTTGAACATAGTATGGATTGGATAATTGGACATGATTTCACCACAAAAGGTGCCTCACGGTTTCAAGTAGCCTTTATACCAACCATGGCGTTTTTCAATAGCCAGGGTACTCGCAAACATCTTGAGACAGGTGTTACTTCCGAAGCAGTTATGAGTAGCTGGATTGCGGCAGATTAGAGATATAATACAACGAGGGTTGATTAGTGTATATATTTGGTATCTTCATTGACGATTCCATTGGCCTTCCATTATTTTTCTTAGCAGGGTTATACGTAGCACTATCCCCGTGTCTGTTTCCTATCATGCCCATGACTATTTTTCGAATTATGAGCAAAGATTTAACAGATTCAGAGGGAGATGTTTTGTACCCCTCCCGCAAGCTAGCTTTACGATGGGTGAGTATTTTGGTGGGAGGTATTTTGATCACATTCATTTCTGTTGCTCTGATCATAATGTATCTCTGGGTAGAAATTGCAATTCAGATCAATTACCTTTACAGACCATTTACTTTCCTACTTGGTATCATTCTCCTAATTATGGGAATCTTCATAATCTATCCTAAATTATCCGAAAAAACTTTTGCACGAATTCCCATACCAATGAAAATTTCGAATCTTATGGCTCGTGAAGAGTATAAACAGTTGGATCTGTTTCTCATAGGCTTTGGCTATTCTTTTATTGCCCTTCCATGTGCTTTTCCAGTTTTTCTTGCCTTGTTAACCATTATAATCTCAGCCGCTAATCCAATCTTTACTTTGACTGGCCTATCTCTGTTTGGAATTGGTTTATTCATACCATATCTTATTCTTGTCTTAGTTACTGCTGAAGCACGCGTACGAGCAGCTCGCGTTTTAGCAGAGAGATTTAGAATTATAGAACTAGTAACTGGTGTGGTAATAATAATTTTTGGATTATTATTCCTCTGGCCAGCCTTTGGAGGCCCGTATTTATTCACACTGACAGGTTAAAAGGTAAAAGAGAAAGCTATTCAGAAAAATCCATTTTCAATAATAAAAGGGGTTGGGGAAGGTCAGTCAGATTGTCTTTGCAGAATTTATCAAAATCCATGATCGTGATTGGTTTATCAAATTTCACCACTATATCTAGAAATTTTTCCATGCCCCGTAACTCTGTCCCTGCTAAACCAATTTCCCGTGTTACGATTTCATTGGTAAGGGCTAAAAGGAGCGCTTCAAACCGAGGTGTCAGCTCTAATGTACGGCCGAAATTTTGATAGATTTTCCGCATACCTGTCCAGAAATTCACTTTCTCATTCAGTTCTGTCTCTTTCTTTTTGCCCCACTGATGAAGTTCTGACGCTACCCACTTTTCTTGTGAAATTAATTCAGTAAAAGCTGGTAGAGGTGAAATACTTGCCAAGATAACATAAGGAGTGTGATACAGATACCGAAAAACTTGGAAGACTACTTTGGAATTAAATTTCAACGAGTGATACTCTTTCAATTCCACCCACCATTCTTGATTTTTCCAAGTACCTACAAGATCTGGGGCCAGAATAACGCCATAGAGGTCCTCTAGGAGGTCGTCTTCCATATCTGAAGCTTCCTGTAAGTCTTTAAATCCTAGTTCAGTTAAAAAAGATCTCAGAACGTCTATACTTTGTTCTGAGTGATCGCTTTCAGGGGCTTCGATTAATTCTTCAGCATATTTTCGTCGTTTTGCCCGGTCTATATAATCATTTAACGTAGGAAGCAAGTCTACAAATTCGGTTTCAGTATCAGTATTGATTAGTGTTTGAATTGATTCTAGATCTTCAATTCGGGGACGTAGTTGTCGTTCTACGGCTTCATTCCGATAGAAAATTGAGGAATACCTGCCTTTCTTTCGATCAGTGCGCGTTGGCATCCCAAAGCATGCACGAAGTGAATTGGGTGTGTGATAAAGGAAGGGATATTGTCGTACAAATTGTACTCCAGCTGCTAACGCAATTTCACGGAATAAGGCTCTATCTGGAGTTTTCCAGTTTAATGATTCTATTAAAGCAAAGGCATCTAATCGTTGTATTAGGCCTTCTAATCGATTTTTATGAAACCCTCGGACTCCCTTTAATTCGTTTGGGTTCTGTCTTAAATATTTACGTACCCGATTTAAAATGGTTTTTCGTGTTGGTGGAGGCATTATGAAAAGTTTCTCTCCAGTGAAAATAAAATTAAGGTTTTTATTAGGGTAAATACGAATTAAATGGTAAAATTAGCTTTTTTTATTACTAAAACCATAATTCATATCTTCATTCAACAAGTTCTAAAGAGATTAGTTCGCGTTGATTGAACAGTATTTCCTTCTTCTCTTAATCTTATCCTAGGGTTTGATTGTTTTTCATTATCTCTGATACAAAAGGTTTTTTATAATTCTGGTCAGATAATCGTCGTTTTTCCTTATAGACCTAATTCTCCATAGTTTGAAATTAAAAATTTGAAATCCCCAATAGGAATATCGTGTTTTTTTGTGAACCCCCATACCTCTGTATAAAATTCAAGGGCCTTGTCTTGAACTTCTACAAACGCACTGGTTATTTTAATTTTCATAATGAAGGGGGGGGATTTTAGGTTTTTAATAATAAAGCATATTTTTACGAACTAAGGAATAGAGAGCCAAATCAACTCTTTTTGCACCATTCGTAAGTATATTAATGGGATTGAACTAAGACACTGAATACTCTGGATTGTGAGTCGCTCATGAAACCTTCCTCACGAATAATAACCTCTTCTTTTCTTCTACTTATGGCACTTAGCCTATTAAAGGGTCAAATGATTCAAGGATATACAAATTTCTCCGTTGAAATCTTGAATCCTACCTCTATTGAACGTACATGGAATGATCTTTCATTATTATATCAGAATCAATATCATACCCCTGAAGAAGTTATTGCTGAGCTTTATCAACTAAACGAAACTGCTCCAGATCTTGTGAATTTGACTGTTTTGGGTCAAAGTATTCAAGGACGTGATATTCATTTGGTTACAATTACAAATGAGCAGATTACTACACCTAAAGCAGGAGTGTGCATCATTAGCCAACACCATGCACGAGAGCAAATCTCAATGGAAGCAGCACTCCGGTTTATGATTCGATTAGTCAATAGCTATGGTAAAGATGAGGCACTAACTCATTACGTCAATACAGAAGAGATCTATATAATACCCACATTGAATCCTGATGGACTGCATTATGTTGTAGGTAATGATACGATGGAAGGGGATCCTTGGTTACGGAAGAATCTCAGAGCTATCGATGATGATAATGATGGGGAATGTGATGAGGATCCGTACAACGATGTAGACGGTGATGGAATAATTTCGGGTTACGATGTATTTGGGAAGGGTTTATCGGATTTGCATTTCATGTATTCGTACTATGAGGGTATAGATGACGATGGAGATGGCAGGGTGAATGAAGATCTTATTGGTGGTACTGATTTAAATCGAAATTACGATTATAGGTGGAACGACTCCTCCTTGGATACAGGTACAGGATCTGATGCACTCTCCGAAACGTTCCCAGGATTTTCTCCATTCTCCGAACCAGAAACGCAAATAATATGTGATTTTATGACAAGTCATTCTTTTAGTATGGCAATGTCACTCCATTCTGGTATAAACACAACCTATTTCCCGTGGGCCTCAGGTTCGACTTGGGCCCAATCTGATCGCTATCATGATATTTACACAGATCTTAAGTCGAGATTACCCATTTATTTTTTTGATGATTATTTAAGAGCAGGATTGTATCCCACCTCAACTCAAAGTATCGCTTATACTAGTGCTGGAGAATGGGGAGATTGGGCTTACGCAACCCAAGGAGTACAAGTACCCATGACATTCGAGATCTATCATAAAGCAGGGTCAGAAGAGTATGTTGCTGTGGAATTTGAAAATCTTACTCATAAAATTTTCCGATTCGATACCATAGAGGAGTATTTTGCCCCACCTGAGGGTAAGATTGACGCCTTATGGTTTGATATTCTTCCAGCTTTTGATTACTGGCTTGAAACAACTCCTCAATTGGAAGTCGCTAGTTTAACTGTAATTGGAAATAATTCTGAGGGAGCAGAACTTACAATTAAATTCAAGATAAAAAATACGAGTCCACGTGTAACTACCATTGCAGAAGTGGGTGTTTTTGATGAGCATTTAATACCTTTTAGCGGTACTGAAGGAATAGTGGTCTTTAGTAAGCTTATCGAAGGTGAGTCATTATCTGGTTCATTTAAAACCATTTTAAATCATGAACTAGGTGTCAATGAAGAATTTAAACTATTTATAGGAAATAATTTTGTTGGATTTTATCCTATGATTATTAAACAGTCAATTATAAAAAAAGCTACTGGTTATTTTGATTTAATTGGTTTTTTACTTGCTATTCCAGTCGTAGTGATGCTGAAACGGAGAAAAACTTCCGTCAAACTAGCTGGTTGCTGAAAAAGTAATATATTCGATTGATAAAAAAATATCTGTTCAAGGATTTTTCCGATTTAGGATTATAATGTTACTTTATAGATACTTTTTTCACGATAGCCAGTGATAATCCCTATATACCCACATAATAATTCATCTACCTCCCTATCACCAGAATCAACTAATAATGGTTGCCCGTTTAAAGAATTAATTTTATTTCTCGTAGCTATCACAATTATATTATCTTTTCCAATTTTTTTGATAATATCAGGGCTCAATTGCTGATTTCCTCGTCCAAGTATGTATCCCTGCCCTCCAATAGGTGTTATAATTAATTTAGCTTTTTTTCCCTGAATATAATGTGTAAGCTTAGACTCATTTAGATCGTTAGCTATTAGTTTTTTGTCATAAATGAGATCAATTCCCAACAGAGTATTAGCTAACTGTAGCTTATCCATTATTGCTCTTGTTGTAGTTCCTGGACCGACAATATAGAAATAGTTAGTTTCCATATTTTCTATAATTTCCTCTGCGATTGCTTGGTGAGCGAAGTTTTCTGTTTCGGGACTACCTGCTTTCGAGCTCTGAACATGAGCTCTCTCATACGGAATTGTCAAATAGCCATATAACTTTGCTCTAACAATTCCTTTTCTGAAAGAGTCTTCATCAATATCCATCACTTCAGCCTCCCTAACTCTGATAGTTCTCTTTTGAAGAAATGATAAAGCTAGGTCCCCAGCACGTGCAGGATTACGGGCGAAAACAGCAGATTGTATTTTAACCCCAGTCGGGATTCCTAAAGTGACTAAATCGTCTTTTATTACATCATATATGTCTCTCGCTGTTCCATCCCCTCCAGCAAATAGGAGTAAATCAATTTTCAAATCTAGTAAATCTTTAGCCGCCTTTTGAGTATCTTTTCTGGTAGTTTTTCCTTTTGAGATAGAACCAATAATTGTTGGTTGAAAACCACATTTTTTAGCAATGTTCTCTCCCATTTCTTCTGGATATGTAATTAATTCTATCTTCTCTTTTATTGGAAGCAATTTTTGAATTGAGATTAGTGTACGGTTCTGTGATTCAGGTATTGCCCCTAAAAGTCTAGCTTGTTCTAAAATTTCTCCTCCATCAGTACCTTTTAGTCCTACCCGTCCCCCCATCCCAGCAATAGGATTTATGATTAATCCTACTTTTTTCATTATGATTATCATTTCCCTTGATGTATTTTCGAATGCAGCTAAACCGTTTTAACAATTAAATTCTATCGTTCTTCCATTTCTTTAAATAAGATCTCCAAGTGATAGCCCATTTATCTGGATCATCTAAGGAGTCTGTTATAAGTTTGTGGACAACACTTCGATGTGGAGCATTTTTTACTATTTCTGGATTTGAATATGCTTCCTCTGCAACTTTTGTTAATCCTGCTATATATTCATCTATTTCTGCTTTAGAATATGATTCAGTAGGTTCAAGAGTAAATGGTTGCGGGACGATGAAGGGATGATGGCTCGACCACATATGAAAACCGAAATCTACCATCCGATTGGTTATATCTTCCGTTGTAATACCTGTTTCCTCTGTCAATTTATTCCAACTATACCGAACCTGCTCGATCCTATGATGACCTTTAGCATAAGGAGCACTGGTACCCTTAATTTCTAGTACTTTCTTCAACAAATAATTGTTGTTGAGAACAGCTATTCTGGAAACCTCTTCTAATCCTTCCTTCCCAAGGCTCATGATCCATGAATAGGCTTTTATAACAGCGGGAACAACCCCATAGTATGATCTTACTTTTCCTATTGTATGAGAAACCTTATAATCAAAATAATACTCTGATCCATTGTAACATACCAGAGGTACAGGTAAAAACTTTATAAGTTCCTTTTTCACTCCAAGTGCTCCCGCTGAGGGCCCCCCGCATCCATGAGGAGAAGAAAAGGTTTTGTGAAGATTGAAAAAGCACATATCAAAACCTGCTTCCTTTGCTCTAGCTATCCCTAATATCCCATTAGCATTAGCTTGATCATAACCGCATAATCCTCCAACTTCGTGAATCATATCAGTAAATTCTTTAATATGAGGATTATAGATACCTGTATCCTCAGGGTTGGTTATTAATAATCCAGCAGTTCGATCCGAAATGGCTTCCTTTAGCGCCTCTATATCAGGTAATCCCTCTTGATTCGGATAAATATCGATGATCTTGTACCCCTGTACAGCTGGAGCTGCGGCATCTGACGGATGGGAAAATATAGTTGTTATAATTTCATCACGTTGTGTGTTTTCTCCATTATAATCATGAAATGCCTTTATTATTGAGCTCATTGTCAATATTGCTTGGCTACCACTTGCAGGCTGTAATGTAAATTGATCTAAGCCAGATATTTCTCTTAGAAATAAATCCGTCTTATAAAAAATTTCTAAAATTCCTTGAACCGTGCTGATTGGTTGTGAGGGATGTAATTCAGTTATTTTTGGTGAGGTAGCGAATATTTCATTAATTTTAGGACTATATTTCATTGTACAAGTCCCTTGTCCGATATCAACGTTTAAATCAGCGCCAAGAGTCTCCTGAGATAATCTAAGATAGTGCTTCAAGACTTGCATTTGCGAAATTTCAGGAAGAAAAGGAGCTTGTTCTCGGTTCATGTGTTTAGGAATTTTTGAAACCCCATCTCCAACAACTGCTTCAATTTCTTTCTCAATTTCAGGTAAAAGAATTCCTCGTTCCCCTTTATTGCCTAATTCAAAGATTATGGGTTCATCCCATTTAGCTTGATGAAAATTTCGTACTTTCATATTTTTAACTGGGGACATTTGACAGCACTTCCTTTAATTCAATATCTCCTCTAATCCCAGTATTAATTTGTCAATATCTTCTTTTTTATGAACCTCTGTTACACAGAATAGCGCACTTTCTCTGAGATTAGGAAATTCTTTAGATAAATCTTTTCCACCAAAAATTTTCTTCTTAACTAGGAGTTCATTTATTTTTGAGACTTTTTTCGGGGTTTTATTAAAATCTACAACAAATTCTTTGAAGTGAGCGGTTTGATTGAAAAGAATGTCAATCTCATCAATAGTTGATAGTCTCTTCATAGCATATTGAGATTTTTGTAAAATCAATTTTCCCAAGTCCTGCATGCCTTGGGGACCTAATAATGCTAAATACACTCCTGCTGTAATTCCCCATAAAGCTGCTGCAGTACCTATGAATTCTTTTCCTTTTTCCCTTTTACTAAAAGAGGTTCTGTCATAGGTTACATCACCAAATCCATATTCTCCTTTAACAACTGTAGGTATAATTCCGAATAATCGAGATGGATATTCCATGACAATTTTTTCCTCATCGTGAGTAGCAATAAACCCTGCGTGCCCTCCACCATATTGCATATGCATACCTAACCCCTGGATATCTCCACAAACAATATCTGTACCATAATTACTTGGAGGAGTCAATACTCCTAGTGATAACGGATCAGCACCCACAATACATAAAGCATCATTATCGTGGGAGATTGATGAAATTTTAGACCCCTGGTCTTCTATACACCCAAGATAGGAAGGATTTTCAAAATATACTCCAGCAGTTTCATTTGAAATGCTATCCTCAAGATCTCCAAGATCTATTTTCCCAGTTTCATAATCTGTTTTCATAATTTTGATTTTTAGTAGTGGATTACAATAATTTTGAATAATTAATAGTCTGTCAGGAGAAATAGTTTCTGAAACTAAAATTTCGGTACGATCTGTTATTCTAGTAGCCATGTGAATAGCTGTACTTGCTGCTTGTCCCCAATCATAAGTTGGAACATTGACTACATCCATCTCCAATAATTCTCCCATCATGCTTGCATATTCAAATAAAGCATGAAACCGTCCATGGTCTTCGTAAGGTTCACCTGCATAAGCAGTTAAAAACTCTGAACGCTGATTTATTTCATCACAGATAGCAGGGACATAATGTTGCCAACATCCTCCTCCTAGAAAACTGATGGATTCTTGACACGTTGTATTTTTCGATAATAATTCGTTAACATGTCTTTTAAGATCGTATTCAGACAATAAAGGGTCTGGAAGATTCATTCTTCCCTTGAATCTTAAAAAATCTGGAATATCCTCATATAACTCATCAATATCATCTACCCCAATTTCCTGCATCATTTTTCCTTTAATCTCTGGAACAGAGTTTGGTATATAGGGATGGATTAGAGTTTTTTTAGTATTCATCAATAAATCTCCATTCAAAAGGTATCAATCGGTATTTAAGCTAATCCCCCGCCATCTACAACAATGGTAGTTCCAGTTACCCAGCTTGAAAGATCGCTAACAAGATAAAGAACAGTATGAGCAATATCTAAAGGTAAACCAATTCTTTTAAGGGGACGATCGGCTGCCTCTTTCATGAATTCTTTCATATCTTGATTTAATTGTACTGCTTCACCTCTCAAGAGATCTGTATCAGTATCACCAGGACAAATACAATTTACCCTAATATTATGTTTTCCATGATCAATGGCCATCGCTCTGGTCATATTCACGACTCCACCTTTAGCAGCACAGTAAGCAACAGCGTTCACCCCCCCTTTAAGTCCCCAACCTGACCCTGTATTTACAATACTTCCTCCATTTCCTTGTGTGATCATAATAGGAATTACATACCTTGAGAGTAAAAAAATTGCTTTTAAATTAACATTGACGACTAAATCCCACTCCTCTTCCCTCAAATCTAATGTATTTTTTCTAACAATTACTCCAGCGTTGTTAAACAATATATCTATTCTTTTAAAATCTCTGATAATGGCATCTACAGTATTTCTGCATTCTGTATCGTTTGTTACATCACATTGATAGAATTTAGCTTTTCCTCCACTTTTCCCAATTTCCTCTATTGCCTCCTGTCCACGACTTTCATTCACATCCAACAATGCAATAGTGGCACCCATTTCTGCCAATAATTTCGCTGTTGAAAGTCCAATACCAGCTGCTCCTCCGGTAATAACGGCAACTCTATTCTCTAAAGAAAGAAGATGATTATTCATAATATGAACCTCAAAAGAATCTTCCATAGATTAAACTACAATTATTATAATAATGAATAATAAGCAATTTACAAGTATTCCGTTTACTCAAAGTATCAAAACTTATATTTTCTATTAGTGATTAACATTAACTGTAAATTCAATTTCCATTTTTAAGGGATTTTTCATGAAAGGTTTGAAAGATAAACGAATTCTTATAACAGGAGGAGCCAGTGGAATAGGTGCAGCAACAGTTTCACGATTTGTTTTGGAAGAATCATTAGTGACTATTTTAGATCGTGATGAGGATGCCTTAAGTATAATAAAGAACAAATTTCCTAATCATGTGGAAATAATAAAGGGAGATGTATCGAACCTTTCTGATATAAATTTTTCTTTTAAGAAAGTAGAAAAATTAATGGGAGGTATTGATGTTCTAATAAATAATGCCGGAATCAGTATTAGAGATCCTTTTTTGGAAATCTCACTCCCCCAATGGCAGAAAGTCCTCAGTGTCAATCTGACAGGAGTATTTTTAGTCGCCCAAGCTGCAGCAAAAATGATGTTAGAAGGATCAGGTGGAGTGATCTTAAACATGGGTTCAACAAATGGAATTATGGGATATCCATTTTATGCTTCGTACAATGCCTCAAAAGCAGGAGTTATTGAACTTACAAAATCATTAGCTCTTGAATTAGCTCCAACTATAAGAGTAAATGCTGTTTGTCCTGGGTTTATTCTCACACCTATGCAAGAAGCTGAGTACACACCCGAAATGCTTCGTGATTTCGAAAGTAAAATCCCTCTAGGGAGACTCGGAAAACCTGAAGAGGTTGCAGGATTATTTGCATTTCTGGCTTCAGACGACGCCAAATATTTAACAGGACAAACTTTTGTGATAGATGGAGGAGAAATCGCTGGTGGTCTAGCCAGCGGATAATAAAGTTTATTCAACACGTTTTATGATATATAAATTCTTATAAATGTTTTAGATGGCTTTGTCTCTTCTTGGGAAGATTAATCAGATGTTTAGCTTATTTGGCTAATTATCTTTCTTCTTCTCAAGAAGCTTATCTATTATATCTAGAATTTCCTGATTGTGATCACGGATTTTGAGTAAATGATGTTGAAAATCAATAAGATGTTCAACCTCTGTTTCTTCTAATATTTCGATTAATTCCTTCTTCGGAAGACGGAACATAGGAGGGGGTGGTCGAGGAGCTCCACCATGTCTTGCTAGAAAGTGTTTGGCCATATTCTTGCGTGATTCTTCAAGTTTCTTCGCAACGATTATTCCAAAAGGAGTTAAGCAATACTGCTTGATAGATCTAGCACTATCATCAGAAAGAGTCTCCACATCTGTGGGTTGTTCAATAACTTTCTCTTTTACGAGCTCTTTTAAAATAGGATATATTGAAGCGGTTTTTGGGCTCCATTCCCCATGAGTTTCTTCTTTAATTGCCTTTGCAAGTTTGTACCCATGAAAAGACTGACGTTCTGATTTACAGTCACTATGTTTATGTAAGAGAAGATGTAGAATAAAAAATCTAAGGCTTCCACGTCTATATCTGTGAAGCCATGTGTCGACTAGCTGTTCGGCCTCTTCTTCTTGCCGTATTTGGGTAGACAATTCGAAAACCTTCGAATGGCCGACTATGAAGGAAACCTATATATAGGTTTCCTGTTGATCTCAACTTAACTACAAAAATTTATCTATGAGATTGATTTATTATGCATGCTACACAAACATCGTCAATAGAGTATCAACGACCAGACGAGGCACAACTTCCTACTAATAAGTATCGGTCAGCCACTCATTGGTATTTGAGCTTTTTTTGGCGGAGTCCTGGATTAGTTATCCTCAGTTTAGGGGTTTCCCTAATCAGTACTCTCTTAACACTCGCTCCAAGTCTTCTACTAGGAATGGCATTCGCTACATTGAAAAATGATGGATTTTCTACTGGATTCGTACTTATCTGTCTTTCAATTATTGGTACCGCATTATTAAACTTCGTTTTCACTTTTATTACGAATTATGCGTGGACTATTGCAGCTTTTCGATTTGAGCGAGATGCAAGACAAGAGTTTTTCGATACTATCCAGAATCATAGTATGGGATTCCACGATTCAATTGACAGCAGTAGTTTATTATCGATGGCTATGAATGAAGTATCGCAAATGCGAATGGGAGTGAATCCTTCGATGCGAATGATGACTAGCTCAGTATTAAGCTTACTTTTCACCATGATCTTTTTCCTAAGCTTTAATTTTTCCTATTTTCTAATTTTAGCGATTGGATTTCCAATTTATCTTGTCATGGTGGTTCGGTATGCGGCTGTAATTGGGCCAATCAGAGAGGAACTAGCTAAACGGTTAGCTGTTGTTACTCGAGACACACAAGAGATCTTTCGTGGTATAGAAGTAGTTCGTAGTTTTAATCAAGAAGATCGCGAAAATTCACGTTTCATCAAAGGGAGCGATGGTTATGCTGATATTGTTACTAAAGAGGGCCGTTTATCCGCGTTCTTTTGGCCAGCACTTGTCCTTATCGCGATAACAGCTATAATTTTCGGATTAGGCTTGGTAAATCTAGCTAACGATCCAGCCACGTTAGATCAGTTTATATCATCGGTTGCCATATTACTTTCTCTTCAATTTATGAATTTCATGTTACCTATGTCGATACTCAATGTCAGGGCGGGAAAAACTAATGCAGATAGAATTTGGGAAAAGATGACTTGGCTAGATCCAGTACCTGATCTGGCACAAGAAGGTATTCTTCCAAACTGGAATGGTGATATAGTATTTGATCATGTAGACTTCCAATATGGACAAAATTTGAAATATGCCCTGAAAGATATCTCTATCACGATTCCCAAAGGCTCGCGTGTTGCTGTTATAGGTGGTCCTGGATCAGGGAAGTCGACATTTCTCAAGCTTTTATTAAGATTATATGATCCCTCTTCTGGTACAATAACAATTGGGGGAGTATCTATGACTGATATTCCAGCCAAAGAAGTGAGAAAAGGAGTGACCATGGTAGAGCAAGAAGTTTTTCTGTTTTCTGCATCTGCCCGTGAAAATATTGCGTTTGCTAAAGAAAACGCGACAGAATCGGAAATTATTGATGCTGCGATAAATGCTCAAGCTGATGTATTCATTAATAAACTGCCTGAACAGTTCGATACGAAAATAGGAGAACGGGGGTCAAAGCTTTCTGGTGGCCAGAGGCAAAGAATTGCTATAGCAAGAGCAATCCTAGCGGATCCGAAGGTATTACTACTTGACGATTCTGTGTCAGCCATTGACTCAAAGACTGAGATGTTACTTCGACGCGCTTTGGATAAATTAATGGAAAATAGGACCTCTATTGTTGTTACTCAGCGTTTACGAACACTTTTGGAGTCCGATTTTATCATTTTGTTCGACAAAGGAGAGATATCAGCTACAGGTACTCATGAACAACTTTTAGAAATTTCAGAACAGTACAAAACGATTTTTAAGGCGTTGCCAGAGGTCGTAGGAGGTAATTAAAATGTCGCACGGTCGTGGGCCTGGCAGATTTATGATGGAGTCCGCTAAGAAGACTCGTTCAACGAAACAGCTATTAGGGAGACTTTGGGTCTATCTAGGAAAGTTTTGGCCCTGGGTTCTCTTTTCAGGTTTACTTATTCTGGTTTCCACCCTAGGTCAAATTATATCTCCTTTAATAATCAGTCAGGGTCTTGATGCTGCAGTAGCAACGGCTTCCCCTGATATAGAATTTTTGACTACTCTGTTTGTCATATTTCTTGCGCTTTCACTGCTTGTATGGATTGTGAATGCATTTAATACCTTCATTTTAGCGAGAGTTAAAGCAAATATGTTACATGATGTCAGAAAAGATGTATTCAATCATCTAGTCAAAGCTGATATGTCATATCATAAAAAAGAGCAGTCTGGCAATATCACCAGTCGTGTGACGAGTGATACTGATGAATTAACTACAGGGTTAACGGTGTTCACACAAGTAAGTTCACAGCTCCTCCTAACTGTAGGGACCTTTATCCTTTTAGTTATGACAAGCTGGATCATTGCAGGAATAGCACTTCTCGCAATTCCGTTCGCTTATTTTCTCGCAAGATTCCTAGGAGGTTATGGACGAAGAATCATGTACCAGACAAGGAAAAGTTACGGTGAAGTGTCTGGACAGATGGCTGAAAGTCTTGCAGGAGTATCAATTGCTAAGTCATTTAACAGAGAAGAATGGGCGTCTTCCATTCTTTATGACTTGAATATGAAAACCTATGGTTACTATAAGCAGCTAGGCGCGCTTTTTAACTTCCTTTTTCCAGCCGTTTCAGTAGTTTCGATGGTACTTGTGTCATTCACTCTTATAGTCGGAGGTTGGTTACCTACAAACGCAATCAGTTTCGGAGAAATTTATCTTGGAATAATTTTGGTTCAACGGTTTCTCCGTCCAATTCTGCATTTATCAATGTTTTACCCTCAATTACAGTCTAGCTTGGCTGCAATGGACAGAGTGACTGATGTACTAGAGCAAGTTCCAAATGTTAAAACAAAACATGATGCAACAAAGATTTCCTTAGAGGATACTAGTGTGAAATTCGATAATGTAACCTATGAGTATGTAAAAGATACTCCAGTTCTTGAAAATGTCTCTTTTTGTGTAAAACAAGGTGAAAAAATTGCTATTGTAGGGCACACCGGAGCAGGTAAGACTACACTAGCCGCTCTCATTACTCGATTTTACGATCCGACACATGGTAACATCTTTATTGGAAATCAAAATCTCAAGGATGTAACATTGAATAGCTTACAACGCTCAATTGGTCTTATTCCCCAAGAACCGTATTTATTCGCTGATACAGTTTTGGAAAATATACGATACGGAAATCCAGAGATTTCCGATGGTGAGCTTTATGAATTATGTAAACTTATCGGTGCAGATGATTTTATAGACGCTCTTCCTAATGGCTATGACACCATGTTACAGGAAAGCGGTAAAGGACTAAGCAGTGGACAGAGACAAATGATTACCATCGCTAGGACAATGTTGGCTGATCCGAAGATCCTCGTACTAGATGAAGCGACTTCCAGACTCGATGCATATTCAGAGAGTCTTGTACAACTCGCTCAACTAGCACTTTTTAAAGGACGAACAACTTTTGTTATTGCACATCGTTTAACAACTATTCGTGATGTTGATCGTATTGCAGTATTTGAAAAAGGTATTCTTGTTGAATTAGGTACCCATGAGGAATTGCTCGCTAAAGATGGCGTGTATTCTGAGTTGTATTATACCTATTATCGTCATCAAGGAATTGAAGAGTTAAAGGATGTTCGGAAAGCTCCTGATTCCTCTGTCATTTCCAGTTCTTCCTCAATGATGCCTGAATCTGGCAATCCAATGATGCATGGACATGCAAATATGAGTACGGAAGATCGTGCACAGATGAAAGAGCGTTTTGAAAAAATGAGTCTTGAAGAACGGAAGAAACTCAGAGAGAAATTTCATCCTTAGATTTCTCAATTTTCTTCTCTTTTTTCAGATTTTGTTCATTTTATGGTTTGTGATTGCATTTTCTGGTAGTCGCGGGTAAATATTTATTAAGGGAAAATTTCTTTGTTAGGGTACACGAATTTTGTATGAATTTGTGAAACAATTTTGAGGTAATAATAATGGGTACTGAAGAAAAATTAAATAAGTTTACTGATCGAATTACAGCCAATAGCACAGCTCTATTACTGATAGCGGTTATTTGCTATTTTTTTATCCAGTTATTTGGATTTTATTTTGATGGTGCCGATACTTGGGGCACAATTCTTGGTAGCGACGCTATAAGGGGAGAAAATCTATTTGAAATTAAAGGGCTTGGTGCTATATTCGCCTTTCTAAATGCTTTCTTATGGGCGATTGTTCGATTATTCGCAGGACTATCATTTGCCGCTGTCTGCTTTGATGAATCCAAAAATATCTGGTTCCGCGTTGTTTCAGTTGCAGCTTTAATGTTAATCATCTTTGGTGGATTAAGATTATTCTAAGCTTCTTCTCAATAAGCTTAGTTTTCTCCCCCTTTTTTTTATTAGTAAATTACTTCTTTTTTGTTAATCTGGCTTAAATCATCAATTTGAACAATGAATCAAGTTGGGAGTAATGCTCCAATAGACAAGAATCGTTAATAAAAACGTGTGAACTCTGGGTATTTGCCATCAATTCTTCTAAAATCCTTCTATCTATTTCAAGATTTAAATTTTCAGTATTTCTCCATACAACTAGAGTTCTTTGCTCGTCAATAATTCCGAATATGAATAGATAGTTTATTCCATTATGACTTTTACAACGGATAAATGAAGGATTTAGTCCAAGGAGCTGATTACATGTATAAATATAACTTATACCTGTGATTTGTAGAATTTCACCCTCTTCAAGCTCAGAAATGTCGTTGAAAGGATTTAATGGTATTTCACCTGCGACCTGAAATTTTAGATCTGTGAGATTATATTTCAGGCCTTTTTTCGACAGAAATTTTTTCAAATTTATTCTCGTAAAAACCTCCTCCATAGGTTGTTCTAATACTTGATACTGCACAAATACTCCTTGGCTACTTTTATCCCTTGGAGATCCATCTTTCCACTGATAAGAAAATGAAAGTTTTTTAATTCTCGGGAGAATAACGTTTTTGAATTGATTGGATTTCTCAATAAGTACAAATTTCTTTTTTGTCTGATTCTTTCGATTTAACTGCATTACTGCTTGAGCTGTAGTTCCTGAACCCGCAAAAAAATCCATGATTACTTGATTGTCGTCCGTTGCTAATTGGACAATACGCTCAATGTAATTCACGGACTTAGGATAATCATGAGTATGCAATCCGAATAAGTCACGTAATTGTTCCCTTCCCCTTTCATTGCTCAATGAACCCTCTATCCACATAGATTTTTCTTTAGTTGTCGATGATTCTCCCCTTTTATCTAAGTAATTCTTTCTGAAGACCCGCCAAGCACCAGTTGCAACTTTTTTTGAAACCAAGAGGTCTTGATTGGTAAGTGTTTTTTCCTTACTCCATGTCCAGCAATCATCAACATTACGACTAGTTTTGGGTAAGATCTCAATGGGGAATTCTGCTGATTGCGTTAATGATATTTGAAATGTGTTTTGATTTGTATAAATGGGATAATAGAGATTTGGTCGATTAGTTCGATTAAATCGTGGATTTCTGTTTCTAAGTTCTATTAAGCGATAAGATCGACCGCAATCATCTACTTTATTATATTCTGCTAGCTGATTTTCATTCTTAGGAATTTTAAAAAGAGTGTTGGTATGATCCTTATTCAAGGCATAGATTAAAAGATACTCATGAGTTTTTGCTAGATGTTTGTCTAAGGTTCGTCCACGTGGATTAGTTTGGACGATTATGGGCCCGATTGAATTATTATCGAAGATTTCATCCAATAATAATTTCAGATTAGACATTTCATTGTCGTCTATACTTGTTATGATAACTCCATCATCCGTAAGATAAGTTTTGGCAAGTTCAAGACGATTTCGCATCATAACCATCCACTCATAACGATCAAAATTATCTTTATAGAGAAAATCATCGTTTCCTGTATTATAGGGGGGGTCGATATAGATACACTTTATCTTACCACACCATATTTTCTGGAGTGAATTTAATGCATACCAATTATCACTCCTGTAAATATATCCATCAAGAAGATCATGTATGGGGATATCAGGTAGAGCATTGAGTAGTTTCCATTTGAAATCTGTGTTAAAATAACCTGTATCAATTGGAAATAGTTTTCGTAATTCAGGGTCTCTTAGCTGTTCTTTTACTGTAATCGGATCAATCTTATATAGATCTACCCATTCTTTTATCTGTTTTTCATTTGAAACTATTGAATCACTGATCTCTTCAACAAAACCGCTTCCTGTCCATTCAGCTAGCTTACCTAAGGTGATTACATATTCAGTCTGAGAAACTAGGGATTTTTTCGACCATATGGAGATAAGTAAGTCTTCAAATGTGGCAAGAAGTTTTGCTAGCTTGAGCAAAAACCAGGAATTTGTTTTTCTTAGGAGAAAATCATCTTTTTCTTTCTCGATTTTTGACAGAAAATTTACTTGTGAGAGGTTTCCAGAGTCGATTCTCCATAATTTATTTATTAAATCAGTATAATAATCGAATAGATGCTTATGCAAAATTAAAGGGTCATTTTCTTGAGCAAATAGAGAGATGTGAAATGATAGAGCCTCGATGAAATGATTTGAATTAACATCTACAAGTATAGAGAATTTTCTAAGCGATTTTCTCAAAGTTTTCTGTATAGCATTGTTAATGGATTCTTGCTTTGGTTGTCTTCCAAATTCTGTTATTTCTTCATCTGTTAGCGATCGAAATTGGAAAGATATCTGGATTATTGAGCTGTATTGCTTGACAGGTATCTCAGATAAGAGATATAACTTTTTCCTGGCTGATTTGTCCATTCCTCTGCCAGAAAAAGTCTCTTCTAAGGTAAAGTAGATGGTGTTATCTTGAAAGCGGAAGGTATGTGAGTAAGCTGGTACTCGGTTACTCAGATAGATATCGTTTGGATCAGGCCACCAATGAGAGGGGAGACTACCAGTTTTGAAATGGTTTTTTCGGGCTTCTTGGAGTGTTTCTAAATTTTTAAGAAGGTTTTCATACATATGTGTCTTTATTTTAGCTTCTTGATCAATTTTATTCAGACTTAGACTTTGGATCTGGGAACGCAATTTGGATTCATAAGATTTCCAAAGGTTTTGAACCTCTGAAATGACCTGAGTATAAATCTGTTCATTTATTGCTTTTGGATGAATAGGAAATAGAGATAGGATAAGTGAGTGAATGGATACCTGAAGCTTATTTTTAGACATCACAATCCCTGCTATTCATTCTTTTGTAGGATATTTGAGGAATAGTGTTTCCAGCTGATTTGGAGGGAGATATCGAGCTGATACGATTATTTCATCGTCCAATGCTAATGCGGGAGTAGTAAAAATTCCTCTTTCAACAATTTCATCCATATCAGTTATATGCACAATATTCGCCTTCCACCCGAGTTTTACAACCACTGATTTCGCGCTCTTAGTTAAGGCCTCGCATTTTGAACATCCTCCTCTTAATATTTCGATAGTTCTTGTCATAATTCGTCCTTCTACAAGTAAGAGCAATGTGATGTTGTCTACTGGGAAATGAATCCGTCAAAAATTATCAAAGATGGATGAATAAATATCCCGTTCTGAAAGACTTACCCAAATAAGACAGTTAAAAATAATTAGGAACAATTATTACAAACCGTCCTTGGAGCTGTTCTTCCTGATTCATCGATGCGTGCCTGCTCAGATGCAGGTCTTACCGCCTCTCCACAGGCGTTTAAAGTCTCCGCAGAACTCTCGGCGACCGGAAAGAGTAGGAACTGATAGATAGTATAGTAATTGGCTACGTTGAACGCAGCATTCTGATCACGATCTAATACCAACCCACATAACGGGCAATGAAAAGCCCGATCAGCTAACGTGAGATGACGATGGTAATAGAGGCATTTAGAGCATAATTTCGAGGAAGGAAACCAGCGATCGATCTCAATCACCGTGGAACCATATAAAGGCGCTTTATATGCGAGGAAACGCTGAAACATCCCATGTGAAAGATCGGCCCAATATTTACTCAGCTTCTTATTTTGCATCAATCCTTTGACATATAAATCCTCGGTAACTATCACGCTGTGGTTTTTAGCCAGATAAGTTGAGGTTTGATGCAAAAAATTATGCCTTTGGTTTGCTATTCGACGATAGAATCGGGCTAAGCGGAGGGTAGACTTCCGTTTATTATTTGAGCCTTTTTGTTTCCGCGAATGAGCTTTTGATAATCGACCCTGTTTCCGAGCTTGCTGGAGGAGGAATTTTGGACGAGCGATAGATATTCCCGAAGATAACGCCGCAAAGACGGATAAGCCTTTATCCAACGCAATCATTGGGCCATCGTTTGGGTTACAATCAGGTTGTTCCTCTTTCACAGTAAGAGCCACATACCAGCGATCAGCTGTCCGAGAGACCGTGGCACTCAGTATCCGTGCGGATACAGGTAAATTTGGCCTCTCTTTTAGACGTAATTTGCTTAAGCGAGGTAATTGCACCTGTTTTACCTTTGGAAACAAATGAATCGCACCAGTTAATCGAAAGCTGTCTTTACATTTGCCTTTTTTCTTGAAAATGGGTAAGCCGATATAACGGGTGGTTTGCTTCCGTTTTATTTGTTGATGATTGGTGAAGAAATTCTGATAGCTACGGTCTAAGTCGCGGAGGGCCTCTTGCGGGACACATTTCGAGACCTCATACATCCAAGGAAACTCGGTTAGTTTCAAATGATTTAATTCTTTATGCTGTTTCATAGCATCGGTATAACGAGCCTCACCTGTTTGCGTGCGATAACGTTGTTTTCGATTGGCTATTCCCCAGTTCCAGGTAAATCGCGATATACTCGCACATTTACCCAGTAGCTTCCGTTCTTTATTATTTACACGTAATTCGTACTTGTATCCTCGTGTACGGAGCATCCCTGACCATCCTTACTTAGACCCGCTATTAATCTCTAGTAATACTGATTGATTACGCGCTTTTCTGCTTATAAACCTACTAGGCCACGTGATCTAAATCAAAATTGCTAATTTTCCCTTATTTTACTATTAAAAGGGTACATAGTTCATCGTTGGAGCTATAATCTCATGAGATCGGTTCAATCATCTGTTTTTTTTATGTCTTAATATCTATCCCCTTTTCTTTCCTTCATTAACTAGCTATCTGTTTCTCTCTTCCTCTTGAAACTGTCTTTTTCTATTTGTCCATAAATGTCCATATTTAGCCAAAAATAATAGATATTTATCAACCCCCATTTTCAGGAATTTTCTTTCATATCCACAATCTTTCAGACGATAGAAATAGAATAAATACAAACGGACATGGAAGAAATTTTGTGTCCTTCTTCTTATATCTGGTCTTAATCTTTAAGTAAGATTTTATCTTTTACCAATATTCTTGTGACGATGTGTTGCTCGCTTGGGAATGAATCCATCATGAAGATCTTTTAAACAAAAGAAATTTCTGGTCCTACTATAACAAGCGAGCAAGTTCAAGGAAGTTTATTTCCATTAAAAAAGTTATCAAGGAAAGGGGATAATATCTCACTTCATTGGATATTAGGAGATATGACGTGTGGCAAGAGTAATATGTCTTGGAGGATGTGGGGTCGTTGGTAGTATTGCAACAAAAACATTGGCAGCTTTTCCTGACTTTTCTGAAGTGGTTATTGGAGACATTAATGCCCAAAAAGGTCAGCAATTAATACAAACAAATCCTGCAAAGATTTCCTTTCAGAAGATAGACGTGAATGACTTTGATCACTTAGTTGACGTGTTAAAAGAGTTTGATGTTGTAGTAAATACAATTGGCCCATTTTATCAATATGGACCTCTGGTACTCAAAGCTACAATTCAAGCAGGAAAAAAGTACGTTGACGTAAGTGACGATGTAGATGCAACTCAATTAGCTCTTGAAATGAACTCAGAAGCAAAAGCAGCTGAGGTATCAGCAATAATTGGATTAGGTAGTTCTCCCGGTGTGACAAATATACTTGCTAAGTTCGCAGCTACTGATTTACTAGATGAAGTCATATCAATTGATCTGTATCATGCTCATGGTGGTGAACCGACAGAAGGACCAGGTGTCATCTTTCACCGAATCCATGCTATGACTACAGACATTCCTGTTTTCGTTGATGGTGACTTTAAAACAGTTTCATTCTTTAGTGAAGAGGGACAATCTTTAGAGGAAGAAGTAGAATTTGAAAAGGTAGGAACATATCGTGTTCATCCCTATCCTCACCCCGAGACGATCACTTTACCTCAATTTATTCCAGGAGTAAAACGCGTTACCAATAAAGGAACCGTACTCCCGCCTGAGTACTTTTATTTAATTGTTAACTTAGTAAAAAATGGTTTGAACGATGAAACTCCACTTAATGTTAAAGGAAAAAAAATAAAACCAATTGATTTTGCAATCGCGTATATTATTCATACTCGTGAACGAATATTAAAAGAAACCAACTTTGGTACACAGCGAGGATGCGTAAAAATTGTTGTTAAGGGAAAAAAGGCTGGTGCTTCACATACTATTATTTTTTCTCTTGCATCAGAGGATCAAGCACTGGGTGAGGGGACAGGGATGCCAGTGGCTTTTGGTGCAATCATGCTCCAACGTGGTCTAATTAATGAGATTGGTGTACTTCCCCCTGAAGCATGTGTAGATCCAATGGAGTTTTTGGGTATACTACAAGAACATCTGAGCTTAGAAACTGCAAGTGGAGGAGCATCACCTCTAACGATTGAGTCGATTGATGTAAATGGTAATATCGAGAAAATTACTCTATGATTGCAGATAGGAGAATATGAAGTTGGAACATTCCCTCCCAAAGAAATACATACTAGCATTTGATCATGGTACATCTGGAATCAAAGCTGCTCTTGTATCAATTCATGGCGAAGTTTTGGATTTTGTTTATGAACATACCCCTGTCTATTTTAAGGATCAGGGAGGTGCGGAACAGAATCCAAATGAGTGGTGGCAAGCAATTCTAAATACTTCCAAAGAATTACTAGCTAAAGATCTAGTGCCAGTTGAAGATATTGTTGCCGTTTCCTCATCTTCTCAGTGGTCAGGGACCGTTGCTGTTGATGAACAAGGAGAGGCTTTGATGAATGCCATCATCTGGATGGATGCCAGAGGGGCAAAATATCTTAAGGATAAAATATTCCGAGGATTAATTAAAATTTCTGGATATCCACTTAGAGATGTTATTCGCTTTCTTTACAAGACGGGTGGA
Organism: Candidatus Heimdallarchaeota archaeon B3_Heim; assembly: GCA_003144275.1. Taxonomy (GTDB): domain Archaea; phylum Asgardarchaeota; class Heimdallarchaeia; order Hodarchaeales; family Hodarchaeaceae; genus Hodarchaeum. Next base: position 54,285 of record NJBF01000003.1, read on the forward strand.
GCGCCAACGCATTCTGGAAAAGATCCTATTGCCCATATATTGTTTCTTAAATATGAGTATCCAGAAATTTATGAAAAGACCTATAAATTCCTTGAATGCATTGACTACCTCAATTTGAAGTTTACTGGAAAGTTTGCGGCTTCCACCACCTCTATCATACTTCATTGGATCACTAATAACAGAGATATCAATAATATTCGCTATGATAAGTCTCTGATTAATCGATTAAAAGTTGATGGAGAAAAATTCCCTGATCTTCATTCTCCTACCTCTATCCTAGGTGATATTAAACCAGAGGTAGCAGATGAATTAGGATTAAATCGTGACGTTAAAATAGCAATGGGTGCGCCTGATCTCCAGTCAGCAGTTATTGGATCAGGAGCCATTAACGATTACCAAGGGCATATCTATATTGGAACGAGTTCATGGTTAATTTGTCATGTCCCGTATAAAAAAACTGATATCTCTCATAATATTGCTTCAATTCCATCTGCCATTCCTGGGAGATATTTCGTAGTTAATGAGCAAGAAACAGCGGGTGCAAGTTTGTCTTTTCTTCGGGACAATCTCTTTTATTCTGATGATGAAGATCGCTATGGTAATTCTCAGGTCTATCAATCGTTTGATAAACTTGTAGAACAAGTGCCAGCGGGAAGTAATGGAGTTCTGTTTACTCCTTGGTTGTATGGGGAACGTACACCTGTTGAAGATCATAAATTAAGAGGTAGTATCTTTAATCTTTCATTAACATCTAAAAGAGAAGATATCATACGAGCAGCATTTGAAGGAGTAGCCTATAATAGTCGTTGGGTATTAAAATATGTCGAAAAATTCGCTAAACGAAAATTGAATCCTCTTAATATTATCGGTGGAGGAGCCAGATCAGATGTTTGGTGTCAAATTTATGCCGATGTCCTTAATCGCACCATTAGACAAGTTAAAGACCCTATTCAAGCCAATGCTCGAGGTGCTGCCCTTATTGCATCCGTTGCCTTAGGGTATATTGAATTTGAGGATATTCCCAACCTTACCCAAATTTCACAGACTTTTACTCCGAATCCGGAGAATGTTAAATTGTATGATTCTCTATTCAAGGAATTTCTTTTACTTTATAAGAATAATAAGAAAGCCTATCACCGATTAAACCGATAAAGCCTTGAATTGCAGGGTCGTCACAAAGCTAGCAGCTTTGCCCATTACCTTCTCCTGATTTGTCAATCGCCCATTTGATGGCAATAGGTCCAAAAATTTGAAATATTATTGTACTTGCTGTAATAGTATTTAATATGAAAAAGCCAAGTAATCCCGCTTCGGTACCAAATTGAGCAAAATGTTCCGAAATGATAACAGCTAGTCCAAGGGCTACCCCTGCTTGGGATAACAGACACAGACCTAAATATTTCTGAACAACTGGTTGAGCCTGAGCGACCATACCACCGAAATATGCCCCCCCACTTTTGGCAAGTGTTCGCGTGAGTATGTATATTACCCCAATTAGTCCAATGTCGAATAAGGAGGTTAAATCAAGACTAATTCCGATTAGAATAAAGAACAAAGCGAGAATGGGGGTTGAGATCCTAAATACTTCATGAAATATCTGATGAGGTTCATCCTTAAAATCACCATTATTCTTTTTGTCGTAAATAAGCTCGGTTATCTTGGGGGAGGATAAGCTGAGGACTTCCTGTAACGCCTTTTTCGTTGGATAATCAATTTCTGGTTTTCTACAAAGACTAGAAACTGTTATTCCAAATACCATTGTAGGTAAAATATAGGAAATATTCAAAATGCTTGCAACGCCTATACATATGAAGATAGAACCAACTACAAGACTCACATATCTTCCATGATCTTCTACTCGGTTTAATGCATAGACAATTAATAAACCTGCAGTAAACCCTAACATAAATGAAGCCGATAAATCAAAAACAATAGGGAAGAATAATTCTATGAGATTGAATGCATGATCACTATAAACCATAGTTGAATAATCCATAGCCAAGTCTGTTAATATTATTGCAACAACATCATCCAGAGCAAGAATAAACATCGTTGCTGTTGTCAAGGGACCTATACAATGATTTTCCCAGAATATCGCGGCAGTTCCTGCTGGAGCTGTTGCCGATGCAAGTGCACCAAAAACCAATGCTACATGAAGAGGAAAAGATAGGGCATAAACAATTACTGTTACGGCAAAAAATGTAAGAAGGGATTCGAACAATAGAATGATCATAATTTTAGCCGATAAATTTCTGATCATATTCCAATCGATTTCTGAACCTAGATTGAATCCAATAAAACCTAAAGTGACTGCAACAACAATGTCCAAAATTTCAGTAAAATTAACATCATATCCACTAATTAAAAAGAAGAGATTGAGAAATACTCCCACTAAAAGAAATCCTAGAATTTCTGGAAATTTTAGCTTCTTTAAAACATTTGAACCAATAACGCCGATTGTTAAGATTAGTCCTATTTGAAGTAAAAATTCATATTCAGGCATCCAGTATCAAATAGGTAAGATTCAACTAATTCTAAAAAGCTTCAGGATACAGTTTTTTAGGGAGCAAGAGTTGAAATCTGGGAGGAATTTCAGATTGAAATGCAGTTTTCGAATCCCTTATTTATTCTAACTACGATTTGCCAAGTAAATTCCACTGGAAATCAGCAAAAATGCCGAAATATGGACTACTGGATCGAGAAATTCCCCTATGAAAAGAACGGAGAATGAAACTCCCCATACAGGGACTAAATTTATGAAAATTGCCGCACGGCTGGCATTTAATCTCTTAACTGCCTCTAAATAAAACCAATAAGCGCCTACTGTTGATAGAATTGATAAATATGCAACTCCAAGCCAGATACGGTTAGGAATTTGCAGATATTGAAGAGGATCTAAATATTCTGGATTAATAAATAATGAAATCGGGGTTGTGATAAGAAAACCAAAGAAAGACACCCATGTGATAACAAAAAGTGAGGAGGGGGTGTCAGAGGGTGCATCAAATCCATTCATATAGTTACGGTAAATAATTGTATAGACAGAGTAACCTAATGCAGCAAAAAGGATAAATAAATCACCTAGAAATCGATCTGGTACATTCTCATTCGGTGAAAAACCTACCACAAGTAAGACTCCAAGGAATGCTAATAGGACTCCAGCTGCCTTTTTCCTTCCAAAACCTTCACCTAGAAAGAGTCCAGATAATATGAAGACCCATATTGGGTTGGTTGCCACAATTAGACTCGCATCGCTTGCAGCTGTATAAGATTCTCCGTATAAAAAGCCAATTTGATAGATAGTCACTGAAGTCAGTCCCATTAGAAATAGGGGTCTCCAGTGTTTGGTCACAATAGAAAAATTAATTGTACCCTCACGCCATCGTAATAACAAGAAAAAAGTCCAAATTACTATGAAATACCTGACTATTGCAATCATTAGGGGGGGAATAGTCTCACCACCTAGTTCCTCTGATACTAACCATCTGCCGAGGGGCCAACTGCCTCCCCAAATTAGCGTTGCAACTATCAGAAGTATGTATGATTTAAGTACGTATTGTTTTTCTATGTTCTGGGTACTTTCCAAAGAGGGTCAACTATTTTACTGGAATAATCAAGAGATTTTTGTATTTAATTCTTCCGAAAAAGACGTGCCAATAAACGAGTTCTCAATAAATTATGAGGGTTTCTCGTCTTTTATGTTACTCTGTCCTGATATTTCTTTTGTAAATTTACTATCATTCATTAGATTTATAAATCGCTGAATTTGATCCGCATTCGGAACTTTTACTTGAGTATCAAGATCTTCGGATATGGCTATATACTCCTTGGGAAAATGTAAAGCAAAATTCATGGCTACAGGAATATCGTTACCGTCATCCTGGAAGAATAGAAGCTTTTGCCCATTAATGACTTCGCTAAACATTTGAATACCTTGATAGTTTATTGAGATCCCTTTGACATTATCAACAAGAAGTTTATTGGCAAGATCTTGACTTTTTACAATAGATTCAGCGGGTATTTTCGTTTCAAGAGGTATATATTGGACTTCAACTCTCCCCGCTAAATTAACAGCCCTTTCGAAGTGTACAATTGTATAGATAATTAAGAGGAGATAGAACCCAACTTCATAGATTGAATAAATCAAGAATTCAATTGGACCAACTGGAGGTGTTGTAGTTACGAACCTGAAATCAAAAAAAGGATCAACTGGAAAAGGACCAATTATTGAATATAAAACCGTTTGAAATAATGTATGCATCAAAATTAAGAAGATGAATCCAAAAATACCATTTGTCCCATAGGATTTAACGAGATTAAAATGCTCTCGGTAAGATAACTCTGACTCAATTCCACGGATAATCATGAAACACAAGAATTTCTGAAAAAGATAGAAAAAAATACCCCCAACCAGAAAACCAGCAGAGAATCCATAAAAAGTCGCTAATACAACTGGACTAACAAATAATATTTCTCCGAGTCTTTCATTAATTGGGATAAAGAGCATCAACGCAAGGAGACCAGCTAAGATCAATGAAAAAATGAGAAGTATTACACCCACGATGCCCCAAAAAAGACTTCCAAGTAATGAAGAAACAATTGACGTTGGGCTTTCTTTATGAGTCAAATAATAGGCTATAGGAGTCAGAGATGCAAGGCCGAGTAGTGCCAGAAGCGGGTTGAGGTGTAAAAATGAGGAAAAATACTGTGTCTCAAATGGCTCAAAAGGTACTGCTAATGGAAGGATGAGTCTAATTACAGTATCAAAGATATTTAAGCCACGTATTATAATTAATTCATCCAAGATATAATTAAAAGTAATAACAGCCATCAATAACAAGAAAATCGTCTGAATTTGGAGGGTATTATTTCTAATAAACCTTAAAACTCCACTTTGGGATATGACTGATGAGATTTGATTTCGTTGCCTTCTTGGTTGGTCTGCTTTGAATGACGGAGTGGGTGTATGATAAACCCAAGGATTAGCTGGATTTGAGGTACCAGAAGAGTTAAACCATGGACTCTGAACTTGTCTTAATTCTGTTCTTAAACGATATGGATCTTTATCAACATATCCTTTCACCATTGGACGTCCAGAAATTGTAGCGACAACATTTTTACGACTTGATCTGTAGGAAGGTAAGATGGTGCTGAAAATCGTAATAAGAAGCGAGGCACACAGCCATAAGACAATATTGACTACTGGAAAAGTTACATTGATTGGTATTGATTCGGAGATATAATCTGCTAATAGAATTGCACCAAGTAATCCATCAAATAAACCTACGAATAATGCTGAAACCCCTAATGCGATTGACTCGGTCATGAATATGCCGAATACACCGCCACGATTTAGTCCCAAGCTTCGCATTATTCCTACTTCACGTTCCATTCGTAATGTTGAAACAAGAATACAAACGAATTGAGCACTAGCGGCTAAGATAAACGATTCAATAAAGAGGACTTGAAATATCGCTGATTGAAATATCAAACTTTTCTCCATCATTTCAGTAAAAAATGTAATAGCGACTACACCATCTTCCTTAAACTGAGGAAAATTATTTTCTAGATATCTTTTGACTCTTGGAATATCATCGTCTTCAACATCACAAAGAAACCATTTAGCCATAGTAGAGTTGAAGTACTCTTGGTAACGCGCAGTTGGAATGTATAAATATTCCCCATTGCCTATGAAAACATTTCCTTGAACTATTGCGGTTAATGTAATATTAACTGTTGAATTATCAGCAATCTTAAGCGTAATATTAGAACCTAAAGGCAAACGGATTTTTTGATAAAGGAGATGCGAAATTACGCCATTAGTTTTGTTACCATTTGTCTGAGCGAGATATTCAAATGGTCTTAAATCAGAAATTTGATCTAATGGAGGTTCACTAAAATACTGATATTTATAAGGATCAACGCCAAAAGCATAACTAGACACTCCCTCAATTTCAGTCCTTATCTCTTGAATAAATGAAGAACGTGCAACTGTTTGAAAATTTTCTATTTGGTCTGTGGTATTTGTGGAAAGGAGTTCTGCATCTTTTGTTTCAGCTACTAAGTCAATGCCACCCCATTGGCTTTCATAATAGGCAGGTACACCAGATACAACAGCAGCACTAACTAATCCGACAACGATAATGAATGCTAATGCCATAGCGGATGTCATGATCGTGAATAATGATTTTTGAAATTCTCGGGCAATATTCCTTGTCGAGATTGTACGGGTTATGAAACTAAATCCGATCAAAACTTTCATTGCTATTCGTGGAAGGAATACAAGTATCCCCACCTCTAGTAAAACTGTTCCGACAAAAATCATAAGTACAGCAAGAAAATGAATAGATAATATCTCAAAATCAAGAAAGCGTGAGGGGCCAACATAGTACTGCAGCATGAACCCTACCAAGGAAAGAAGAATTCCAGTACCAATGGTATACTTCCAGGAATTGGTTAGACCAAATGATGAACTACCTCGCATTCGTGAATGAATATTCTGGACAACGGGCATAGAAATTGCTAAAAAGATAGGATAGAGGCCTGAAATTAATGCAACTAATACTCCCGACATATATGTGACAATAATTGAGGTAGTATGAATTGAAAGTTGTTGAATCTCAAGTCCTACATAATAATTATCCATGACACCAACTAAAGCCATAGACAGAGCAATTCCAATCCCCACACCTATAGTACAGCCAATAGCTGAATAAATTAGAATTTCGAATGCCACAGATTCAATCAACTGGTAGGGTTTTCCTCCTACCGCTCTTACGATTCCGAATTCTTTTGATCTATCACGAATAGAGATTGCTAAAACATTTGTGATAAATAAAAACTCCACTACAAATGAAGCCATAATAACTAGATTCATAGCAGTTTGATAAGCACGTATACCAGACGCTTCTATATCAGAAATATCTTTTTCTGAGAAAACATAATAATTTATCCCTGCGGTGTCTTTAACATTTTCACTTATTGATTTAATATCAAGTATACTAGTGACTTCTATATCAATTTCACTTGATAACGCAGTTATAGTATGGTTTTCATGAACGATATTATACAGAAGATCTAAATCAACAAGTATGAATGCAAAACCGATTTTGTTCCCAAAAAACGGTTCATCACTCATCACTCCTCCGAGTTTTACCTCTTGGGATTTATACTCTGATCCTAAATCATCTAAATTAACGATGTCACCAATCGCAAGACCCCCCTGATCATGTAGAGTCTCTGAAATAATTATGTTATTGCCTATTAAACTGCGTTTTCCTTGAGTAATATTAATTCGTCGGAAATCAGGGTGTGTTGTTGAGTTAATGCCATAGATTAGTATATTGCTCTTCTTTACAGTCCCCCCAAATAGGGTTTCCACACTTGCATAAAAGACAGGACTTGCTCTCACCACACCTGGAACTTCTCTGATCTTTCCTGCCATTTGTGTCATTGTAGACAGATTTTGCCACTTAATTGGATGTACTGTGACATCTGTGTAATTTTGATTTCGATGATCAAACACAAAATCATCATAAAGCGTATCAACAGAAACCACAATTCCTGTTTCAAGAGCAACAGTCAGAATAATTCCAAGTACTAACAAAGCAGTTCTATATTTAGATCTAGTGACATTTCTTCTTGCTAATATCCAGGATAGCTTGACTCCTGTTCCCCTTTGTCTGATACCTTTCCTCCATGAGTAATTTGAGAGTTTTTTTGTCTGCAGATGTATGACATGTTGTGTGCGAGTTTTGAATGACTTTAGTTCGGACTGTAATTTACGTGATTTTAATGATTCAATCAACAGTCTTCCTTTGTGTAAACTTTTCTTCAAATAGCGTTTTCTTGAGTACTTATCCTCAGAAAAGTCCTTCATTTGTTATATACCCTCAAGTCTTATCTCAGAGAAATGTAAAAATTCGGTTATTAAAAACTGATGACGACTGCACAACAACCCCAAAAGATCATGAGTTTTATAAGATTGCTGTGTCGGAATTCGTTTTATTTCCGTTCTCAAAGGAAAAGCCACCTTAGCTTCAATATTATCACACGATTTCAAGTTTTCATGATGAATAGAGACTTTTTACTTTCAAATTCCCCTTAATAAACTTTTTATGCCAATAAATCATTATTAAAAATCGTGATCTCTCTTGACCAACCAATCAACAGCTGGACCAGTTCAAATCGAAAGAATACAGGTGTCTAAGATGCGAAGTATCAATATTAAGTTGTGGGAACCTGCTAGTCATCCTCAATGGGGAATGACACGGGCTACAATCGAAATATCCTAACAGTATTTCTGCGATGTATCGTCGTGGATCAAATTTGATCATGACTATATTTGTCAGACAACGCAGGAAAACCGCGTCTGGACAGGATGAGTCACACATCCGCTATCCGGAAAAAACCAATTCAACTCATGAATTCGTTTTCGAGGGACTCCTTGTTCCTATGGAGTTGGCATTCTCTCTTGATTCCTCGCATTTCTGCACCCACTGGTCTTACCTCCCTCGCCTCTGACGGGTAACTCGTCTAACGTAGTTACGAGGGAGATATTCCAGAAGTCTTGAGCTCTATTCTGTTCATCACCTCCGATTCTTAAGGATTTGAGGGGAGGAGGCCTTTTAAGATTTTCAGAGAGAGAGTGAGGTGAAAATGAGAAGATATATTTGTCGGACAAATTTGATCATGTTTGTCTATAATTAGGTACAATTTTTTCGACAGTTAACACCTAGATCCAAGCGATTTATTACAATAGCACCTTTATCAAGAATGAAGCCTTATTTAGGGGTCTTCCATGAAGAATGATTGGAAAAACATGTCAAAATTATTAAGTTTCATCGGAGTAGAACATTATTCCCACTATCATACTTTACAAAGATGGAGAGATCTTCAAAAATTTTAACTAATACAAAATGTAAAGAGTTATATACAAAATGTAAAGTATTTATTACATATGTATTTGTAAATAACGACTAAAGGGAAAAAAGATGAAACTTAACCTGCAACAGATCCTATTATACCTTTTTTTATCTGTACTTACTATAGAATACTTAGGAGTGTTATCTTGGTGGCTTATAGATATCGATTCAGACATTGCTTTTGTATTTATCTTCGAATTTGTCCTAATATTCTTTGGTACACTCGCCTTCATAACATTTAAACGGAAAAGAGGAACACCTCAAACTGATGAGAGAATTGAAAAGTTTAACGAGCGATCAATCATGGTTGGTGGAATTGCAGGCCTTTTGATGTTACTACAAGTTACCGTAGTGGAGATTATTACAGGGCTAAATTTCAGGGCAATTGACATTCTTTTTATCGTGGGAATGACATTTTTTGCAACAATTGCAGCTGCCAATTTTGTTCAGACCAGATTTGGGTGAGCCGAACGAAAACCCATCTTACATATTCCTCGAAATAGTCTTCACATTTTGAATTAATTATTCCAATGATTCTTGAACGATAAGGTGAATAGAAATGAAATTAACACTAGGTCAAATAACGTCGATAATTTTCCCATCAATACTTCTAATAGAATTCTTAGCAATCACAATTTTAGCTGTTTTATCAACATCAGACTCTTTTATTTCTTTATATGGTGCTATTTTTGTGTTAGCTATCCCCTTTGGTATTATATTAGCATTTGTACAAATATCTAATGTAAAAAAAGGGGAGATACAAAATGATGAGAGAATTGAAAGATATATTGAACGATCAGTTATGATAGGGGGAATTGCAGGCATCTTCTTACTGCTACAACTGGCTTTAATAGAGATCGTGATTGGGATAACTTTCTCAACTCTTAATACGTTTATTTATGTTTATCTAGTATTTTCTACTGCGTTATATATTGCTTATATTATTCAAACAAAAACTAGGTGACAATAACGAAAAACCGAGTAAAAGAACTCCGTGCTAGATATGATATGACACAAGAAGATCTTGCAAGAAAATTAAACATTACCAGACAGACAATCATAGCTATAGAAAGGGAAAAATACAATCCCTCCCTTATCCTTGCCTTTAAAATCGCGAGATTGTTCAAGTGTAAAATTGAAGAAATATTCATTTTTGACGAGTTACAAAATAATTAGCTATAACAAGATGATTATCAATATAAGAGATTCTCTCCTTTATTAGTAAACATTAGAATAGTGGCAATGAAGATATGTTCAGGATTACTGAGAACAAGTAAATTCAAATTTCAGTAAGTTAGACGGGTATGGATATGTGAAAGAAAGGCAAGTTATTATTGATGTAAAAGAATTAGTAAAGAATTATGGTACATTCCCTGTATTCGATAGAATATCATTGACAATCAACAAAGGGTCTTGTACGGGCCTAATGGATCGGGGAAGACCACTTTGTTCAAGTGCTTACTTGGGTTTACTGAAGTAACATATGGCCAAATTTCTTTTTTTGGAGATGAAACATGCAGAGAAGGTCTTGTAAGACACAAGAGTTTACACACTTGTAGGAAGCGTATTGGTTACGTTCCAGAAGAGAATGTCTTTTACGAACATTTATCTCCAAAAGAATACCTCCAGATGGTTGCTTCAGTCATTCAAATACCAACGGATGTTCAAACCATTCGAGTAGACGCATTGATAAGTGCATTTAAATTGGAACGTTGGGCGGAGCAGATGATAACCACCTTATCTGAAGGAAATAGACAACGTTTATCCATCGCTGCTGCCTTTGTCCAAGGACCTGAACTTCTACTTCTGGATGAACCTCTTAACGGACTTGATCCTGGTGGAAGACATTACTGTTTTAATTTACTCTCACAATTCACGGATAAAGGTGTACCTGAGCTCGCTATTACTTCTCTAGGAACTATTCTTATCAGCAGTCATTTACTTAGTGATATAGAGCGTATTTGTACAGATGTTATTATATTGAACCATGATTGTCAAGTAGTAGCTCGTGGTTCGCTCTCTGAGGTACGCAATAGACTAACCGAGGATGCAAACCTTGAGGATGTTTACCTCGCTGTAGTTGAAGGTTGGGAGGAAGAATAATTGGAAACAACGAGGAGTTTGATTGAAAAAATTTATTGTTTGAGTCGTTTTCGAATAAAAATTGGTATTAAAAGACATTCTCCCATTATCTTAACAATTGGAATATTATTTTTTTTGTTTCAGGAGGTCTGTTAATAAAAAAACAACCTGTAAAGTTGTTTTCACAGCTTACTTCAACCTGAATAGGTTTTTAAGATTTCGCTCCTCAATAAGATATGCCAAAAAACATAAAGCTAACCCTACAAGACAGAATATTAAGGAGAGTATGACAAATTAATCTGAAACAAGATTTAATGGAAGAACAGAAATTCATCCATATTTTAAAAGAATGGGATGTTAAAATTAGGAACGAAATCAGCAACCGATTTATCTTTGCATACATTATCATCAGTGTTCTTCTACTTACTCACCATAATCCTCTAGTAGGTTTAGTGTTATTGATTTTTCCTCCTATAGCTCTTATGTTCAGAGAAATTGTTATTTTACTCATAGTAATCGAGAAAAAAGTATACAATTCGATATTAGTGGTAATTCTCAGAGGAATATTGATGGGAATGTTGGTAATTTGGGTATACCACATAATTCCTGATCTTACCCTCTTCAACATTCAACAATTACCCCTTAACGCGACAGTTGTAACTCTACCACTCCTATCCAATATTACCGGTATGTTGATACTTTACATACTAATGATTCTAGTTTTGGGTCTAATGCAGCTAGGAATTAAACTTCTATCCAAGAATCAACCGCAGGCTTTTTACACTGGCACAGGACTTATATCGGTTATTACTTAACTTAATGGCTGTACTCACTCGTGCTGGAGGACATTAAACCGATTCTTTAAGGTATACTTATATCTAACGCTTTCATTCTCAGAGAAACTAGTGGAAATGACGTGTTTTTTATTCCAATCAATATAATAATCAGTGGTACTATAAGTAGTTTCGGTTATGGCATGCTAGCCTCCATCGTGTGGGATGTAATCCATCAGTCTCTATCCTGTCAGCTGTAAATGCGTTCAGGAGTGCTTTTTTTAGAATATTATACTCCCCATTCACATCAGCATTAATAAGGGTACCTTCGTGGGATTGGAATTACCCGCGAGTAATTCGTTTACCTAGATAGTTGTCGTGGTGTTCGATGGAGTCACCATCCAAGAAAGAACACTTGCTAGAATAGTTTTCCTCTTGTTTAACGACCGTGATTCCCTGTTCTTTCGATTTAAAGACCAATTGGTGAATTAGCTTGTCGTATGGAATGGTGACAAAATTCTGAGTATTCCTTTTCCCGAGGTGACAGATTTGTTTCCAATCGGGATTGTACCTGATAACCATGGTTCCAATATCATGAACTACACAATATTCAATGATTTTTTGACTAATTCTGTGGAAATAGTCATTAATTTTTTTTATTGCGTTTGTTGGTTAATTGTTGCATTGTTTTACCTGTTTTGATTCCATGACGGTCATAGGTGGATTGAAGTCGGACTCGTGCTTTGTTATAGTATTGATTAATGGATTTTACAACCCCACCTTTAACAACAAACGGTTTTAGACCGTTGTTATTGACCGCAATTATGAGATTGATAGATAAAAGGAACTTAATGCAGCTCTTACCATGATTGATACTCTGCTATCTTCCCTCGAAAATGCCCTGGACGAATTCACCAAATTGTAAGGCAATCAGATGGTTTGACGTTAAAACTGACTGGGAAAACTTATCTGGAGGAATCGAGAATCGGTATAAAAAAGGCTATCACTGTGCAAGAGGGGGTTGATTTAAGAGTAGAGTATAATAATATTTACATTTTCAAAAAGAACATCAGTTTGAGTGTCACTATTCCATTAACTTTGAACTGGGGTTATATGAAGAGTTTTGGAATATTGTGAATTTATTCTACATCGCAGAAGTTTAAATATACCTTTTTCTATACATGACTTTGAAGAAAATGATATCTAATTATAAGCGTCAAATTCGACAATTTAAGCTCTGGCAATTCATGGATAAATCGTTAGCTGTTCAGGACACTCTCTCTCAGTCTGAAATTCTTCTATTTTCGCAAGAACATAATCTTGGGTCAAAGAAAACCATATTGTCCTTATTAAAAGAGTTTATTGACAATAGAATGATTCAAGAATTAGAACTCCCTCCAAATGGCCCTGGAAGGCCTCGCAAAGCGTATGTGCTTCCTCCAAGAAAAGAAGACGAGACAATTCTTATTAATCTTGGCTATTTACCAGTCCCTCTATGTGATTTCATCCAAGAACAGAGTACCACTCTAAAGCTAGGAAAAAGTGAGGTAATTAACCAACTACTAACTTGGGGTTATTTACAATTCCAATATGGATTGTATATTGAGAACCAAACTCCCAAAGAGCGATTACCTCCTCATCTTAAATCGCAGGAAATCAAGCGTGATTCGCTAAGATCAATATAATGAACTTCTATGATTCTTCCCTCTCTCAAGATGTTTTTAGGAACCGACAGACTTTCCCCTCCTGCTCAAGGATTGGTTCACAGATTTATCTTATTGGCTAGCTTACAAACAGGCTTGTACTTGATTTCGAGCACCTTTTATGTTCTATTTGTCCTTGAATACGTAGGGTTTATGACTTTAGGAGCCCTTCTTGCTGTTTCTATTCTTTTACAAGCTATTCTTGACTAACCAAGTGGAGTTATAGGAGACTGGATTTTAGTAATTTCGTACGTAAGTTATGGATTGTCTTATGGATTATTAGTCCAAGTGAATTCTTCCACTGATCTTCTCCCAGTATATGTTCTAGTAGCTTTCGCAAGTTCTCAAGAGTCAGGAGCCCTTCAATCATGGTTTGATAACAATTATAAAGTCGTAGTTAATGAAATAGACTCAGATCAGAAACTCTATCAAGAATTTCTTGGAAAACAACAATCAATTGTGGCATTTGTCGGAGTAAATGCGATTATTCTCGGAGGATTAATCGTCACGATCTTTTTTCGAGAAATTTTTTTTCTCATCCAATCGATTGGGATGTTCGTCATTGCAGGCCTTTGTTTTATCTTTATTGATAATTTTCCTGGAGTTCCTAAGGTAGAGAAGTCTTATCGGAATTATATTAATCTAGCTAAAGAAGGAATAAGGTTTACATTTTTCACCAAATACATGGTCTTTCTTGTCATTAGTATTTGTTTATGGAATATAACCTGGCAAATATGGGTGAAAATGATTCTTTTCCCTATTTACTTTGGTTATACGGGGTCAGATGCAGGAACGGGAATTCTTCGTTTCATTGGTTGGATTGGTAACAGTATTTTAGCAGCAAAGGCAGCAATATGGAGTAAGAATTTTAATTTCCGAAGATGGGGTCCTCGTCTCAATTTAATTATAATTATTTCCTTTTTTGGATTTTTTACGATATTAGTCATGCTCTATCCACTAGAGAATCCTTTTAATGTAATACCTATTATTCTATTGTTGTGTTACGTCTTTATTTTCCTTGGCCTCAATAATCTATTCCTTATATTACGTCAACGACTCATTTTTGATTTAGTCCCAGATTCTATCAGAAATTCTGTCTATAGTCTTCTTCCCACCTTGACTCTATTGGTAGGGGTACCATTTCTATTTTTTTCAGGCGATATCATCGAAAGTTATGGATTTCCAGTAATGCTAATTCTTCTTATGATAATTGGAGTTATCTCCTCAGGCTCAATGTACCTTTCTATAAGCTCTTTGTCTACAAAGTAGAATAACAGGGTCTTAACATAAACCTCCCAGGAGCGCCCTTTTGGAATGTACTCTTTGTATTGGAGTACTAAAGCAGATTTTAGCACGAAATTCATCGTATTGATACTGATACAGAACTATTAACTGCGGAATCGTGATAGAAACCCCTTATTTCTTTTGGTACCATTGATATTAGCAAGACAGCCAATATGACAGATGACATCCCTGTACTAACCGTTTCTCTGTCACAGAATTCAAACAGAAAATTATCATGTTTAAAAATAGTACAATCCTTCTGTTCATCCTAAATTTTAGCTCCAAGCATTAAATAAAATTTTCTTAGCGTTTTAAAATTATTTGACTTTATAAAAACTATTCCGGCCATATACAACCCTTCCAACAGTAAAGGTACTGAAAATATAGTCCTATTGGAGTTTGATTTGTTAATATATTTGAGTCTTTTTGTACTACTTATGGCTAAGAACCATTTTTAGTTCCTTCAACAATATCATCCATTGAAAGAGTCTATTCCCTCTCATATTTTACAATATATACCAACCTAGAAAATGCTACTAGATGAATTAAATTCGTCAAATCACCGTTTGTTTTTAAAGCCATCTTTTTATTCTACTTGAAAACCTTGCTGATCCTGATTAATTGCAGGAAAATCAGATACACTACCCTTTAACCAGAGTTTACCAGCCTGGAAGGTCTTTTCTACATTACGCTGGATATAAGCATCTAGTTTTGCAGCTCTGGCATCACTGAGGGATTTAATTCTGATGTTAGTCAAAATTTGCTGTATTTTGCTTAGAATATGACGCCGTTTTAATGCCTTGGCTTGAAACTCCAGGGCAGCTTCATTCTGACAAATTATGCCAACAAGATTCGAATCATCGGTAGAAAACATTATTAAGATATTTCTTTGAGCTAATTGAGAATGAGTAAGCAGGAATTCCAGCGGATAAATACTCATTTCGATAGTAGGATCCTGTTGCAGTAGGATCATCCGTACAATATTAGCTCCGTGATCCGTAATATTTTTCAAATAATTTATAATCCATAAAGTTTGTTCCATTGTAAGAGAACTGGATTTAATGCCCAAATTTTTCATCCGCTTTGCTGTTATTGATTTAACGGTATCTAGAAGCATTTGTACTGAATCCTGATTTTTTAGCTGTTTTAAAAGTCCAACTGGGATGAAACTTTGTACTCTGAGTTCATCGGGCGTCTCTAAGAAATTGTACTCCTCCTGTAAATTATGGAGATACACTTCAATCCAAGCTGATAGAAGACTCTGGATATAGTCTTTACTGCGTTCTCCTTGATCTAATCGTCTTTCAATTCCTCTGATATCGATGCAACGCTGGATTGCATATGTATCAATTGATTTTAGGTTTAAATCCTGACTGGTGACTAAGAAGTAGTTCATTGATCCCAAGACTTCTGGATACAAGTTAGTTTGCTCGCTCTCCTCATAATTATGGATGTAAAAAATCTTTTCAATGGGTCTTTCCCCGGATATTTTAATATTCACATAGAACTTTGCAAAAAGGAGATTATAAGTGTTGTCAGGTTGAAGAAGCGAAGTCCCCTTTTTTAATTCCTTATCTAAATCTGTATTGGGAACTATCTGATCATCATAAGCTATATCTAGAAATAAATCTTTAGATTCTACGTTGTAAAAAACCGAACAACCAAATTCATATGCTTTCCGACCAATATCACCAAAAGCTTCCAATTGTTGTAGATGATCCTTATCTTGGAGTTTTTGCTGAAAATATTCTTCGACAAATCGATAAATCACATAAAAACCTGCATCGAAGTAATATTCTGGTTTCATCACACTAACAGGATAATTTTTTAGGATATTTTCGAAGATAGGATACGCAAATTGCCTATTTAACCCCCCACTTAATTCAGCCATTGCCCATCTTAGATCAAGTTGAGGAACAGTCTGCTCTAAAAATGAAAACAAGGGAACGGCATAAATATCCACGAGATTGGTAATAATAACTTTCTTTTTGACTAATAACCTAGCATATTGCACGAGATCCTTTTCTATTCGCTCAGCCCAATCATAAATCAGAGCATAGAGCTTCACCAAAGATTCAAAATCGAGGGGTAGACGCCTCCGTGCCTCGATTAGATTTTCCAATACAAGTTTGACACGTGTATCGTCATCAATAATTTTATCCCTAGAGATCCCGTCCTGTGTTGAATCCATCACATAATTTGCTAGGTAGAACGCTGAGACAGCAGTACCAATATCTGTCCCATATGTAGTTGCTAAGAGATCCAAAAGATCCCAATACATCTCCTTATATGTCCCGAAAATATCAAGGATTTTACGTCTACGAGCAAGAACCTCTTTTAGTTCACTAATTAATGACATACCAAAATTGACAGCGATAAAATCACCTCAAAGAAAGGGAAAGTATTATCAGCATAAATAAGGGTTATATGAAATATAGGTCTGATTGATTATTAAGGGATTTATTTTATAGATAATTAGAGCTCAGATCTACTAAAGAAAAATTGTTTTGATACTTCTCAATGTCTATAAAGCTAGATTAAAATTGAGTAAAGAGCTATCACTCCAATTTAACAAATTTTCAAAAGAAAAGTTCTTCTCGATGTCATTGATCGTTGGTTATATGATTAAAATACCATGTAGTATTACATGGCAAATGAGTCTTTTCCTGTAACCACTGCGTATAATCTCTCCCGATTAGCGTTTGATATTCCTTTCCCTAGCGTTGGTAAGAGTAAATCCTCAAAAAGAACATATTTATTAACCAAAAACTGAGTAGCGATACAAATCTCACAAAGAGTATTTTCAAATACCCTAAGTTAAGGTGAACATAAAAATGAACCCGATTCCTAAGTCAGAGGTTGAAGAAATAGTTGCAGAGCTAAGTAAAAAAGCTATCAAACAGGAATCACGTTAAAAATTGTAGACGAGTCAAAATATAATGCAAATATAAATATTCAAACAAAAGAACTTCAAGTAGGTACAGGTTTCTTAGAGGAACTAACAAATCCGCAATTAAAAGGTTTGCTTGGACATGAATTTGGTCACGGAGGTCTTAAACAAGTAATTCCGTCAGATTTTCTTCTTACGACTCGTAAAAACAGAATAGCTCTATCTATTATATTTATTCTAGGTCACATCTTGGGATATTATATTCTGGGTCTTACCCATTGGTATCTATTATACGTAGGGTTATTTGCAGTTTCTATAATACTGAATATCATTTTTAGTAGACTTGTTCGTATCATCAGTATTAAAGATGAGTTGAATGCCGATTATATCTCAGCATTAAGTACCAGAAACCCCGATGCTCTGTTAAAAGCCACAGAACACCTTGAAACACCAAAATTACAACGGATAATGCAAAAAACCAGAGGACTCAGAAAGATAAGAAACCTTAATGATTGGCTTGAGCTAAAATGGGGATTAATACAACTGAATGAACGAAAAAGGCAATTAGAGGGCTATATTTCATTTGAAAAATCACTTAAAAAGAGTCTTTGATTGAAAATCTTCACCGTAAGGACTTGAATATGGAAGAAAAAGGGACAATGGCATATAAAAAGAAAAATCGCTTATGGAAAGCATGGCAAGTATCCATTGCCTTGTTTACAATTTGTCTTATGTCATTTTCGCTCCTATTTTTTTTCCCGTCTAATCCTCTGATATTTTCAAAAGTAAATGCTAATTTAATGGAAATAGGTGAAAATCAACCACAGGTTATAACAAATGAGACAATAAGAGTCAATAATGGAACATTCCTTCTTGTTACTAAAAATGGTGTGACCTATAAAAGTATTTTACCTTTAGATTATACGAATTTTAGTGATATTTCAGTTGATTTTGCTTTTTCTCAGAATTTTACAGTTTCTATATCGTTTTCTAAAGAATTCCCAGGGAAACACCAAGTATCCGAAAGAAAACTTGGTATGGCTACTTTACCAGTTACAATTAATGCGTCAAATTTTGACAATTGGTCTATTAGTACCTCATATGCTCAAGCATGGTTTAAAAGGAGCTCAGTAGCATTCTATTATATAACTCCTAATGAATTCATGCGATTACCAACTATATTTGGAGAGCTTCGAGAGTTTGTATCTCTTACACAATTTATGGGAAATGGGACATATGTTCTACTAGGAGAGTCTCGCACTCCTACACCATTTTGGCAGTCTCAATGGTTATTTATTGGTGTTGGTTTATTTTGTGTTCAAATTCTTGTTATTCTATTCGTAATAAATCTTATTTACAAGAGCTTTTTTAAAGAAGAATGAATATAATCAAGCTAGACTTCAATATGTTCGATTAGAAGGATTAAAAGGTTGATAATTCTATTTGTCATCTTGAACTGGACTCAAAGAATTTTTAGCTATTAGCAATATTGAAGTTAAGATTATAGCTATTATTGTGGTATCCGAGATTACTGCATACCATTTTGATAGGTTTTGTATGATACTGCACGATACCGTTTAAAAAATTCGTGACCAACGAGGGTTAGTCCACCCAATAAAAGCACTGGGGTAATAATCTCAGTTTTAGGTGTAATTATTCTATTGATAATGCTCATGATGAGGAAAATTAGGCCAATCCCTATCAATAATCCCCCTAGCATGATGACCATTTTATTCGCGGACTGTGTCATGGGATCTTTCCCTGCCAGTTTCCTAGTTTCGAATTCTGTCCATAACCCATTAATAAGAACTAGAATCATCATTATCATCCCAAACCAATACTCTGTAAATTTCAATATCACATAAGCTAGTATGAATATACTACTTACTATGAGTATTTCCCATTTATTATTAAACATCAGCACTTCTGATGCCACCAATACTTATCTTCGATAAAATCTCAATTAAAAACTCACGTCGTTCATTCTAAAAAACTTTTACCCCAATCGTGAATAACTCAGCTATTCTCTAAGATGTTGACCATCCTTTACATATCATTTCAAAAACTGAGCTTCCTTCCTTCTTTTCACAAACAGCGAATTCTACTACTTAGACTCTCAATAATCCCTCGAATAACTTAATATAATGGTATCCCTTATACTTCACTACTTCATTTATTCCAACCAATTATCAGGTGAAACACATGACTATTGGTGATTATTTCTTAGATTTAGGTCGAATTATTACTGGATTAAGCTTCGGTGTACTTCTAGGAAGTTTGGTAAAACATTTTACAGATCTTAGGATACTGATACCCAGATTATTTGATGAGTATAAACAAGAAGAGTTATCAGAAAATTTAACAAAACTAGACAAGAGTTTAGAAACCGGAGCGCGTAGAATCTTTTTCGCAGGACTTTTCTTGGCAATTGGACTCCTTTTGGTGGTGTTTTCCGAATGACCCTTGAATGTATTTAACGTACAAAACGCTTATTTCCCTCTGTTTACGGAATTTATGGTGTTCATTAAACCTCTTCTTCCTTTTTATTTTTGTTTACTCAATCAAAGTGGAACTTATGAGTGAACTATACATTTTATTTTAAACACCTCAATTGCATTTAACCGAGTAACAACTGAATCAGCCAGGTTGAACGGCTTTTTGACAGATCTCATCATATAGAACGTGATAAATATCCAATAGAGTCGAGTTCATTTATCTCTTCTGTTCTTTACGTACAAAAGCTGCTAGAATACCCAGGATTAATGTCACAGCGATGAAACTGGGAAATGACCCTGTTTTTGTAGTAGTAGTAGTAGTACCACTAGTGGGTGTCGTAGTGGTTCCTGATAAAACAACGCTTACCTCGTTGGAAACCTCACTTTCACCAATACTATTGATAGCGGTGACCACATAGTAGTAGGTATTACCTGCCAGAACTGTAGTATCTATATAACTCAATTCACTTGTAGTAGCAAGATTACTATACGAACCTCCACTGATAGAAGAACGATAAATGATATATTCTGTTATCGTATAGCCACTATCAGTTTGAGGGATGGTCCAAGTCAAAACTATTTGAGTCGTATCACTCGTTATACTCAGGTTCAGAGGAGGGCTAGGGGTGCCGGGAATAATCGTAACTTCATTTGATTCAGCACTCTCTCCTTTACTGTTCTCTGCAGTGACAAAATAGTAGTATCTATCACCATTAGTGACATTTGTATCGAAGTAACCAGTGGCAGAAGTATTTATTCCTATCAGACTATAGTTACTCGCATCGCTCGGAGAGCGGTACACATTATACCTGGTAATATTTAGGTCTCCATCATTTAAAGGGGAACTCCAATTTAATTTAACTGATTCATTACCAGGAGTGACAATCAAATTTCGAGGAGGACTGGGAACACTATATTCGTTAAATATAGTTGATGAAAAACCCTGGGTACTAGCTACTGCTGTAAAATCGTCTGTATCACTATAAGCCCAAAAAAGAGAAATATTTGCTCCTACGGTGATGATCTTATCATATGATTGTACGACATTCGGGTTTGGAAAAGTGTTTTGATAGAAAAATGGAAATATGACTTGAGTTAAAATCGCAAACTTGTGTGTAAAAATACATGAAAAAAACAATAAAAAATCTGGAGAGTAAATCAGAATCAAATCTGATTAGACTTCGAAGAAGAACAAAACCTGAACAGAATGAAGATAAAAGCGTTAGAAATTATATCACAATAGCTGCAAGTGAATTGCAGTCAGTAATAAATGGATTAAAGAATTATGTGGAAAAGAAAAAAAATATCAGATCATAATTTCACGCCCTCCTTTCCACATCATTTTTCCTTTGGTTTTTCTGACCTAGAAGTGTGCTGCTAAAGTAATCACCTGAAGATTAATAAGTATAGATAGCATGGTTTCAACAAATTAAACTACTAAAAATCCCGATTCTTAGGCGACCCATAAGCATTAAAGGATAAATATTTGCTGAAATTTCGAAAGAAAATGACAGCCAAATACTTATCCGTTAGAACTTACATTCACGATTGCTTTAAAAACTTTCCTTGGGCCTCCCAACGCCAATTTGAGACCATTTGGCAGTATGTTGATCATTTACTGGCAGGGCGTGGTTTTGGAAGACAAGCGTTACTAAGGACAGGATTGACCGAGATGACGGATCGAATGATCCAATACCACCTCTGTCATCTCGCCTACTATCTTCACTGCTTTAAACAGACTCAACAGCGGCATTTCACGAAAGTTGATCGTCGACGGATCCATCAACTGGCGTTTGACGACGTAGGGAACTCGAGAGCGGGCCAAAAAGTCTTTGCCAGTAGTTATTACTATAATCATGCTCAAAGTAGTGTGGATTGGGGCCAAGTCTTGGTCGATACCGCCATTGTCACCAAACGAGTAGTAGACGTGGATTATCGTCCGTATCTCCCCCAACCTTATCTCGATCGAGTGCAACAGCCCCAGACTGAGTTTTACACAAAAAATCAGATCGCCCAAGAGTTATTCAACATCCATTTAGAGCGACTCATACAGCAGGGAGTTCCTTTGTCTAAAATATGGGCTTCCTTTGATTGTTAGTATGCTTCGGAACAATTAACCACGAGGGTTCGGCAATCAGGCGTGAAATTATTACAAGGATTGAAAAAAAACACTTACTGCAACCTGTTTGGGCAGTTGAAAAGACTCGATGAGGTCTTCACTCCGACTGATCCGTGGCACTATCGGACTAAACGTCATTCCGGGAAAAAAGTCTGGTTTCAGGCTAAAATTCTCAATCTGAATCGCCACGGGCGTTGTAAGGTGTTTGCGATCCGGAGAGGGCAGGATCCCCGCATTCGCTATTACACGACGACCGATTTGAAATGTTCGATTGAGCGGTTGTTACCACGGCTACGAGCCCATTGGCAAGTCGAAACGATGCACCATGACCTCAAGCAATATTTTAGCTTCCGCGGGTGTTTTTCTGGAAAGGAGATTTTGAACCAGCTCCATTGGCAAGTCTGTTATTTGTTATATTGGGTATTTCGCCAATATCAATGGTACCAACGGCAGCAAGGAGTTCCTATCACGATTCCGCAGTTAATAGCTCTGTATCAGTATCAATACGATGAAAATCGTGCTAATGTCTGCTTTAGCAGTCCAACGCGAAGAGTTCGTTCTAAAAAGGCGTTACTGGGAGGGCTATGTTAAAACCCTGATAGAATAGATAAAGTCTAAAGAAAGAGAGAGTTAAATATGATCAAAAGCAAGTACATCAAGTCAAAATTTCAAATTCAGATGAATTTCGTTTTCTTGGGGCTTATTATTTGGTATTTTATGGTTGTTACGCTTATATTTGTCTTGGGTTTTCCTTCTATGGGTGTGCAGGAACTTTTTACTATTGAGGAAAATCAAATCATTTTAGGAGGAGTATTGCAGCTCCTCCTCTTTTCCCTTCTCTGGCCTCTAATTTATGGCTTTTTCTATTCTGTCGGTTGGTTTTTTTTGGGAAGTGGAATTGTTGGAACTACTTCTAACTTGATTTTATTAGGAGCATTACTCATTTCAGGTTTATTATCTTTGACATCGTCATATATTCTTTTTCGGAAAATCAACAGATCTTTCCTTTAACGTATTTTCTAGGGATTTCTATAATCTTATTCATATTGGCAGTTTATTATTTTCAGCCTATGGATTTAGATTGATACAAACTACCAGTTTGCTTGGAAGGATGATATGAAAAAACTAAAAGTATATGTTATCGATATCGATCAATTAGATAATATTCCACAGTTCAGGGAATTTCACCCATCTCTTATCCTTAAAATTAGTTTGTTGTAGTATATAGTTTGCCTCATTGTATAAATTCTTAGAAATGTGAGTTAATCTTTTTAACGTCGAATTATGTTTTAACCATATTCTCTCTGTTCGTATCACTTCTACAGAATCGACCATTTACACTCGATGAGATAATTATTTTCATTTTAATTAAAACATGAATTGTTCCGATTTTCCTTTTTCGATAGTCTTCCATTCTGTATTTAGATATTAGCTTTTCTTTTTTAAGTATAAATAGAAAATGAGAATCAATATTTGTCTGACAAATTTAATCATGTATCATTATGTCAGAAAATTTTAATAAGATGTGTATTTACCTTCTCGAAGAGATGTTTGAGGTCTTGTTTTGAACCAATCAACTGAAGGTTTCCATTCGCTTTTGCATGAAGTTTTCGAACAGAATTCACAAGTTCTAATGATTTCTCTAACGACTCCTGAAGGATTACCTATAGTTCTTCTTTCTCGGGAAGATTCAGGTATTGAAGAGATTACTGATATGAGTATTACTAATCGGTATGCCGCCCTTGTTGGAGCAAGTACATCCTTAGGTGATCGTACATTGTCCACCTTAAGTCAGGAAACTGTCCGATTAATACATGTCCAAGGAGAATCTCGAGACATTGCGATTTCAATGGCTGAAAAGGTAATCACTCTTGTAATTACTGAACCTAGTGGAAGCGCCAACCTCTTGGCGGAAAAGCTTGCCAACGCTCTAAAAATATATATGTAAATTCGGTGGAAGTTTTGAATAGTCACATGGAATGGTTTCGTCTCTTGGAAAATGCCCTGGAACATACCATGGTAGAAGTTCCTGATCAGCCTATTGACTCAGCGTTTTTACTTTCTATCGAAGATGACAAATCAAAATTCCTCGTCAACAAAGCAAGAATCGATAAAAAATATATAGCAATTTTTGATAAAGCGTGGTCAATCTTAGCACAAATTCTAACAAATGAACTTCAGCTTTCTAGTTGGAAGACACTAACAATATCTGGACGGTCACGAGCCTTATCTATCAAACTACTCACTCCTTTTCCAAAAATATATCTGACACTGATCCATGATATAAATCTAGATACTAACGATTTCATGCAGATAATGATGAAACATATCCTTAATCTTGGATATAAAACAAAATATGAGACAGCTGGACTGATTGCATCGGAAGGGTATCCAATATGGGTTATGTCGGAAACTCAACAAGTTGATGAATATCTTTTCGCCATTTCGATAACTTCCTTACTTACTCTTGTTGAGCGCATAGATATGGAAGTAGCGGCGGGTGGAGTATCTACGTGTATTGTCCATGGTAATGAAGATTTGCAACTAGATGTAGTATTTAATCCAAGTAAGGATCTGGCATTTGCTATAACTCAGAGGACATCAGGAGAAATAGTCGGGATTGATGAAAGATTAAAGATGATCTATGAAAACATATCAGATCCCATTTTATATAGTGCACATGTCCCAGAAACTGAAAATCCAGAACGAGATAAAATTTTATCGGAATTGCGGGAAGAGTATTCAGGAGAAATAACAGAAGAAGAAATGCAAAGTCTCAATATATTTGACACTGAAACTCTTGATTCATTGGTAAATGAAATTATGAGTGTTGCTCGAAATTTTGGGGCAAATGAGATTTCTCTAGGTTACTTACGAAAACGGATGAAATTACCTTCTGAAGTTCTCCATATGGCCCTTGAATATTTGATCACTAATGGGGCCTTTTTAGGGAAGATTGGTAGAGAAAAACATTCAGGGAAAGAAATTTTGTTAGTTAAACCTCAGAAAATTCGAACCGAGGACGACATTAACGTTATACAAAATATCCAACAACAAGTAAACGATTTATTCTTGCCATTAGATCCATTTCTTACACAATTACCTGTTGTTCAACCAATTGCTGATACAGAAGTAATTTCTGAAGCATTATCGGAGTTCCACGTTTTACAATCATTAACGGATACGGATTCATTGTTTCTTCTTTCAGCAGATCTGCGTATATTAGCTAGTCAATTAGAAAGATCAGTTATGACAATTTCTATGCTGCAAGAACAAGTGACTGAAAATCAAGAGAATATAGCCTTTGTTCAAGAGTTGAAAGGGAGACTTGACAAACAAATTGAAAAATTTACAGACCAGCGCACAGCAATTGCTACTTCAGCAAAAAAATTATTCTCAGATCTATTGAACTCTTATCGAATTTTGTTAAAATTACTCCCTATTCCGAGTAGTATAAAACATAACAAGGCCATAGACAAAATATCTCTCGTTTTCAAGTGTAATCATGCCTTATGTAAACAGTTCCTATATAAATATGATGATGCTATCGGGTGGAGCAAAATTGTCTATTTTACCCAAGTTTTAAAGATTATAGAATCATTTCCAGAGGGCTGGGAACAATTAGACCAGCAAAAAATGGCTATAATTGATACAATCTTCTCCAAATTACAGAACATTTCTGATTCTGATCAACAAATCGCATCCCTTGAATCTTTTGCCTTTCTCAATGAATTAGATGAATTAATTGTGTCTAATGGAGAGCGAGATAAAATGATCACCTCATTGCGGCAAGCTCTTGATCAATCAAATAATCAAGCAGATTATTATACAGTGTTTAGACAGTGTAATAACTGTCAGAAGTGGTATTGTTCCAACCACATCCGCTCTAACGAGCTCTGCATCTATTGTTAATAAAGTTAAGACCGAATGAAAGAAAAAATCCTACACGATTCCTCCAGGAAAGATATTTCTCATGGCACTAGTGGCTGGCATAGATATTGGTTCACTTACGGCAAAAATTATTGTCCTAGATACCAACAAAAATTCTAATACGAAATCCTTCTCTCAATTAAAGAAAGTGGGATACGCTCCAGGTAATATCGCAAGTGGGTTAATAATGAGCGCTCAATCATATCATACTGGACAAAAAATCGATTATATAGTATCTACGGGGTATGGCCGCAAATTAGTTGAGAATGCGGATAAAATTATTACTGAGATAACATGTCATGCAGTGGGGGCTCATCATTCAGATCCTTCTATTCAAACAATTATTGATATTGGGGGTCAGGACTCAAAAGTGATTCGAGTTAATGAACAAGGTCAGGTTCAGGATTTTGAGATGAATGATAAATGCTCTGCTGGATCAGGAAGATTTTTAGAAGTCATGGCTAGTGCCCTAGAAGTTTCAATTGAGGAATTTGGATCCTTAGGACTCAGATCCACCTCTCCAAGCAAGATTTCAAGCACATGTACTGTATTCGCCGAATCAGAGGTTATTTCACGGATAAACCAAGGAGCAAATCGTAATGATATTGTTGCTGGAATTCACGAGTCTATTGTAAATAAAATTATCGCTCTGGCTGCTAGAGTGGGAATTCAACCTGAAATATCTTTGACTGGTGGGGTTGCATTAAATCCAGCAGTGAAAAGGATGCTCGAAAGAGAGTTAGACGTTAAGCTCAAAATACCAGCCGAACCTCAGATGAACGGAGCGTTTGGTGCGGCAATCTTAGCTTTACGATACTACTCAAAATTGGTCTGATCATGGTAACAAATCCCTATAATGGATTAACTCTTCAAGAAGTACAAACGACTCTTTCCAAGATTCGTCCATACGTGTTACGAACCCCAATTATTCGAGGTTATGCATTAGAGGCACTAATTGATAAAAAAACGTATTACAAATTGGAATATCTTCAACCAACGCGATCCTTCAAAGTGAGAGGAGCCTGTTCAAAGGTTCTATCACTAGAACATTGCGAGGGGGTTGTAACAGCAAGTGGGGGTAATCACGGGTTAGCTGTATCTTATATTTGTAAAGAGCTCAAAATCCCCGCAATTGTTTATCTTCCTGCCAATACGACAAAGACGACAATTGAATCGATAAAATTTTGGGGAGGTACTCCAGTACTACACGGGTCCTCTTGGGATGAAGCTGATGTAAAAGCGCAGGAATATTCGCAAGAGATGGAATTACCGTATGTCCACGCGTTTGATGATTTAGCTGTAGTCCGTGGACAGGGGACTACTGCAATTGAAATGCTGAATGAACAATCAGATCTCGATGCTATCTTTGTGTCAGTCGGGGGAGGTGGCTTAATTAGTGGAGTTGGAATGGTTGCGAAACAAATGAAACCTGAAGTCCATATTTATGGTGTAGAAACAATTGGTGCTCATGCGGTCACTCAAAGTTTCAAATCAGGAAAAATTAAGCGTTTAGCGGCGATAACCAGTATAGCAAAAACCTTGGGTGCCCAACAAACCACAGAAGATACCCTAGCTCGAATTAAAGTCAGTGTTAATGATATGCAAACAGTAACTGATCAGTCAGCATTAAATGCACTCAAATTCTTACTGGATGAAGAAAAAATATTGGTGGAACCAGCTACCTCATGTATTGTTGCAGCACTACTTGATAAGAAGTTTGATTTGTCCCCATACGAGAAGATAGGAATAATCCTCTGTGGGGCAAATGTCTCGCTTCGAGAATTGCAGAACTGGAATGTAATATAGAAAATTGTAGAAATACTAGAGGAATAAAAATGGATACATTAGAACTACTAAAAAGTCGTAGAAGTATAAGAAAATACAAATCTACTCCTGTAGAAGAAGAAAAAATTCAGAAATGTCTCGAAGCCGCTCAATGGGCTCCTTCAGCGTCAAACAAACAACCTTGGGAGTTTATGATTGTAACCAATCCTGAATTTCGGAAAAAGATGGCTGCAGTTCACCCTTATGCAAAATTTATCACTGAAAGTCCAGTTGTCTTTATTCCACTCACGGATCCGAGGATCCATGCTGATTACCATCAATCAGACACCGCTCTTGCCACGATACAATTCATGATTATGGCCCATTCTCTGGGATTGGGTACCTGCTGGGCTGGAGTTATTAATAAATCTCTGATTGAAAATGAGCTTAAACAAATGCTAAATATTCCTGAAAAATTACGAGTATTAGCATTGGTTGCGGTGGGTTATCCTGATCACTCACGGACTTCCTCGCGAAAATCTTTGGATAGTTTAGTTCATTATGAGACGTATTGAACTTGAAATCGGGTAAGTTTCTGTGGTATCGACAAGAGTTATAATTCTAGGTTCAATAAATTCTTTGAACCTCTTGTGTTCTGAAGGTATATGTCTGAGCATCAGAATCCGAATCTGATCATTAGGATGAATAATCCGTTCGAGGAAGAGGTTCACTACTTAAATTTGCGTCGATAATAAAATTAGGAGCTAATTAGCGAAGCGTTTGGGGAAATGAGTAATCTTCTTGTATCAATTTTTCAAACCCGATGAAGTCTACTTGACCCTTTTTCAAAGTAGATTCAGCACTCTTAACATCAAAATCTCCATGCAATATCAAAGGTAAGTCAGGTACAGTCTGTTTTACTTGTTCGATGAGTAGGATCATTTTATCATCAGGTTTCCTGCTTTCAGGAAAACCTATGCTTAAGAGGTCAATTCCAGCATTCTTAAACGAAGAAATGGCAGTTAATAACTCGGAGTTACTCATTCCTGAAAAAGGCATAGTAAAGTGAAATGAAAACATAATCTCTCTTGGTAAATGCACTTTAATAGCTTTTATAATCTCCAAAGGGAATCTTAATCTATTATTAAATGAACCACCATATTCATCAGGTCGTTGGTTTATGTGTGGAGAAAGAAACTGGCCAATTAAGCTTGAATGATTCACTGGGTGAATACAAGCAGATATTTCTAGAATATCGAACCCTATTAAGGATGCACGTATTGCTGCGAGTCTGTAATCTTCAATTACATTTTGTATTTCTTTTTTTGTAAGTGCTCGTGGAGTTTCAGAGTCAATAACAGGTACTTTCCAAGGTGTTAGGGGATCCTCATTTGTTAGAAAACTTGGGGCTGCGCCCCCTGCATGTCGAATTCTAATTCCAGCTAAAGCTTCTTTCTCGTGAATCTGTTCTACAACCTTGTTCATTCTCGGAATGACATATTCTTCATGAATCCCTACTTGGTTGCTATGTTTTCTTCCTGAATTGCTGATGAATGCAGGTTCAAGATAAACCAAGCCTGCTCCTCCTTCCGCAGTTTTAGAATAATAGGAAATTCCTGATTGGGTTAATTGACCTGAAAAATCGGCTATTTCCAGGTCATCAGTCATCGTTATTGAAGGGAGAACAACTCTATTTCGAGTCTTGAGCTTCCCAATGTGATATTCATGAGTAAGAACTGATTCTTTTGGTACTCGATGACGGATTGATAAGAGCATCAGTGTGGCAATTGTGTAAAGGGTTGCAGTAAACAGAAAAACATAGATAAACCCATAAGAATCAACTATTAATCCTCCAAAGCTTGCGGATACAGACCAGAACATTCCCCATGCTAAAGTTTCAAGGGAATTCCATTTGGCTCTGTTTGAAACTGGAACTACATCCATTACAATGGAACGAGAGATAGGACCACTAGCGTTCATCAGGGCATTTCGGGAAATGTAAAAGACAATTAATAGCCCAACTGAAAATTCAAACGATATGATAAAATTTTGATAAAGCAGAAGATTAACTACTAAACCTAATAAACACACAATAGCAAGACCCTGGACCAAAAACATTGATATTATTCTTCCAAAGATGGAGATCATTCTTTGGGCAAACAATCCCATAAACCCAGATACCACATTGGTAATCCCGAAAACAACGTATGTGGTCGTAGGGCGTATTCCGTACTCTAGTGCAAAAAGCACAGGAAAGAATGCAACTGTTGCACCTGCTCCGAAACCTATAATGATACCGGAAATAACGATCGTTGCTGGGATTATCAAATCATACTGGGGTTTGCGAATTTTTTTGTTAAGGATTGAATAATAATCCTCTGTAGTACTTAACACATCTTCCTTACTCGCTTTTACAGGTGAAGAATCGATTTTTTTCTTTTTGATGGAAACCAGTGCCTTATCATCTGAAACAAACAATACAGCAAGATATGATGCAGCTGCAGCCGCAATTCCTACAAAGAGGATAGGACGAAGCATCTCCACCTCCCAACTATCCCCATATAATAGCGAAAGTCCAGCTGCTAGAAAAGGACCTATTGCAGCTGCAATTAAATTTGTGAAGTGCATAGTGGCAAAGACTTTACTCCTATTCCCAGATTCTATACTGTCAGCTAATAGTGCCTGTGCTGCTGGTCCAGATAGTCCCCATCCTAATCCTCCACACGCTTGAGATATGAAAAATAAATTTAAAACAGAATCTGAAGGAGGAAGGTTAATCGCGTAGAACAGAATAATTTGCGCTAATAGTCCAAAGATTACTGAAAATCGAACTAAAGTATCCCTTCGGTATCGGTCTGCGATCCAGCCACTAGGAAATACAAAGATCGTTGAAGCTAATCCACTCACTGTGAAAAGATTACCAAGTACTACATTAGGTTGACCTAAACCGTCCGTCACATAAACAGCAAAGGCTGTTTGTACAATCCCAAATCCAATTGCAGCTGCGACAGTTTGTATGTAAGCTAATCTAACATTCCAGTTCAATGAACAATCCCTTCAAAAAATCGTAAAGAATGAAAGAAATTAATAAAGATGGTAATATTGACACTTCATTAATATTACAGATTAGGCAAGCACAAATACTTAATTCACAGCATAAAACACATAGTTAAAGCCAAATAGAATAAATGATATGAGTATGTGACTGAAATGACTAATGCTACAATAAAAACCAAGTACGGAGAAATTAAAATCGATTTTTTTGATGAAGTGACAAATACAGTAAAAAACTTCGTCTCACTGGCCGAAGATGGATTCTATAATGGATTAGCATTCCATCGAAATATCCCTGGTTTTGTTTCACAGGGAGGCTGCCCTCAGGGAACAGGAACAGGTGGACCTGGATATAAAATACCTTGTGAAACCGATAAAAACAAAGGAAAACATAAACACACCCGTGGCTCCTTATCTATGGCTCACGCAGGACTGAATACTGGCGGATCTCAATTTTTTCTAGTAAGAGCTCCACAACCTCATCTAGATGGTGTTCACACACTTTTTGGCAAGATTACTCAAGGCATCGATATCATTGATATGCTCCAGAATGGTGATGTGATGGAGGAAGTCATTATTTCGAATAAGAGTTCCC
Organism: Candidatus Heimdallarchaeota archaeon B3_Heim; assembly: GCA_003144275.1. GTDB lineage: Archaea > Asgardarchaeota > Heimdallarchaeia > Hodarchaeales > Hodarchaeaceae > Hodarchaeum. The sequence goes on from NJBF01000003.1 coordinate 85,898, forward strand.
AAGTTGAAAACCATTCTTTAGTGAAGATGTGATATTTACTAAACAATCAACTTAGTAATTTTCTGGTTGGGAGTTCTCTTTTTTCATTTAATCTATACACGTGAAACTGATTGAGATTGAGACTTCTCACTAACTTCAGAAGTATTAATTAAATCTGCAAAGGCCGTCCCCCACTCACGAATGAGTTGCCAATTTCTAAAATCATTAAGTTTACCATCGTTAACAATAAATCCACTAGATGATGATTCAGCAATTCTCTGGAGAATTTTCTTTTCCAGAAAGGAATAGTTACTGGAGGAAGAGAAGTCAAAGACACCTCCAAATGCCTCATAGATTACTTCTGGCCCCATCAATTGGAATTCGTCCAATATTTTGTACAGATATTTTTCTTTAGCCTTCTCATAGGTGTCAGGATTAGAAGCTTCACCAGAACTTACGAAAACCCCTAGTGGTTTGCCTTTTAGTATTTTTTTATTAGATTGCACAAAATCTAGCACTTCTTTGGCCCAGCTTGCCATTCTAATACTTGATCCTATAATCACTCCAGTGTAGTTTGTTAAAGAAGGGGTTTGAATTTCTCCATGTGATTTCAAGTCAATGACGTCAACATTTATTTCCTCGTGTCGAAGTACATCAGCGATTTCCTGAGCAATCTCACTAGTAGAACCAAAATGTGATGAATAGGCTAGTAATACTTGGGGTTTAGTCATTTAAGTCATCTCTATTTATCTTCTTTATTTGACCGATTATTTGTTTTATTCGGTTCGAGATTCAGAAGAATTAGTATTTTGATGTATTTTGATGATTTATTATTTTAAGCTTGGTCAAACTGTTAGTTGAAAAACAAATGAAAATGTTTAATTCGTAAAACCTGAATTATTCAACCAAGCTAAGGGTACTCAACGGATATTAGTCAATTCCAGATTGAAGCGGGCCACTAGCAATGAATGAAGAAACAAAGAAAAAAAAAGTCTCTTGTTGTAGTACTCTCTCCAAAAACATGATATATGGGAGACTAAGGGAAAACTCTCTAGCTACTTTGATCAATTGAAGTTTTTCATTAACCGACAGAGTTTGTCAACTCCTACAATTAATGAAAAATAATCGACGTTTATAGGATCAGAGAGAGAAATCTCAATTAAAAATACGATCTGGAATTGAAATCAAAAATTTACATTGACGGTTTATCTTTTAAAACTACTAATTGCATAAGATTTCAGAAAATTACTGACTAATCATCTTAAAATAGGTAGAACAGGTATCAAGAACGGATATGATTATGCTTTTGATGGTCTACTGGAAGGAAGGTTTGATAAATGTTGGAAATTATTGGGAGTTTTATCAATGTAAATTTGAGGCTTTCTCTTCTTGAGAAGTAACAAACCTAGTGCCTCAAATGATTCCTCGATATTCATTCCTGAAAGAGCACTTGTGTACATAAAGGCTGTGGAATCTGCGTGAAATTCCATCTTCAATTCATCCTTGAATTTCGATATTCCATCCTGATCAATAAGTAATTTTTGTTGGAGGTCGCTCTTATTTCCCAATAAAACAATGGGAATGTCGTGATGGCTCTTACCTAAATTTTGAAGTATCTCATTCTTCCATTCATGTAAATTTGCTAAAGAATTCGGATTTGTAACATCAAATACCATCACTATCGCGTGAGATCCTCTGTAAAACGTTGCTCGGACGAATTCAAACCTCTTTTGCCCAGCCAAATCCCAAATCTGAAATTTTACCCTTGTTCCATCAACGTCGACTGTATGAGTACAAATATTTGTACCAATAGTTAGATTATATGTGGAAGCAAACCCCCTGCCTAGAAATCGTTCTACTATAGCAGTTTTACCGACTCCTCCATCTCCTACAAGACAGACCTTATATAAATCGTCTCTAACCTCAAAGATACTCACTTTTTTTCACTCTCATTATAGAGAAACACATTCAATATAAAAAAAGTTACCAGAGAAATTATTCGAGTATTAATTTTTTTACGAATGCATTAGTGTTATGTCTTAATTTCTCTAAATATTTCCTGTCCTAATTTTATTGCATTAATAAAGAAAAGAGGTCGGATAACGTAATGTCTACTTATATATTTAAATTCAATATTCTACTTTTTTTTGAACTGAAGCTCATGAATTTTTAAGGATGTTCTGAGCTTTGGATAAGACGGAATATCCATGTTTGAGGAGATCACGATAATATTTCGTCTCAGAAAAGTTTGATAAGAATAGCTTCCATCCTGAAAGATAGAAATTCTGATATGACGTTACAAGGGATGTTAAATCCTGATCAATTAGTTCTCTGACAATTTTACTTCTATTCCATGTCCAGATCTCATACGGACTGCACTGCAAGAATTGGGTTAATAATCTAACAGGTGTCGGGGAAACGCGCCAATTCATACTTCGAAGCTGAATCCAATAATCCAATCCTGATCGGTCAAAAGTTTTTTCTGATAAGGTTTTTAAATATTCAGATAGATCAGATAAGATCCATTCTCTGTCTAATTTACGAATAAATTCATCTGTCACTAGATTAGGATTTTCATACCAACCATACAATAATACAATATCATCTGCTCTAGGAAATATGAATGTGGGGTCTTTAATAATACTATTCACATTCACTACTTGTACACGCGGTAAATGGAGCGAATGACTACGCATATTGAGGAAAATTTCTTCATATCTTTGTGCAATATTTATTGCCTCGTTCATGTCGAGAAGACTTAGGGGGTCTTCTCGGTTACTCTCGGTGAAACGAACATGAATGTCCACGTCACTTATGACTGGGACATAATCAATTTCTGATTCCCATGGCTTACAGGCGGAACCTTTTGCATAGATTACTTCAATTCTATCTGGAAATTCTTTTGTTCGAATATCCTTCCATATATTTAAACAGGTTTGAACATCTTTACGGGCGACTTTCATCTGGTCTGTGTACAATCGATTTCTCACACCACATTAAATGATATAAGGAATTTTTTTGGGAACTAAGCCCAATAGTCTATAATACACCAAAAGCTGTCCTCGGTGTTGAATACTGTGTTCTAATAATTCTAGAAGTAATTCGGCGTGTGTCGCCATACGATTTCCCTCTGTATACACATCATTCAGAGACTCTGGTATTATCTCTTCCAAATAGGATTTGGTTCTAGTTACTACCTCCTTATATAGAGCTAATATGCTCTTAATATTAGGATATTTGTCCAGAGTATAGTTTAAGGGTTCCCAAATATTCTTTGCAAGCCCCTTGGAATAATATTCTATAGAACGAATTATATGTAAAACAATTTCTCCTAAAGGACGGCCAGTTTTTACGGGCTCCCTCAAAATCACTTTATCAATTAGTTGGTCCAGTATAAGTGAAGTCTCTTCAAAGTGACGATCGATTGCTTTTATTAAAAATTCGTAAACCACAATATATTCTCCTGTAGGGTGTTCTTCTATTCTAAAAGCTAAAAAAGCTCTTCACTCTCAATATATTAGATGGATTTTATATCTATCTTCTTATAGGTAAATGAAGCATACTGAAATGATCTATTTTGAAAGCATTACATTCTACGTGTCAAATATGTAATAAAAGAGCAGATATTTTTGCTGGATTTATTGGCATATGCCCAGAATGCGTTCGAAAGTATCCTGAAGATTCGGTTGAATTATCCAAGGACTCTCATAGTATTGCACGGGAGGTCTGGGGATTGCCCAAATCAGTTCCTGATACATCTGATGTTGAATGTCACATTTGTTCCAATCGATGCAGAATTTCTGAAGGTAGTGTGGGTTATTGCGGAATCAGGACAAACAATCATGGAGTAATACGGAATCGCGCTGGGAAAGGCGGTTTTCTTCATTCATATTTAGATCCTTTACCCACAAATTGTTGTAACACCTATTTTTGCCCTGCTGGAAATAATGGGAACAGGTCCCACTATTCTTATACAGATGGTCCTGAAATTGGCTATTATAATCTTGCTTGTTTTTTGTATGGATGTAACTACTCATGTCTAGGGTGTCAAAATGATCAGCATCGAAATATCGATACCGCAGAGCACTATTCTGTTGAAAAGTTCGTAAATCGAGTAAATTCAGAGTCGAGAATATCTTGTGTATGTTTTTTTGGTGGGTCTCCAGACCCCCAATTACCATTTGCCATTCGAGTGGCTAGAAAGGCTTTGAGTAATCTTGATGAGTCCAGGTCGATCTTAAGAATCTGTTGGGAATGGAATGGGTCAGGAAATGCAAAATTACTTTTAAATGCTGTAAAACTTTCGGCAAAATCGGGTGGTAATGCCAAATTTGATCTTAAATACTCATCTTCCGCATTATCTGAAGTAATAAGTGGTGTTTCAAATCAACAATCATTTCGCAACTTCAAAGCATGTTATGATAAGTTCTATGCAACGAGACCAGATTATCCACTGCTGAGTGCGACGACATTATTAATACCTGGATATGTGAATGAGGATGAAGTTGAAGGTATAGCAAGTTTTCTCTCCTCATTAGATAGATCTATTCCCTATTCTTTATTGATATTCCACCCTGATTCCTTCTTATCCGATTTACCGATTACACCGCGAAAACAAGTAAAAAATTGTTATAAGGTTGCACAAAAATATTTAGATAACGTCCATATAGGGAACAAGCATTTACTCTACTAAAATTCTTATATCGGAAATCTTATGGTTGTGATGATTAGATGTTTCACCAGATTCCTACAGTGATTAAAGAACGAATGGAGCTATTAGAAAAAGCAGATGCAAAAGATAGACAGGATGATACTCCGAGGTTACAACGATTACGTCAAATCCCACCTGAATCGGGAAAAGCTATTTCAATATTGGCTGCATCTGCTCCTGAAGGAGAAATTGTAGAGATTGGGACGAGTGCGGGATATTCAACATTATGGATCATCCTTGCTTGCCGCTACTTGGAAAAAATCGTAAAAACCTTTGAAATCCTTCCTGCAAAAATTAAACTTGCTGAAGAAACATTTAGTAAAGCAAAAGTAGAGTCATATGTAGAATTGATTTATGGAGACGCAAGAGTCCATTTAAAAAATGTTGATAATATTTCTTTTTGCTTTTTAGATGCTGAAAAAGAGTATTATGATGATTGCTATGACTTAATCATTCCAAAGCTTGTGAAAGGAGGATTTTTTGTCGCGGATAATGTAATAAGTCATGAAGAAGAGCTACAACCCTTTATAGAGAGAACTATGACTGATCCTAGGGTAGATACCCTTATTCTCCCGATTGGAAAGGGATTGCTACTTTCTCGAAAAATATAGTCTTGAATTATTAGACTATTTCACAGGACTTCTTCAAGTATTTCAACCGTGCTAGCAACAAATTTGGGGCAGTTGTGAAAAACTTTCTTATCGTGAGCAAGCTTTCGGTTTTCAGGAGTGGTCAAATCAAATTGGATAAGTTCTTTACAATAAACTGTCCCATACTGATCCTCGAACTTTTTTAACACCTTATCTGCTATATCATGAGCAGATCTCAGAGGTGTTGAATTGGTATCGTTCTTTCCACCATAACGTAGTCCAATCACCATTAATGCACCACTTAATGCACCGCAAATATTACCTCTCCTAGCAATTCCCCCACTGAATACTTCTGCTATCTTAAGAGCAGTTTTTTTTCCAATTCCATATTGATTTGCATAGGTAGCTAGTACGGCCTGGGAGCAATTGTCTCTTTCTTTGAACAAATTTACTGCATGTTCCACTCGTGACATTTCTGGTAAGTCTCTCCTTGCATATCGGTGGTTTTGAATATCTGATTAAAGATTATTCTTTTCAGAGTTATTCAGTACTTCCGTAAGTTTGTAACCTCCACATTTCTTCTGCCAAAAGGAGTTTCAGATCAGCCAAAATCCAAAAATACTTATATTCAAGGAACAAAAGATTAGAATAATAGGAATGTATACCCCCATGGTTGCCCCACAGTCACCGTTTGACTCTAAACACAAGCTTCGTGAGTTTATGACCATATCGTTAGAAGGAATCGTGGATCTGATGAATTCTCTTGCACATCCAAAAAGGCTGGAAATGCTGATTTCCATGATAGGTGGAGACAATATCACGTTTAAGGAATTACAAGGGAAAACAGAGTTACAAAAGAGTGCACTAGCTCATCATCTGAGTGTACTAACTGATAAATCACTTATAGAGAAAAAAGAAAAGGGAATTTATCAAATAACTATTGATGGTGACGATTTACTAGAAAAAATTGCTCACAGCTTTCTTGAATCGAAGCTTAGAGAACAACAACGACTGGAGCGACTTTTACAACTGATAGGGAAAACGAGTCCCTATATCAATCAAGAGGTATCTAAAATGGGTAAAGAAAAAGAAATTTTAAAAATAGTTCAGCTCCCTAAATTGAGAGTTGTTTCCTTTCATGCGAAGGATAGTAAATCTCCCGAAGAAGAAGCTTGGAGCATGCTAGAAAATTGGGCGAAATCTAAGGGTATGTTTAATAGACCAGATATTCATCAAATATACGGGTTTAATAATCCTGACCCTACAAAGGAGCAACCTTTGTATGGATATGAATTTTGGATAACGGTCAATGATGATTTTGAAGTGGAGTCTGCGAAAACAGTTAAAACCTTTGATGGAGGTTTATACGCTGTTATGAGCTGTAGTGGGGTCGAAAATATTACTCCCACTTGGGGTAAGCTTGTTGAAAGAGTTTCAGAATCAAAATATAAGTTAGTGAAAACTCATCAATGGTTAGAACATCACGTTGATCCCCATAACACAGATCTTAATACATTTGTATTAGATCTTTATGCTCCCATTACTGAATAGGATTCTTCTTTTCAGAATCCTTCCTTTTTTTATTCGTAATGAACAAGTCTACAACTCTTAAGGTGATAGGTATTTATTCTTGAATATTAAAGCGCTAATAGCAAGTATACCGAAAAGGGTTATTATCGCATTGAATCCATCCAATCCTTTTGGTGTAGTGCTCTTTGTCTCTGAAGTAGGAAATGAGTCAAATGCGGTATTAAGAAATTGATAGTTACCACTTCCACTTTCTGTTGTGTCTGCTAACTCATAGTAAAAGTTAATTGGGGAAGCTTCACATGAGCAGACAACAGATCGATATATATAACTGTGGTTATAGAGGAAAGTACGAGTCTGACCAGGTGCTATGATGAATTCATTCTCACCAGAAATAGTAGAAATCCCAGAATTATGAAAAAGTGTGAAAACGAAATTAGAACTAGAATTAGTATCTACACTGATAGTTAAACTCCATTTAATATCTTTAACGTAGGCCTGATAATAATCATTGAGCAGTAATTTCTTTTCATTATTATCAGATATGTAAAAAGATCCGAATTCACCTACTGGATCAGTGGTTTCATCCACTACTAAAGCCATAGACATTTGACTAAAATTAAGTAAAAAAATAGCAAATAGAATACCCGAAACAATTTTTTTCTCAAGGTTCATCTCAAGTCGTACTTTGTGTTTTTTGTATTAAAGTCAATCTCTTTGACTTTCGCATCTATTCTTCTTTAATGCGTCAACGCTGGTTAAATTACTTCCGAGATACTTTGGATGGGAAACATAAATATGTCTAGTGAATGGTACGGGGTTAAAGTGGGAAGAATGTTGGATAGGATCAAGTAAATATGGTGAAGAAAGTGGGATTCATAATAAAACTTTGAAATAATTCCCAATTTTAATTTCTGACTTTTTTAATCATTTTAGAGACAAAAAAACCGATAGTATGATGGTCTGCTGGTAAAAATCGGCCACTCCCTTTCATGGTTGAACCATCAATCGTATAGCTTGGAGGTAGCCAAGAGGGCGTATCTGCAAATTTTACCTGATCATCCAGTATCTTTTTTATTTGATACTCTCCTTCCTCAGGATAAAGGCTGCATGTTGAGTAAACAAGAGTCCCTCCTTCTTTTAGAAGGCTGAGAGCACTCTTCAAGAGTTTTTCCTGAAGTACGATATGCCTATTTAAAAACTGTCCACTTTGTTTCCACTTTAACACGGGATTAGCAGTAAAGGTTCCACTGCCAGTACAAGGAGCATCAAGAAGAATCTTATCAAATAATTTGTTTCGTAAGGGGGGTTGTATACCATCCCATTGTACGAACCCGACATTGGTTACTCCAACTGACTTCAGTAATGATACCATTTCATTTGTCCGGTTGTGGTGAAAATCCCCAGCCACAACAAATGCCTTATCACTTGTTTGCTGAGAAATCAAGCTTGTCTTGATACCTGGAGCGGCACACAAATCACACACTATTTCGTTTGGTTGAGGATCAAGGAGTAGAACAGAAGAAAAAGATGCTTTATCCTGGATGATTATCATCTTCTTCCGATAATATTTGCTTTTGAGAATTTTCGATTTATCCCTTACGCTTGCTTGTAGGACTAGAGGAAAATTTTCGTCTGATCGTACCTTTACTCCGATTTTACTGAAATCTGCATTAATTTTTGCTGTTAATTCTGAAAATGGTACAGTAGATTTAATTAAATTATTAACTCGAAAATAAAAAATTCCTTTTCTGGCTCTTTCATCCATAGCTGTAACATTTTCTTTAATGCTCTTGTAATCCATGACGGGTAATAACGTGTTAATTGTAAAGGTAGGAATGGCATGTTTTATACTTAATTTTTCGGTTGTTGCCTTTTTCTGAAGAGCAATATCCCATTTGAATGAAGAGAGCTTCTTATAGAAAGAATGTACCAGATTTCTATCTGAAAATTCTTCATTTTTGCTTATTTCCTTGATTACACTTGAGAATTGCGCTTCCTCCCAAAAATACCGATACGTAATGTAAAGACAAGCCTCAATCTTTAAAATATCCCTCATACCGTCTTTTTGTAAGGATCTAAGCGTTTTTTTGGCAATAAAGTTCAGATGGTTCCAATATCGAATAATTTCTGTAAGATAATGATGATAAGCAAGGCTATGTTTTGTGGAAATCTTGTTGAGATTGAGATCTTCAGAATTTGACGCCCATTGCCTAATTAATTCCACGATATTCATGTGAACATCAAAAGAATTGCTACATGGACTTATTATATATCTCTACTCTAATTTAATTAAAACTCATGAATACAAATTTTAATTCGAAAAAGTAAACTAGATTTGGATACTGAGGTTTTCAGCTTAAAGAACTAATAAATCGTGTAATGTATCTTTCTACGAGTATTGATATCATAATAAAAGAAAGAGTAAGTACAAACCATGAAGAAAATGATGGAAGAGTTGGTTGAGGTAATAATAGAGAATAAGAGGTGCTGAATCCAAGTAAAAGACCCGAAAAAATCCCTTGAAGACTAACAAATATGTTTATCCAGATAATAATTCGTTTCATTACCTTAGCTTTACAACCGAGGACTCGCATAATGTATAGATCTTTTTTTAGAATTATAATATAGAGACTCGAAAACGCAACTAATGATAAACCTATAGAAAGAATCACAGGCAAAAACACAATATTTGAGATCATCCAGAATTGATCACTAAACGATTGGTAAATTTCAGCAAAAGAACTCAAATAGAAATAATCAAGATCTAATGCTTTTACCATATCTAGAATGTCTGAACTAGGATTTTTGATAAAAACAACATTTCGCTGCGAATTATTAATATGCCAACTCAAGTCCGATAATGAGTTAATATGAATATAACAACAGAATCCTTTGGCAAATGGATCCAGTAGAACTCTTTGTACCTCAAATCTTTGCAGTTCGAGTTCTACTCCATTAATCATTTTCGGGATCGCTTTCATTACTCCTTGATTGATAACGAACTGGTGGTACCCATCCGCCATAAACATATAGTTCTGGTTTGGATAAGAGGATGAACCACCAACTGAATAGTAACTAAAAATATTCGAGAAGGATGAATCAACTCCCCAGATATAACTATTGAATATACTACTTACCGATGAAATGACATCATTGACCTCTCGAAGAGCTTCTAATAGACGGATGGTTCCTATCGTCAGTAACCTTGATTCGAAGATCGTTTCAGGCGGTAAAATACTAAGAAATTCTTCTGGAATAAATTCATCCGCAAAATTTGTAGGAGGACTAAAGCTAAGTTTTTCATAAGGATCATAACATTTCTTTACAATATAGGAGAAAGAAGGAGAGGGAGTGATAACAATAACATCTCTCCCTCCATATCCACGATCCACATAGGAATCAGCTGTATTTTGAATTATAGAACCTCCTAATATTCCGAAAGAAGAAATTAACGTTAAAACAAGAATACCTATAATCATAATTCGTGAAACCAATCTAGCGCGTGTTTGAAGAAGATGTCCTAATCGAAAAGCAGTTCTCTTCTTGGTAGAAATTCCCCATATTCTGTTCGGGTTTGTAGGTGTGACAACGTACTGACTATCTAAAATTTCACGAAATTTTTTTCTGATTAATACGTTTACAAAGAACCCTGCTGCAAAATAAGTTCCGATTGCAGAAAAAAATAAAAATCCTATTGAAAAAATGATGAGTTCCACTAAAGATAAGTGTATGATTGAAAAACCTAAGAACGAAAGGAGAACAAAACCCAAAACAGATCCTTCTATAATTCCTACTATCCCTCCGATCGTTGTGATAATAAATATCTCTGCGAGTGGTATTCGGTTAATCTGCTTGAAAGTTCCTCCTAGGGATTGGAAAACGGCTAAATCGTTCATTCTCGATACTGCAAGCAAAGAAGCAAGAACGCTTGCCGAAATAATGGATGCTAGAAATGAAAACAACGTTAAAAATGTCAGGTACGAATCCATGATGCGAATGATTGATCCGTTAAACATTTGTGTGGCTTCTTCAACTTGTAAATGTAGAACAGAAGATATAAGGAAGATATTGATACCTGTAGCCACTAGTAATGAATGTGTAATGATATAGAGAAAAGATCTCTCTCGTTTCCTAGTAACATCTTTCCAAGCTATGCTAAGAGAGCCCATTTTTTTCACGTAATCTCAAGTTCTCTGGAACGAAAATTCGATCTGCCTGTGGAAATATGTCACGAGAGTGAGTAACTACGAGAATAGTTTTTTCACCTTTAAGCTGTGCAAGCTTCTGAAAGATAGCGGCCTTAGTTCTCTCGTCTTGGTTTGCTGTTGGTTCATCAACAAGTAGAATTTGAGGATCTAAAATTAAAGCACGAATAAATGCCACACGTTGATATTCTCCTCCGCTAATCATCCGTGGAAGTGAATGAGCTCGATGTGCCATGTAAAATTCTTCTAGTAAATCCCACGCGCGTTTTTCATAATCCTTTTCCTCTCTCTGGGCTAATTCAACGGGAAGTAAGATATTTTCCAGCACCGTGAGTGTTTCTATCAAATGGCCGAGTTGAAAAACTAGGCCAATAGTTGAGGAACGGAATAAGGCGAGAGATTCTTCATTAAAATCGTTAATATTATGATCAAATACGCGCACTGTACCTTGATCGACTCGTGTTAGTCCTGCAATAATCTGTAGAATGGTAGTTTTTCCACAACCACTCGGACCTGTAAACACAACAAATTCATTCTCATTACATTGAAATTCTAGGCCTTTAAATAGTTCTATTTTTTCTTTTCCTACTTTAAAGTGTTTGCTAATGGTTTTTAGTTCAATTATTGGAGTAGGAGAGGAAAGTTGCAATTCTATTACCTTTTTTTGTGTAAGAATTCAATTTATAACTTATTTAACCTTTGTGGTACAATACTAAGTTCTATCACATTCCTTGTTGTAGGTGTGGGAATATTTATTCCTAGTACAATTTTTGAACCAAAATTTGCCTTTGGAGAAATAATTAAAAGGAGTAGTAGCATTTTGTCAATTGTGGGTGATGAGAATTCCTCAAAAAAGGGTCTGGCAATATCTTTCTATTTTTACATTATTTTTCATGATAAGTTATTCCTTTGTTACTGTTTTTGAGAATCCGTCCTTAGATCTATCTTCTTCTGACTCCAATCCTGAATTTCTTGTATTTTCCCTAAAACTAGGTATTTCTTACGGGACCCATCCATTAATAGATGTTGGAAGTTTTTCCCATATGAGTAACGGTGCTCAGCATTCGATTGTCGTTATCAGTAGGCCTGATCAATCTACATTAGTTCTTGATTCATTTTTGAAGTCTTTTGACATTCTTAGTGATATATCTTGTGTCTTATTAGGAACTCTGTCCTATCAGCTATACAAACTTCTCTATTCTTCTAAAACGAAAAAGGATTGGGGAAACAACAAATCTCTAATTAGAACTACTATAACATTGAACCCAGGAATTTCATTACGCGGCTTATCCCGTACTTCCGGATTAGCAATGGGTTCTACTCAATACTGGGTTCGGATTTTAGCACAAGAAAATTACATTGACATGGTTTCAGTTGGTAAATCGAATCACTATTTTACACGAGAGCAGGATTTTTCTCTCAACGAGAAGCTGTATTATTCCCTTATACAAAATAAAAGAATATACGAAATCCTTAGTTTGCTGAACGACAATCCCAGTATACGAACGCAAAAGGCTCTGTGCACAAGACTTGGATACAACAAATCGTTATTGTCGTATTATATTAAAATCTTGAAAAATTATAATATTGTTGAGTCAGAATCTCAGGACTTACTAATTGCCAAGGATTTCAAAAGTTATCTTGACAATAAAGCTTAATATTGTCGTGTGAATACATGGGCATTTTTTTTCTTTCCTACACGTTCGAGGAGACCTAATTGACACAATGAATAGGTCATTTGTCCTGGGAGTCGCCAATTACGTCGAGACTTCTTCTTAAAGTTTAAGCTATTATGCAAATCCTGATTTGTGAACAAAGAGGGCAATTCATCAGGAAGAAGTTTGTAAAAATCCTCCGCTGTTCTGATCTTATAGGTTGAATCGACACGGACTAAATCACGGTTGGCTACTCGAAATCGTCGTCTTCCACTTCGTTGAGAATAACCAGTAAATTCTCGAATTAAATGTTCATATATCATCAAAATATCAAATTGAAGACGATTTTGATATCCAACTTTAAAATGAACCAAATGTTCAAAGAATTGATAAACAGTGGAATATAAGTTCCGATATGAGGTTGAGAGAACCTCATCTCCATTCAGTCGTGTCACTTTTTGTTTATATACGATGGGATGTATAATCCTAATACGGTAGTTAGTTGAATCCAATAATATTTGAATTTTTTGAGAGAAACGTCCTCCGAAACTGGCTCTTTGAATTTCAAAAATTATCGTTTCATCATCATTTAACAAATCAAACCGAAATTTTCTCCCATTAATGTTTTGTGTTACTTCTTTTTTCACATTTTCGCTATTATCGTAAAGGGCTTTTATTTTGTGATGTAGAAGAGTCTCATTACGTTTTGGAGATGAAATTCGTGTGGACTTCAATTTGCCTCGAACCCAATGAGAAAAAGTTCAACTAGAAAAGATAAATAGTTTCTTCTAGCTAAGAATGCTATTTTGTGGACGAAAACCATGTTGAAACTCATACCTTTAGGAGAACCCAGACCCGTTCCATTTGAAACTATGCCTGAAAAATTAGAATTCAGAAGTCCCAGTTCTAATTTATCGATCGTATTTCATTCTGTCAAAGAAATTCGTATGGCTCATTATGTTTGGAAGATCTCAATATTTGATGGTGAAACGGATATTACTGAAGAGCATCCGTTTGAGGAGGACAATTTTTTTCTCCCTATCTACTATTCCTCACTTATCCGATCCTATTATGCTCCTTGGGGGTATGAAGGGAATATTCTATGTTTATACTGTGTAACAGATGAATTAGAAATTCTAACGAAATTTTACTCTTTTAAAACAAAATCCTATGTATCTCCTCCTCTACTGAGTGTTACAACTATCCTTTGTTCTCCAACTAGTTCAGATGTTCTAACTATTAGTTATGACTCTCAGGTTTCAGCCTGGAGACCTTTTATAGTTAATCTCGATGGAAAAATGAATATTGGATTACCCTTTGCAAGTATTCCGTTGGATCTATTCATAAGTTGGTTAAATCCTTCTCCTAATTATTTTGTAATTTTTCGTGATCCAGAGGAAAAAAAGACAACTCTTTATTATTATGAGGGAATTTCAGAAACTTTTAAGGGGAAGATTTCCTTAGAACCCTCTGAATTTGTTCCGTTTAAAGAAGAGGAGATTTTAGCTGAAAAAATCAATCGAAGCGCTCCATCGGCATTAAAGTCTCTTGCCTACGGTGATTTTCTCAACAAATGGGATGAAATTGGGTTTGATTATAGTTCTAATACGCTCATACTCAAGTATGTGCGACCCAATGGCCAATCGTTTATTGAGGAAGGCCAGGAATACGTGAATATCCTGAAATATGAGATACAATACAGATTTGAAGTGGTACAGGAGGAAGAGAAATGACTGAAACAACAATTGGTGAATTATCCTCATTAGTTGCAGATTTTATTAGCAAACGAGATTGGAATAAGTATCATACACCAAAAAATCTTGCCATGTCAATTTCGATTGAGGCAGCTGAAATCATGGAATTATTCCAATGGGTAACAAATGAAGAAGCATCAGAAAACGTACAAAATGATCCATCTGTGAAAATTGCGTTGGAAGATGAGCTCGCTGATGTAATGATTTACTGCTTAAGTATGGCTAATACCTGCGATATAGACATTGCCCATTCTATTAGACGGAAGCTTACAGAGAATGAAAGTCGTTTTCCTGTTGAAATTGTAACAGGGAAACTAGGACCATATAAAATTGATAGAAAATAACTTTTGTACTCTTTTACTGCTTCCTTAAATCATACACGCTGAGAGATAACTTTTTTCCCGCAACCCATTCAGTCAGCTTGGTTAGAGCTTCTTGTAATGAATCTGTCCGGCCACCTGCTGCTCGAGGATGGCCTCCTCCTGAAAATTCAGCTGCAAGCGTATCTACACGATATTCTGATAGATTTGAATCTGAAATTATAGAATTCACTCGAAAGGAAAGGCCTGTAAACCGTTTACCAGGATAAAGGACACAGGTTATTTTTACATCTTTCTGAAAAAGCCTGTGGACTAATGAAGAAGTTATAACCTTCTCCTTTCCTTGAATGACAAGTATTACATCAGCATGGGGAATAGTATCTGCTATTTCGAAGCTTTTCTTTCGTAAGCTATATAATTTGTGTAATCTTTCTTGATATTCAGGTTGATCACAGATTTGCAGTTGTCGTGAAGAAAGATCCTGAACAAGGGTTAAGACCTCTTCAGGAGTATTCACAGTTCTACACAAATCATCTAGAAGCCATGCTAGTTCCTCTTCAGAGGCTTGATCCACATCTTTGGGAAGCTCTATTGGAGGGGGGCTGGTATATCCAGCAGTATCTGTGATTACAGTGAGTTGAGCTAGAAATTGAATTTTTGTTGGTAAATGAGCATAGAAGTGTTGTGCAAGTAGAAAAGAGGCACTTGGTGCTCCTGCTTGAAAAAGAACTATATCAGCGTTTTTAGGTAATTCTTTAGATGTTTGATGATGATCACAATAAAGAGTAATTCTTTTCGAGTGAAAAGGGGCTAGATCGGCAATGGCCTTCCATTCGACACTCGATAAGAATGAACCGAACTCTGGATGTCGAAGTTCTTGATACCCTAAGGGTATAAACACATATTTCCGAAAAGGGGAGAGATTTTTTAGGATAACTGCTGAAACGATTCCATCTGCATCACTAGAATGAAATGCCACTTTTTTTTTGGGTAGTAATGAGAGTGCATAGACATATCTAATTGTTTGTTTCATTTGATCAGAAAAATCATCCAGAATCGTATCAAGATCAAAGAGTAAGGACATTCTATTCATCTACAACCTTAATTTGGAATTTGACCTATCCACGGGGGAATTATTATGTGTGTTTATAATTCAATGACTCGGTCTATTGGAATATTTCTTTTTTTTAGGAAGTTCAGCGCCCCACTGATATTACCAAGTTGTTCAAGGTAATGTGCATCCGACCCAACAGAAAATATATTTTCTTCATCTAAATAATTGAACCATTGATCCAAATAATTTTGGTAACCAGTATTCAGCTCAATGATAAGGTTTTTTTCGCGTATCACACTCATGACTTCATCAAATTTGGCATGTGTCACTCGTGAAAAGCGTGTATGGGCAAATCCAACATTCTTATTCGGGAAATCATGTGAAAATTTTCTAACCTCGGAAAAAATCCTATCCCAAGTTGGTAAATTAAATACATACTCAAAGAGGATTAGATCCCATGAATAATACCCAAGTTTAGAAAAATCTGTAACTGAAGAAGTATCAACTTCAATCCCCACAAATATCTGGATTTTTTTCGCAAATTTCTCTTTTAGGCTTTGAATTGTATCGAAGTATTGATTCATAGTTTCATTAGTTACAGCAGGTTTAAAATAAGAATAATGATCTGTAAAACAGATTTGCTCGATTTTTTTCTTAATTCCAAGGTTGATAAATTCTTCTGCAGAGGAAAACCCATCAGAGAAGTTAGTATGGATATGAAAGTCACGTTTGATCTCAAAAGAAGTCATTATATTCAACAAACGGAAAAACTACTGAGAAATAAATTTGTGGGTAAAGATAATTTTTTATGTTAAAAAAAAAGCTGATTTATCAGAGATAGAAGATAGAAGGTGGAGTAAATCGCGAAATTAGCCGTGCTTATTGACCCAAATAAAGGTCGCGCAACAGAACGGATGTATAAAGCTCTAACTGAAATACTTATGGAGCATGAAGATCCTTCCCAGCTTCCACTTGAAATTTGGGTGGGAGATTCGCACGAAATCATGAGAGGAGTGCACAAATACCTTCGCCGTCTCAAAAAGCTTGATTTAGTTCTTCCACCAGTAGTGATCTTTCCAGGGCACCCGCTCCAAATATCTTCTTTGTCTGATTACATTATGATGCCTACATTACTAAATTGTTATCGTTTTCGGATCAAAGTTGTACTCAAACTTGGTAAGAAATACCATTGGTTGTTTAAATGGACCAGACGTCTGATTTTTGGGCAATTTCCGAAGGATCGGAAATATGGGTACCTAGTCTTAAGTCCTCAATCCACCGTTGGCAGAAAACTCCATGCAAAAGCACTAAAGGATGATGAAGCATATGACGAGTTAACACAAAAATGGCGTCCTTACTGGGAAATGTGCTATATAGAAGCAGGTTCAGGAAATTTCTCTGCTTCAATTGCCAATAGATTAGATCTTGTTAAGCGTGCATCGTTCTTCGCACATGGAAAACAAGCTAAGTTAATTACTGGAGGGGGAATTAGAACAAAAGAGCAAGTTGAAGGTTTAGTAAAAGCAGGCTCAGATTTGATAGTTGTTTCCTCAGTATTGGAAAAAGCTGACCATCCCAAAGAACTGATGAAACAATTTTTACAGGCTGTAAAACACCAGTAATTGTAGTTCTATCATTCCAGACTTTTGCCATACTCGAATAGGTTTCCAGCATTATAGATATCGAGTTGTACCTTTGATAATGGTGTAACTTGCTTTGATTGAACATCTTCCTTTTCAGATGTAATTTCCCCTGTTGTTAGGTCAATAGTCATTTGATCACCAGAATTTAATGTAGTTGTCATAATATCAGGGGCCAAAATTAGTGGTATTCCAGAATTGATTGCGTTTCGTTTATAAATAGCTCCAAACGATTCGCCAATAATTACGATTACTCCTAAAGCTTTGAAACAGTCAACAGCTTGCTGTCGTGAAGATCCTGCCCCAAAATTTTTCCCAACAATTAAAATAGTGTTTGCTGTTACTATTGATGGAAACTCCTCCCACCCTGGGAGGTTGCCAAATGTATGTTGACCCATTTCATTAATATCGGTAATATGGAGGTGTTTGTTATGGAAAATCATGTCCGTATCGATATCATCGATACCTTTACCTTGTGTATCCTTGATTACAATTGCTTTACCACTTAGATTAGTAGGTTTTTTCATAATGCATAACTCCTAGCGTTTTCAAATTTCTGGAACAATTATTTCTCCTGCAAGAGCACAGGCTGCAGCTGTTGCTGGAGAAGCTAGATAAGTATCTCCTTTGCCTTGTTTTCCTGCAAAGTTTCGATTCCCAGTCGTAATTTGCACTTCTCCTTCACCTGTCATTCCAATTTGTCCACTTGCACAGCTGGCGCACCCAGGATTACTTATAATAGCTCCAGATTGATAAAATAATTCAATAAGACCATTCTTTAGCATTTGTCCATATACTTCTTGTGTTGCAGGGACAATCTTCATCATGACGTCATTATGAACTTTTCTACCTTTGAGGATTCGAGCAGCTACCGCAAAATCTTCATATCGACCATTTGTGCAAGAGGCAATGACAACGGAGTCCACTTTTATTCCTGTAATCTCTGCGACTGGTTTTACATTAGCTGGATTAGGTGGTAAAGCAATTCTAGGTTCTATCCCTCCAAAATCATATTGAATATCCTCTACATAGCTAGCATCAGCATCGGCTTTGTGAATAGGAAAATCTTTTCCACTTCTTTTCTTGCAATAATCAATAATTCTTTCATCGGGTGTGATTAAACCAATAATTCCTCCCATTTCTGTAACTTGACTGGCCAGCGTAATACGTCCTGCTAAGTCAAGGGCATCAACTGTAGTCCCATAGAATTCTACCGATTTGCCCAATGCTCCTTTTGAACCTAATTGTTCTAATACTCCTAAAGTAACATCTTTGGCAAAGGAATTTTTAGCCGGGATCCCATCAATGGTGACTCGCATAGTATAGGGCACTTCAAACCATGTTTTACCTGTTTTGAAGGTAAAAGCAATATCTTGATCGCCCATTCCCTGTCCAAAGGCGCCTATGGCGCCAAGAATATTCAAATGAGAATCAGTACCAACAACAGTACTGTTTGGAGTTGCTACTCCTTTTTCTATCATAACGTGAGATCCTATTCCTGCGTTCACATCATACAGGTTTTCCCGTGGTAAGTTATTCCGGGCAAATACTCTAGCGATTTGTTGATTTTCAGCATAACCTAGATTATTTGCAGGAACTACACAATCAAATGTGAAAAAGGTTTTCTTGGGATCGGCAACATGTGATTCACCTGGATAATTAGTTTCAAGATTTTTGACTACATTGGCGCCACCGAAATCACGAGCGGATCGCACATCGATATCTAACCAAACGATCTTTTCTGGAGCAACTTCTTCCGATGTATGGTCGGCAATTATTTTTTCAATTATTGGTTTACCCATTCTAATTTGACACCCCATAGATTATACTCTGATTTACAAAAAGAGTATCTGTGTCTTCATTTTAACTGAATTCACGGAAATTTTTTCCTCGAAAAAAACCTTCCTCCTTGATGATTACAAAACCAAGAAGGAGCGATAAGAATTGCTAAGAATCAACTAGATTTATTAGATTAGAACCGTTCATCGCTCTGTTCGCTTGGAGAAGGTTGGTGTTCTCTCTCGACAGTTTTTTCGGATGGTGAGGAAGATTGGCAGTAATATGACGAATATACATGAAGCCTTACAAGAGTTTTCCGGGCAATCTGAAGAATTTAGTGCATCTAGTGAGCAGGTAGCTGCTGCAACTGAAGAGCAGACAGCATCTATGAATCAAATGACGTTTTCGGCACAGGCATTAACCCAACTTGCCGATAATCTTTCAAAAATGGTAGCAATTTTCAACCTAAATACTTAAACCTCCACCCTTTTCTTATCTTTTTTTAAGGTAAGGATATGGTAGGTCAAACTTTAATCCAAAAAATTTTAGCAAAAGCTTCAGGTAAAGAGACTGAAGGAGTTGTCGAAAATGAAATTGTTTTTGTCTCACCTCACAGGATATTATCTCATGATAACTCAGCAGCTATTTCTAAAACGTTTTATAAGATGGTGGGGCCAAATGGGAAAATTTGGGGTCCTGAAAAAATCTTTATTGCATTAGATCATGCTGTTCCCCCGCCTGACGCAGTAAAAGCGGGAAACCATACAGTCATCAGGAAGTTTGTTAAAGATCAAGGTATTAAATATTTCTACGAGGGTGGTACGGGCATTTGTCATGAAGTCTTGCCTGCTAAAGGACACGTTCCTCCTAATGTTGTAATCCTCGGCAGTGATAGCCACACTACCACTCATGGTGCGTTTGGTGCAGCAGGTATTCCTATTGGAAGAACTGAAACCGCTTCTGTATGGGCTATTGGGGAAACATGGTTGAAAGTACCAGAATCTATCAAGATCATTCTTGATGGTTCATTACCAAAAGGTGTTTATGCGAAAGATGTCATCTTAGAAATTATACGACAAATAACAGCTGCAGGAGCAACGTATAATTCCATTGAATTTTATGGTTCCTCTGTAAAGAAGTTATCCATGAGTGAACGGATGACATTAAGCAATCTGACTGCAGAAATGGGTGCCAAAGCAGGCATTTTTCCAGTGGATGATGTAACTGATGAATGGAACAAACAATTTGGGTTTCAATATGATCGAATAACTGCAGATGAAGATGCGAAGTATATCAAAACTCTGGAATTGGAGGTGTCTAACTTAACCCCTCGTATAGCCAAACCTCATAAAGTGGATAATGTAGTTCCCATAGAAGAATTAGGAAAAACCACTATAGATGTGGCATTAATTGGAACTTGTACAAATGGGCGGTTAGATGATCTTGAAATTGCAGCCAATATCTTGAAAGATAAAACCATTCATCCCAATATTCGATTATTAGTATATCCAGCTTCTCAAGAGATTCTTCTCCAAGCAACACGGGAAGGGATACTTGAGATTCTTGTAGCTGCTGGAGGCCAAATTGGAGTTCCTGCCTGTGGTCCTTGTTTAGGAGCATATGGTGGATGTATTGCATCAGGAGAAAAAGCTATTTCCTCGGCGAACAGAAATTTCAAAGGTCGTATGGGTAGTAAAGAAGATACGGGAATTTATTTAGCTAGTCCAGCAACAGTGGCGAAATCAGCCCTTGCAGGGTACATAACTGCAGAGGAGTCATAAAAATGCGTTTCAAGAGTCAAAAAATATGGATTTTTCCAGAAGATGATATTAACACGGATGTAA
Source organism: Candidatus Heimdallarchaeota archaeon B3_Heim (assembly GCA_003144275.1). Lineage (GTDB taxonomy): Archaea > Asgardarchaeota > Heimdallarchaeia > Hodarchaeales > Hodarchaeaceae > Hodarchaeum. Next base: position 106,959 of record NJBF01000003.1, read on the forward strand.
TATTCCCAGGACGGTATACGTATGAGCCGCTAACACCTGATGAAATGGCTCGTCACGCCCTAGAAGATTATGATTCTAAATTCATTGAAGAAGTGGAAGAGGGAGATATCATCGTGGCAGGCAATAATTTTGGAGCTGGTTCAAGTCGAGAGCAAGCAGTTACCTGTTTACAAGCTGCTGGAATTAGTTGTATTATTGCAAAATCGTTTGCACGTATATATTTTCGAAATGCTATCAACCAGGCGCTTCCCCTCGTTATTTCGCCGGAATGTTCAGACTTTATAACAAAGAATAAGAAAAATCTATTATCCTCTAAAGAAAAAATTGATGTAGATTTTGATAATGGCCTCCTTAAGATTAAAGATAAAGTGTTTTCATTCCCCAAACTTGATGATCAGGCACTTCAAATCTTTAAGGCCGGAGGTTTAGTTGAATATACTAAAACTAGGTTAAAGAAAAGTACGTGATACTTGGCGCATAATTCAGCCACTTTTTCTCTTTTCTTTATCATTTACTCTTATATTTATGATAACATAAGTAAAGATCAAGTTTTTCCCTTATTATCGAACATAGGTAAATGTATTAATTTTCATATACCTTTCTATATTGCGATAAACGCAATTCATGCTCAACCACAAGTGAAAACCGGATTTCTGGTGTTTTTACAGAGAATTTTAAACCAATCTATATACCACCCATCATTCCTTGATGACTTAGATATCAAGTTAAACGGTGAAAAAATATGATAACAAAACTAAGTTATATGAAAAGGCATTTATTTGCCTTGTTGGCAATACCCCTACTTTTAGGGATAACATTTGCAGCAATTCTTCCTGCAACAGGATTCACAGGAATGATAGTTGCTGAGGATGACGAAAGTGATGAACTCAGTGAAACTGAAACCTCTGAGGTCGAAGATGAGGATGATGAGGATGAGAAGATTGAAGACTCTGACGATGATGAGGTAGACGATGAAATTGAAGAGAAAAATGAACGTGAAGTCGAAATCGAAGTTGAGGATTATTCAGTTCAGATCAAAACGCAATTGAAACTTGGTGAAAACAAAGATGAAATCAAGGTGAAATTCACGGTTGATGATAATCCAAAATTCAAATTAGAGTATGAATCGGAAGTTGGTGATACAGAAACAGAATTAGATTTTACTATCAAATTCAAAAGTATCACAGAATATTTAGATATTGACTCAAATGGTGTGTATAACAAATCCGTAGATGAAGAATTACAGGTCCTGAAATTTGAGGATATGGAGTTTCTTCCCATTGAATATTCAACATCAACAGTATCTAATACAACAGTTCACCTGTTCAAATCCTCATCTGTAGATGGAATGTTTACACTCCAATTTTATGTTGCTGGAGAATTTACCCCAGTTAATGGATCGCTTGTAGCTCCAACAGAGGTAAAAATCGATATAGGTATCCATGATTTTCCTTATCTTAACGAAAGTTCCCGCTTAGCCCTTTACACGAAGCTCGAAAGTGAAGCGGAATATGAACATGATAGTGATACTGAAGATGAAACCAAAGGTCTCTCGTCAGATGAAGAAGAAGAAGTGGAAGTTGAAATGAGCGGATTCGTAGGGTTCTTTTCATGGAGTGAACTAGTGGTTGTAGATGGACAAAATATGAGCATTATATCAAGTCCTGTGGGAACTGATGATATTGATGCCAATGAGCAGAAAATCTATCTTAACTATCCCCATGGTGCTGAGATCATCCATGATCCAAAAGTTGGAGTTGCGGGAATATTACAAATGGATGTCATCCAGACCCCAACGAATATACCTGGATTTGAAACATTAATTGCTGCTTTTGCTTTTTTGACTGTAGCTATAGTAACTGTTTACCGTCGTCGACGGTAACCTTTTTTTACTTTTTTTTCCTTTTTTTTTTAACCATGTTTCCCAGGAGTATTCGAATAGTAGGATGCTAATGGCCTGAAAAACTATCAAACACGAGAGAGAAAGAACATGTTGAGACAAATCAAAGAACTAAGTGTCAAGAAATCATCACTTCTTTCCCTTTTACTGCTCTATTTATTCATCTTACTAATTTTCTCATCTATTATGGTCCCCTCAGGGGTCTCTGGTTGGATTTCTGAAGATGATAAAATCATGGATGATGAGGATGATGATGGTTTAGATGATGAAATAGAGGATTTAAACGAACGGACTTTACAGATAGAGGTAGAAGAAGACCAGGTTGAAATTCAATCCGAACTAAAAAACGGGACAACGAATGATAAAATTAATATTATCTTTAAGTCATCTGGCGGACCTGAATTTCGCTTAGAATACCAATCAGAGTCTGATTCGGATGAAATCGAACTTAGTTTCGATGTACAGTTTTTTTCTATAATAGAATTTATTGATACAAATGGAAATAATGTACTTGATGAAGGTGAAGAAATTCAGGAATATGAGCTTGAAACAGATTTTACCCCAATTTCTTATAATATCAGGAATGATGGATTTGGTTATGAGATTCACACTTTCAATACAACTTCTGAAGATGGAGTATTTTCTCTGCAATTTTATGTGTTCACCAATATTTCCTCATTGAATGGAGGAATAGTAGTACCAAGTGAAATAAAAATGGATCTTGCAATACGAGATTACCCATTTCTTGAATCCACATCAAAACTAGCTCTTTATACACAACTAGAGGCCGAAAGTGAATTCGAAATTGATGATCAGACTGAGGATGAAGAGCATAATCGCACATCCGATGAAAAAGAGGTTGATGTGACAGTAGGTAATTTCACAGGCTTTTTTTCATGGTATGAATATGCTTTAGTGGATGGAATCAACAAAACAGTCTACCATAGTAATGTCGAAAGCGATGAATCTGACAAGGAAAAGATATTCCTCATTTATGAGAACGGAAGTCGAATAATCCATGATCCGAAAATAGGGTTTGAGAATATAACAAAATTAGAACTTCCCTTCATTCCACCTGAGATAATACCTAGTATCCTTTCAGTATTAGCCCTTCCTGATGATAAGTATCTCCTAGCAGTAATCATACTAACAACAATTATGGTGCCCAGTGCATGGTTGCTTTACAGAAAGAATCAAGTGTAGTAAGATAACTACACGGTATGCCTGGTTCATTCTGAGCAAATTACAAGATTCGACGTGATTCAAAGTGAATTCTAACGAAGTCTCTGAAGAGGAACAAAATATCAATGAGTCAGTCATCAAAGCTTTGAATCATAAAATTAGAAGAGCCCTTTTACTAGAGTTGTATAAACATGGATGGGGTGGGTACTCCGAGCTTTCAAAATCATTAAATATTAAGGCTGGTAGTTTCTACCATCATATGCGATTATTAGAAGAATCAGGATTGGTTAAGCAATTAAAAGATAAATTATATGAAATTACTCCTCAAGGAGCGCAAGCGTCAGAATTCATTAGGGGAAGCTTTTCTCCGCTTGAGGAGAGTCGATTTACAAAGATACTTCAGATATTTACTCCAATTTCCTCACAAATTACTTCATTTCCGAAGGCTAGCTTGCTAGTTCTGCTTCTAATTCACATTGTAGGACTGTTTTGGCTTGCTTCTGACCAAAAGACAAGTATTATTGGTTTTTTTATCGTACAGTCAAATGATCCTATCCTTGCTTTGATGAATAGCATACTTTATACTTCGCTAGGCTTGATAGGTTTGTATTCTTACTTTCAATATATGTATAGGCGAGTAGTAACCAAAATTAATCTAGCGTCACATATCTTATTTCCAGAATCTGTTTTTGTTGGTTTCTTTGCGTTACTAAGTCTTACTCCATCATTAGAGATTTATAATTCAATTCCTTTAGAAATTGTTATTATATTTACAATTGTATATCAGTTAGTCAGCATTTCTTATTATGTTCATGTTTTTCAGAAAGCTAATATACAATTACTGGGAAGTGTACTAATCGTATTGCTTCTTCTACAGTATTACCACTTGTTAATTCTTTTTTGGCTTCTATAATTAAGGGATAAATTTATCAATTGGAGTCTCCTCCTTTACTTGATGCCTTTAGATAAAGCCAAACTGGACGCTCTATTGGAAGAGATCGCTCTTTTAGATAAAAAAATTGACTCCCGTAAACCTATTCGAAAAAAACCACGCTTAACAACAACCCCTCATAGTTTATCCCCATTAAAACAACCGGAACTACTTGAAACTGAAAAAATGTTATATTTTCAGTTCTGTCATTATTTCAAATTAACTATGCTCTCTATTGAACATACTGAAGTTGCATTAGAAATTTGGATTAAAGGGGTTCTTCCTCATCTTCTCAAATTGTTTAATCTCGAAAATGAAGAATGGGAAAGACTGTGCGAAATCGGAGATAAAGACACTCAGACACAAAAGGAGCTTGATGAGGATTGGGTCACTTTTTTCCGTGAGGTAGTCGAAAATGGAAGGATTGAAGAGGAGGTTCTTTCATTTATCCATGAAGGAAAAAAGAAAAAAGAATATCTTACTCGTACAAATATAAAGTAAGATAGCAACTTCTACTTATATTTTACTTATCCTTTTTTCTTCTGCTGTGGAGAGGGAACCAGAATAAGGTCATATTCACGTGAACCTATTCCTTGAGAATAAGCAGCAGCTAATTGTGTTTCTGCAATAATGGGTCGAGATACAGGATCAACAAATCGGCTATATAAACCCAATTTTTGATTTTCAGCTTCCAATGCTCGTTCATTCGGTTCAATTCGTCCACTTGGAGAATTCATTCCAGTTTCCGCAGGTGACATGGGTAGTCCCCGAGCTTTAGTGACAAGATCCACACTTGCTTGATCTATAGCAATTGGATCTTCAGAATACAAGATGCCCTGGTCTGGAACGAGAAGATGTCCACCTGCAGACATACAATCACAATGGCTTGTGATATCAATTGCGATGTTGAAATATCTTAATCTCTCCTTTCCAGTCCCTTTTACTACTCCTCCAGCATTATCCATCATTCTTTCTACTTGTTCCACACTGGGAACCCGGCGTCTTAATGCAAAAACTCGTTCTTTTTCCATATCCTTTCCGTGATGACATTTATCAAAACACATGATCATTTTTGTCCGACAAAGCGAGATTACTCGTATTCGCTAACCTCTCCCTCTCTCTTACATTCATAAAAAGCCTCCCTCCATAACCTCTTCCAAGCGAGGTGATGAAAAGAAAAATTCCTAACTTCTTGGGTCTTATTCACTTGTAACTACGTGAGACGAGTTACCCGTCAAAGGCAAGAGAAGAATGACCCTTTAGACGTGAGAGGTATTAGCGCTGGGGATATCAGCAGTAAGGATGCTTCAAGTAGTCCCAATGAATAGTAACCCTTTTAGTGGTGCTAATCTGCTGGATAGCGGATGTGTGACTCATCCTGTCCAGAACTCTTTTCAAGAGTTGTCTGACAAATCTAGTCATGAACCAAAGCTATAAAAATAGTAATGTAAGAGAATTACATAATCATTTTTCATGGTGAAATTACTAATGAGATTCGGTCCAACTTCTTTTTCTAGTGATACAGAACTTACTAAACCCTTAACCTCTTTCGGCCCACTAGTTGCTAAAGGTAATCTTTATGCTTCGGAGATAAAAACTAATGGTCCTTGTTCGATAGGAGACAATTTAGAGATAGATTTATCGCTAAAGGTGAATGGTCCTCTAGTTGTAAAAGGATCCTTAACCTGTCACAAAGAGGCGGCTGCCAAAGTTAATGGCCCTGTAAACATCAATAATGGCATCATTGGTGGAAAAATCAAAATAAACGGCCCATTGAAAGCACGGTATGTAGAAGTCAATAATTTCAAGGTGAATGGACCATTAACCGTTGAGGAAGACATTATAGCTGAAGAAAATATTATTATTGGAGTAGGACGGTCAAGCAAAGGACGTGAAGGTCAATCTGTGTCAGTAGGAGGAGTTATTGCAGCGCCAGTAATTCGGATCACCAATTATTCTTCTATGTTTTCAGCTGCTAAAATCATTAAAAAAGTAATAGGATTAAAGGATAACTTTGAAAGAGTATTAATTCTTAAAGATCTAAAATTTAAAGCTGAAAAATTAGAGTTAGAGGGAATCGAATTAGAAAATTGTGACACAACTGAAGTTGGAGAAATTATTCAGATTCATTCTAAAAAATAAGTTACAAGAATTGACCTTTTTCTTATTTGTTTTTCAAAGAATGTTTTTTAGTAACAATCGAAAATTCCTATATGCTTTCTTAATACAGGGAGGAGAAAAATTTAAATATTCACATCATCCTTTCACTTAGGCGGATGATAGTTTATGTCAAACATGAAAAATAGTCGAGTTTTATTAATATGTGTAGTTCTAGTAGGTGTCGTCCTGCTATCTGGTTGTACTACAACTAGTAGTGGCAAGATTAAGGCAGGATTTATCTATGTTGGTCCTATTGGCGATTATGGGTGGACTAATGCCCATGATGAAGGTAGAACTATCGTAGAAGATAAATATGACTGGTTAGAAACAGTTTATATTGAAAGTGTTGCAGAGGACACTGCGAGTGTAGTCGCAGCGGCTGATACGCTGGTAGAAGTGGAACAATGTGATGTAATATTCACGACATCCTTTGGATTTATGGATGGTACACTAGCAGCTGCTGAAAAATACCCCGATGTATTATTTTTCCACTGTTCAGGATTTATGAGAGGCGCAAATGTTGGTAATTATTTTGCTGATTTTTACCAGCTTTATTACCTTAATGGGTTGATGGCTGGCGCCCTAAGTCAAAGTGGTGAACTCGGATATGTTGGCGCTTTTCCAATACCTGAAGTTATTCGTCATATCAATGCATTTACGTTAGGGGCTCGAGCTGTGAACGCAACAGCTACCGTTGACGTTCGTTGGATTTACAGCTGGTACGATCCTACATTAGCAACTAATGCCGCAGATGCACTTGTCGCTGCTGGTGTCGATATGCTTGCATTTACTGAAGATTCTCCTGCAGTGATTCAAGCAGCAGAAAAGTATGATGATGTTTATGCTTTTAGTCATTATTCACCCATGCAATACTATGGGAATGATAGTACAATTTCTGGTCAATTAGTCCATTGGGATATCTTATATGATGAGATTTTGTCAAAAGTGAATGATGGAACATATAACAATACCAATTTAGCTGATGTTGACTATCTCTGGTTCCTTAAAGAAGACGCAGTAGAATTAGGTGGGCTTTTTGGTGTTCCAATAAATACCATATTTGAGGATGATCTGAAAGCAGTTGATGTCAGTGGTGAAACAGCCTATGCACTTGTGATGCGCCGTCTGGATGAGATGGATGGACCTACTGTTACATTTGACCCTTTTACTGGTCCGATTAAGGCCCAAAACGGTACCATAATGTTTGCTGATGGAGTACAAGCAACAATACCTGATTTGTTTGCATTTATGGACTGGTTTGTTGAAGGAGTTATTGGTTCACCTTCTTAAAAAGTCAAATAGGGAAATTTTCCCTTCTATTTTTTTTTATTAATTCATCACAATTGGTCGGAATGTCTATATACTCTCACATTTGATATTCTATTTCACTAATAGCGTTGGAATTGAAGAGGAACTATTATGGAAACTGTCCTTGAAATGCAGAATGTATGCAAAACATTTTATGGGGATGGAGTTGAGATTCATGCGAATGACAATGTAAATTTTTCACTGAAACATGGGGAAATTCATGCTCTTTTAGGCGAAAATGGTGCTGGGAAGTCAACTCTCGTAAATAATCTCTTTCGGAAACCTGACAGTGGAACCATTTTATTACGAGGTAAAGAAGTTGAACTCAGTAATCCAATTGCAGCCCTTAGGCATGGGCTTGCTATTGCCCGTCAGGATCTTTCAAAAAGCCTGATAGAACGGCACACAGTTGCCGAAAATATTCTGAGTATATCAGAAGGTTTTTTCCTCTCCTTATCACGTATTGAACGAGAAATAACGAGTGCTCTGAATAAATATGAGTTGGGAGATATTGATCCTAAAACTAAAATCTGGAAACTTTCGGGAGGAGAAAAACAAAGAGTAGAAATCTTAAAGGCGCTTATTACGGATCCAGAAATAATAATTCTTGATGAACCAACGTCTATGCTCACACCTCCTGAAATTGTTAATCTTTTCAGTCTTCTTAATTCCCTACGCTCTCAAGGAAAAAGTATCATTATTATCACTCACCACCTTGAAGAGGCAATTAATTACTGTGATCGCATTACTGTGATGAGACATGGAGAAGTTGTGGCTACTCTCGAAACTGAAAAAGAAAAAAACGCCTGGGTTTCCGAAGAGGAGGGAATCCGGCGTTTAGCCACCTTAATGGTTGGTAAAGAAGTATTATATGAATTAGCTCGAAAGAAAATGGAACCTGGAAAGTTAACGGCGGAAATCCAGGGCCTTTTTACTACGAATGATATGGGAGATACTGTTGTAAACGGAGTGAGTCTTCAATTAAAGGAAAATCAAATATTAGGGATTGCAGGAATATCAGGTAATGGTCAACAAGAATTAGTTGAGGCAATGCTACATTGGCGCAAAGTTGATTCTGGAAAAGTACTTATTCATGGAAAAAAAATTGATGGTGTGTCCATTGTCCAAGATATTACAGGTAAATCAATAAGAGAAATTAGAGATTTAGGAATTGCGTATATTCCAGAAGATCGTCGAAAAGCTCTTATTCTGGATTTATCGATACGAGAAAATCTTATCCTTAATTCTTACCGAAAATCAGGTGGTTTATTCATAGATCAGAAATCTATCGTGAATGTAACAGAAGAATTGATATCCATTTTCAAAATTAAAACTCCTAGTGCCCTTTCATCCGTTCGGAGTTTATCTGGGGGTAATAGACAGAAAGTAGTAGTGGCACGCGAAACAACACTCGCTCCTCCAGAAGGACGAAAATTGATTTTAATAGCAGAAAATCCGACTTTCGGACTTGACGTTGGTACGACCCAATTCGTTCGAGAAGAACTATTACGGCTAAGGGAAGAAGGGGCTGCTATTATGTTGATTTCTAGTGATTTGACAGAGGTTTTAGCTCTCAGTGATCGGATAGCTGTTATGTATAAGGGGAAAATTATGGGTATTTTGAATTCACAGGAAGCTACAAGAGAGAAAGTAGGTTTAATGATGGGAGGATCTACACTTCAGGAGGTCATTGAATGAAAATTGCAAATTATGAACTAATATTTCAAAAAAGAACTTTCTCAATTACTGGATTCCGCGCTATTGCTTATAGGATACTTTTCGTCATATTTGGGTTAATGACTGTTGGGTTCATATTTTTGTTAAATGGAATAAACCCTCTGGATCTATTCTTCTTGTCAAATCGATCTATGCTCCGTATTATCTTGATATTACTCCCTCATACATTTGTTTCATTCATACCGCTTCTTTGTATTGCCATAGGGCTAGCCATCCCTTTTAAAGCACGAATAGACAACATTGGAGCGGAAGGACAATTTATTATGGGAATGCTAGCAGCAACATGGACTGCAATGGAATTTCCCGATCTTCCATCAATTGTCCTTATACCCCTAATGTTTCTTAACGGATTCATTCTTGGAGCTATTTGGGCTCTTCCAGTTGTTTTTTTCAGAGCAAAAGGAGGATTCCAAGGCGCCGATGTAGTTGTTTCTTTTCTAATGGTTTTTCCAGCTCTTTATTTAATGCAGTACCTTGTTAGTGGTCCTTGGCGAGATCCAGCGACTGGTTTTGCTTTTTCCAAAATCTTACCCGAATCTGCACAAATTCCAGGAATACCAATTGAAATCTATGTACCTTTTCTAGATGCCACATGGAATTTCGATCCTGTGCACATATCTATATTTTTGGTTCTGATAATTGCACTCGTAACGTACTACTACTTATTCCGTACTGAAGAGGGAATTCCAAAAACGAAGATTGGTTATGAAATCAACGTCACAGGCAAAAATCCTTTAGCTGGACGGATGGCAGGTATAAGTTTTTTCAAGGTAATTTTGATCAGTATGATAATTTCAGGAGGTCTCGCTGGAATAGCAGGAGTTGCTGAAATTGCAGGTAATAAATTACGACTTACTGTTAATTCGGCAGGTTATGGTTTTACAGCAATTGTTGTTGCGTATCTGGGTGGCCTAAATCCGATAGGGATAATTTTTAGTGCATTATTTTTTGCCGCATTGATTTCTGGTGGAACAGCAATCAACTTAACAGGTCTACCCGTATCTGCACTAGATATGTTCAGCGGTATCATTTTGTTTTATGTCCTACTATCAGAATTTTTCTTTCGCTATACAATCAAATGGAGGCGTTCTTAAATGGTAGAACTTCTGAATCCGATACTGTGGCACTCAATAGTTGCAGCTGCTACCTTTTTTGTTCTTCCAACTCTTGGTGAGATTTATGCTGAGCGTTCTGGTATATTGAATTTAGGTATTGAAGGAATGGTAATTGCTGGAGCTGCGGGGTCGTACGCAATTGCGTACCAGACTCAGGATATTTTATTGGGAGTCCTTTTTGGAATGTTTATAGGCGGCCTACTCGCCACGATCCATGCAATTCTAACGATAACCTTCAACAGGAATCAAGTGGTGTCTGGAATAGGCTTGACTATCTTAGGAACAGGACTTAGCGGATTGTTAGGGGATGCAGTTGTTGGAAAAGCCTTAAAAGGCATTGATTCTACTCCTATTCCAATTTTAAAAGATATTCCAACGATAGGTGAGGTATTTTTTGATCAAAATATTTTTGTATATCTTAGCTTTATTTTAGCACCAATCTTGTGGTTTATTCTGTATAAAACTCGAATTGGTATCCTGATCAGGTCAGTTGGAGAAAATCCTTCTGCCTCAATGAATCAAGGTGTAAATGTGAGACTGATCCGATATCTTTGTGTTATCTTTGGAGGAATGATGGCTGGACTTGGAGGGGCATATCTTTCACTTGGGTGGTTAAATTTCTGGACTGATGGAATGACACAAGGAAGAGGATGGATAGTCATTGCTCTAGTAGTAGTGGCATTATGGAATCCCTTAGGAGCGTTCATTGGATCCTATCTTTTTGGAATGTTTGATGTCTTACAATTTTCTTTCCAACACGAGGCAATCCCGTTCATCTTTCCTACTGGAATCCCCCCATCTGTATTAAAAATGATGCCTCCTGTTTCCACAATCTTATTCTTAGCAATTTGGGGAATCATCTTATCACAACAGAAAGTAAAGAGTATTGTTGGCGCACCTACAGCGTTAGCAAAACCTTTTGAAGATTGACCGTCACTTGTACAATCAGAAAATGAGATTCGAACATGAGCAAAACAGAACCAACGATCCCTTTTTTCCATACTCTGCAGGGACTAATAATTCTTGGTAGGCCCGTCGATGGAATTATTATTGGAAGTACAGCTGTTCTCGGTATGATTGTCAGTTTACGTTCAATGCCTTCTTTCACCCAATTATCTTTTGGATTACTATGTGGGATCTTAGTACTTGCAGGAATGGACACTCTTAACGATTATTTGGATATTGAGATAGATAAAATTTCCAAATCATGGCGGCCTTTACCACAGGGGACAGTTAGTCGTCAATTAGCTTTATTAGCAGCCATAATAGAAACTATGCTAGCATTAACCTTGGGTTATTTCCTTTTTAACTATCAAGCAATTCTTGTTGGGCTAATTGCTATTACAGCGGCAGTAGTATATTCGAAATGGTTAAAACCTATATTTTTAGCAAAAAATATCATCGTAGCATTTAGTTTATCATTAGCATTCCTAGGTGGTGCCCTTTCTGTTAATTCGGCACCCCAAATTGATTTAACGTTTCTCTTACTACAACTACTAACATTTGTGGCAGCTTTCATATTTGAAGTTCATAAGGATCTTGGAGATTTACGTGGAGATTCACTTCATGAAGTTCAAACTCTCCCTACAAGATTTGGACCAATAAAAACAGTGAAATTGATTATTTTGGGATATACAATGGCATGGATGATTGCTGTTTCATTTATCTTTATTATGGAAGTAGACCTCATCTACGTTCTAATTCTTTTACTCACTTTAGTCCTACTCATCCTTGTTCTCTATTTATTGGATAAAGATCCCTTAAATAATATTGAATCTACTAGACGCATTATGACGTTAGTTATGGGGTTTATTCTTCTTGGTTTGGCTAGATTGACTCTTTTAAACCTTAACTAAATTCACTTGGCTCAATTTGGTTAAATTTTCTTTTATCGCTCTTCCTGCAATCAATCCTGAAATACTCGCTTGGACCAGTGACCGAGTGACTCCAGCTCCATCTCCTACCGCATATAATCCTGTAATTTTCGTTTCAAGATTATTGGATACTTTTATTTTACTAGAATAATATTTTGTTTCGATCCCATAAAGCAAAGTATTAGATGAATTCACTCCAGGCATAATATTGTCAAGTGCTTCTATCATCTCAAGAATACTACATAAATGTCTGTAAGGAAGTACAAAAGATAAATCTCCAGGGATAGCTTCTTTTAATGTTGGTTCAATGGCTGATCTCTTGATTCGCTCGAAATTTGAACGTCTTCCCCTCTTTAGGTCAGCGAGTCGCTGTATAATTACATTTCCCTTTGTTAACAAATTTGCTAATTTACTTATAGATCGGCCATAAGCTAACGGGTCATCAAAAGGTTCAGTAAAGCGACTACTAACTAATAATGCGAAATTCGTGTTTTTTGTTTCTTTTTCTTGAATCGAGTATGAGTGGCCATTGACAGTTATCCATTTTTCTCGAGTTTCAGGATCATAAACTACTTCTTGAGTTACTATTCCCCTTGGACAAACACAAAATGTTCTGCATTCTTGTTCAAAGGTAGGAGAATAATATTTCGCTTTGAATTCATATAGGAGGTCTGTGAGATGGGAACTTATCTCTGCAGGTAATTCTATTCTAACTCCAATATCAACAGGATTATTTTCTAACGACAAACCAAGTCTTAATGATTCTTTTCTAGCCCATGCGGCTCCAGATCGACCTGTAGCAATTATCACGAATTTTCCTTTGTATATACCTTGATCTGTCTTTACTCCTCTAACTTGATAGTTTTCAACCAAGATTTCTTTAGCTGTTTCACTGAAATTGACTTTTATTTTTAAAGAGGCTTTAAGATGATCATACATAGTCAGTAAGACTTGAGAACATTTATCTGTCCCAATATGCAACAGGCGATAAGGTATAAGAGTAATCCCATACTTTAATGCCGTTTTTCGTGCCTCATCAACATCTTTTCCTTCACCCGTAACTAAGCGATCCCTAGAAGCCCCAAAACTAATATAAATCTCTTCAACCTCACTGATGTATTCTTCGAGTTTATTAATGGAAATATAGTCTGATAAATGTCCTCCTATGTCAGCAGTTAGAGTCAGTTTTCCATCTGAAAAAGCTCCTGCTCCTCCCCATCCTTGCATCACATCGCTCTTTTGAATGTTACGATTTTCTACCCGATTGGCTAAATCACTACCGCTTTCAATCATCAAAATGTTTAAATTATCCTCGGAGAATTTTATCAATTCTAATGCTGCAAAAATCCCTGCTGGCCCAGTACCAATTATGATGACGTCATAGTATTTCGAATTATCTAATCTAGAGTTCATTAGAATATTAACCCGTCCATTTTGGGTAGTTATTTATCAGTAATTCCTGCTAAATATTTGGCAATTGATTTTCTCGAATCGATATCATATTGCTTGAGAATTGCTATATCTTCCATAACAGGAGAACCACCTCCATGAACTCCTGCTATAGATATTACACCACCAATAGATGAACAAAGTACATCAGAAAGGGTTCTATAAAGTTTATAGACATCTTCAGCAGGTATATCCGCTTTTCGCTTGATATATTTCTGGAGGAGCGGTCCTATCTTTTCCTCATCGAAAAAATCCTTTTCAAATGGTAGTGTCGCAGGTAGACCTCCAGATAAATCGGCGAGAGTTTCAAGTTCATGATAGTAATTCTTTCCTGCATGTTTTCTACCCACATTACAGAACATAGGATCTGGAATCATGGTGCCACAATCATCTTTAGTTGCTTTGTATGCAGCGGCAATTCCACTTGCGTATACAAGTTCAGCGACACTTATTAAATCTGCAAGTTTTGATTGCACATGCTTCTTATCTTCTATCCCATTATATTCACTAACCAGTGCAGAATAGCCCAAGAGGATGTCTGTGGATGAGGGTTTACATCCAGTATAACTATGACGATGATATAAGGCAAACAAAAGAGCAAGCCATCCTCCAAACTGATGTTCTCCCTCATAACCGCCTAAAAAGACTCGCTCGTTAGGAATAAAGACATCATCAAATATTACAGTGTTCTCAACATCGCCAAACGTCCCAGCAGGACAAGGTACATTTTCTCGCTGTTTCATATTTGACGCACGAGTAACAAGATACACACCATCCCAATCTCCTGGAATGGCAAATGATACAGCATACTCATCTTCTTCAGGTGTTAAAAAACGAGTCGGTGTAACGATTATCTCCTCAGCCACAGCCGCCGCCGTTATGTGATGTTTGGCACCTCTTACAACAATTCCATCCTCTCTATGTTCAATTACACGTAAATATAAATCAGGGTCTGCCTGCTGATGGGGCCTTAGTGAACGATCCCCCTTTGGATCTGTTTGTGCACAACAACCTACCGTATCATTTGTTTGCCATTCTTTCAAATACTTCAGAAATCTCTGATTATAAGGCCGCTCTGTCATCGATTCAGCTCTAGCTGTAATTATTGATAAGGCATTCATCGCATCTACTCCCATACATCGAAAGATACACCCTCCTGTGTAATGGCAAATCTGACGGGTCATATCCTGTTTCTTTAATAGGTCTTCCACCGACTGGTGGATATGAGTAAACCTATTTATAGTATCACCCGTGATATGGGACTCTGCAGTGATTAAATCCTTAAATTCTGGGTCTTTAACACTATCGAAGGTTTTACTGATAGTGGTTATAGAACCTGCAAGTCTTGAATCATCTCTCCCGACTTGTTCTCCATTAATATAGATATTCGGTTTCATATTGTATAATTGCTCTTTATACTGTTCGGAGGTTTTCATTTGCTTCACATACCGATTTGTAACTTACCTGTTTTTTTATAGAATTATTTGTTTTTTAAATCTTCAGGAGTGGAATTATTGGTTTATAATAGCTCATGAGTGTGACTATGAGAAACCTACCGAATTTCTCTTAACAGACAAAAAAATCAGACAAAGTGAAGTAAATTAGGTGAAAATTAATGCAAACGATAACACTAATTCTTAATGATGCTCCGTATGGATCAGAAAGGTCATATAATGGATTGAGAACGGCGATAGCATTACAAAAGGAAAATACTCAAGTCAATGTATTCTTAATTGCCGATTCTGTTTACTGTGCACTAAAAGATCAAACAACTCCTGAAGGTTACTATAATATTGGACGTATGATCAAAGGTGTAACTAGGAGGGGGAAAATTGGAGCATGTGGGGCATGTATGGATGCTAGAGGTCTTACCAATGTTCAATTATTGGATGGTGTGCATCGAAGCACGATGGCGGGACTAGCTGAATGGATACTCAAAAGTGATAAAGTTATTACTTTTTAGAAGGTCTAGGAATTGTTAAAGACTAAGCGCTCATATGTTCTGTCCGATTGATGATTTCATTTTGTAATTCGATACCAAGATTGATAAAAAGATCACTATAACCAGCTACTCTGACAATTAAATTTCGATATTTATCAGGGTGCTTTTGTGCATCGCGTAATGTGTCTACTGAGACTACATTAAATTGTATATGATGACCATCCATTTTGAAGTAGGAACGGACTAAATGGGCAACCTTTTCTAAAGACTTTTCATCATCAAGGAATTTGGGTGAGAATTTTTGATTTAGGAGTGTTCCTCCAGTTCGTTCATGATCTATTTTCGCTACTGATTTGATGACTGCCGTAGGTCCCTTAATATCTGCACCCTGAACTGGAGACACACCTTCAGATAGGGGTTCATGGGCCATTCGTCCATCAGGTAGAGCACCTATCATCCGGCCGAAATAAACATGGACTGTAGTGGGAAGAAGATTCACACGATGTTGACCACCTTTAGTATTTGGTCTACCATCGATCGCATTCCAATAGATCTCAAACACATCCTTCATTAAATCGTCTGGATAATCATCATCGTTTCCAAATTTAGGAGTTTTGTATATTAGCATTTCTCGTAGGGATTTAGAGTCCTTGAAGTTACTTTTTAAGGCATTTAATAATTCTTGCATTGTTACATTCTTATTATCATAAATATTATATTTAATCGCTGCAAGAGAATCAGTTATTGAACCTAAACCTACCCCTTGAATATACGAACTATTATACCGGGCTCCTCCATCATTATAGTCTTTTCCATTCTGAATACAATCCTTGGTAAGGAGAGACATAAATGGCGCTGGTAAGGTTTGTGCCCATAATCTTTCAATAATGTTATTACCTTTGATTTTGATATCGATGAAATAATTCATCTGTTTGGTGAATGCTACTACCAATTCCTCAAAGGTTGTAAACTCTACTGGATTACCTGTCTGTAAACCAAGCAATTTTCCAGTATTGGGATCGATACCATTATTTAAAGTAATTTCTAATACCTTTGGGATATTAAAATAACCTGTTAATATGTAGGCTTCCTTTCCAAATGCCCCTGCTTCAACACACCCGGAAGCCCCTCCAGCACGAGCATCAATGATTGATTTACCTTGGCGAGTTAATTCCTGAATTATAGTATCGGTATTAAACACAGATGGTTGTCCATATCCAGTCTTGATGATATCGAAAGCGCGTTTTAAAAATCTATCAGGGGACTTTCTACTAATTTGAACCATCGAACTGGGTTGTAATAATCGCATCTCTTCTATAACATCAAGTAAAATATAAGATAGTTCATTAACTGCATTTGAACCATCTTCTTTCACTCCTCCAATATTAATCAGGCAAAAGTCAGTGTAAGTATTACTTTCCTCAGCTGTCACTCCCACCTTGGGAGGAGCAGGTTGATTATTAAATTTGATCCAAAAAGCTTGAAGCAATTCCTTTGCTGAATCTTCAGTATGTGTCTTATTGGAGATATCTTGTTGATATAATGAATATAAATTTTGATCCAGTCTTCCAGGATTATACGAATCCCATGTATTCAATTCAGTGATCACCCCCAGATGAATGAACCAATAATGTTGCAGTGCTTCCCACATATTACGTGGTGCATTAGCTGGAACATGTTTGCAAATATTAGCTATTGATTCTAGTTCCTTTTTCCTCTTTAGGTTAGTTTCCTTTTTAGCTAATTCCATAGCTTTCTTTGAATAACGTCCTGCAAACAGAATGAGCGCTTCAGCTGCAATTGCCATCGCGTTAAGCTCTTCCTTCTTATTTAGTGCTTCTGGATCGTTGAAAAAATCGAGATTGTCAATACTTTCTGCAATCTCCTTTTGAAAATCATGCATTCCATTAGTCCATAAATGAGCTCCACCTACTGTATGCCCAGGAGCTCTTTGTTCCATAAACTCTGTAAACAATCCTGCATTATATGATTCAATCCATTCAGGATCAACTGCGGCGAAAATTTTGTCTCTTATGGATCTCCCTTTCCAAAATGGAGTAATTACATTCGATTGAAGCTCTTTTACTTCATCATTGACTGAAAAACTAATTTTCTCACGTGAGTTTAGAATTTCAAAATCTTGAAGTGTATGAGTGCATATTTCGGGATAGGTGGGTGTGGCTGTAGGTTCAGGCCCTCGCTCTCCAATAATCAGCTCTCCTTCATTTATACAAATTTTTTTATTTTCTAAAATATATTTAAAGGCTTGAGCACGGGCAACAGGGATAGATGCTTTATCTGCTGCTCCGCTTTGGTAATAATCAGTGAGTAATTTAGCTCTTTCAATTGACAAAGAAGGTTGAGCATTCATACTTTGTTCTCGAAGACTTTTAATTCTATCTTTCACATCATCCACCTATTTGTACACCTAATCCATATGTTTCAAGTTCGTTTTTAATTCTATTTAGCTCTTTATCAGAAGGAGTTGCAAGCTGATTAGCAAATCGGTACGGACGGTTTAATCTTGGATATTTTCCTTCACCTAAACGATTGTATGGGAGTATGTTAACCTTATTGATATTTTGTAGAGATGAAGAAATAAATGTCCCAAGACTTTTAATATTGGTTTTAGTATCTGTAACACCTGGTATAATAGGAATTCTTATTATTACTGACTCCTTCTCAGAATCTAGATACTTAAGATTCGTCAGAATCGATTTATTTGATACTCCTGTATAAGCTTGATGTTTTTCATCATCAATGAATTTAAGATCATATAAAAAGAGATCTAATTTACCTAACATTGACTTCATTGTTTTTAATGAGCTAAAACCTGTTGTATCAATAGTTGTATTAATATTTTCGTTCGTACACTGGTTGAGTAGAGCTACTAAGAATTCTGGCTGCATCAAGGGTTCTCCCCCTGATACAGTCACACCACCACCAGACTCATCATAAAAGATGATATCTTTTCTTATCTCATCCATTAATTCAGATATATTTACACTCTTCCCAATTAACTCTGTTTCCCCAGAATTAGGGTGAAGTATTGTTTCAGGGTCAGGATTTTGACTTTCTGGGTTGTGACACCACCAACAGTTGAGGGGACAGCCTTTAAAGAAAATGGTAGTCCGAATACCTGGCCCATCATGGACAGCAAACCGTTTAATGTCAAAAATTGTACCCGTACGTATTTTCATATAATAAGACCATTTTCTCCATTGCTTAAATTGATTTTAGCTCTCACGATATTCTGCAAAAACAAGGTTTTTTGCCATTTTCAACCTTCAGTTTAATAGGAAAGTTTTTTGAAAGGATCCCAAGGACCAAGAAGGAAAGAAGTTCCACTTTCCAGAAATTTCGTAAGAAATGTAAATACCGATTCTTATCATCGAAGAAATAATAAGGTTTTCCACTGTAATAACGACAGTGAAGTAGCTCTAGCGTAATAGGATGTAAGAAAAAAAGAGGAAAGAGGGGTAGTAAGAAAATTCCTACTTAAAATATCCTTTATTATCAAAAGAATACACTAAATACCCCATAATGGGTCCCCAGACCATATGACCCACTCCACTAATCATATTGACTAGTGATAGGTCAAACAAAGGATCACCACTCATCATTGGCACCATCATCAGAGGGCCAACCATAAATACAAAAATTCCCCATAAGAATCCAAATAAAAGCTGTTTGTTACGATCTCCGAGAGAGAAATAATCCTTTAGTAAAATAAGCAATATTCCAAATGTAATTCCTAGTATAATTGTGCCCATTACAGAGTGGAACATTAGTCCAACCATGACAGGATCTAAACCAATGTCACCCATCATACTCCCCATCATTTTGAGCATCCCAAACATATCTGGGGGATCCATAGCCAAGCCCTGCACAATAAATACAATAATATACAAGAAGCCTGCTAATAATGCCGATAATAGTCCATAGACAAGAAAACGTGGTTTTTCTTCCATAATAATCACCAAGACTTTTGATTACGAATTTTTCTTATCGTAATGTCTTGAGTATATTTAAACTGTAATCTATGGTACTCATTTTCTTTGCCATACCAACATCGTAGATTTCTACGTTATACGCAGTATCAGATTACGATTTAAAAAAAAAGTTTTTGAGAAACGAAAATAACTCTATCTCCCTTCCAGAACAGTTACAGTTCCTAATATTAGGAGGGGTAATAATCCCAAGAATATTGAAATTGGGAAATAATTTCTGGAGAATTCTTTGAGTCATTAAGTTAGTATCAGCTAGTATTAAGTACTTCGGATCCCAATATTTGAGTAAGAACATCTCTATGCTCTGAATTAGAAATCTGAGCAATTAATTCTCGTGTTTCATTGATAATACCTCTATGAATCTTGAGAGCTGTATTGATAGAATTATACTTTGCTACAATATCTATTAGAAGTTCTATTTCCTTCGTTGCAACGTCATGGGTAACTATTGCAGAATCCATCGATGAATACCTCTTTATTGCTTCTTCTAGTTTATTTTTCTCTAAAGAGGTAGATAATTCAAAAGCAAGAGTAACTGGTAATGGAGGTGGTTTATTAGGTAGTTTTTCCTTAAGGGGACCTTTCAAACCGTACATCTCGTTTATTTCTTTGAGAATTCTCCTTGTTAGTGAAATATTAGCACCAATTTCAGTTAATATCTGAATTTCCTTTTCATCAGAATTTCCCAAGATTCCTCCAATTTCAATACAGATTCGGTTAGGTGTTAAACGACGCCAAATTCGTAAAAATTCCTCGAAAGGAAGGATTTTCCCAGTATGATTTCTTCTGACGATTTCTGAGTCCATAACATAACGGACGAGCCTTTCCGCCGATTTAAGGAGCTTATCAATTATCTTATCATTTTTATGCATATTAATTAGGGAAACTAGTGCTTCACAATACAAAACATTCCCCATAATTAGACTAGTAGACATTCCTAAATTTTTTACTAGAGTTCTTGGTTTTTCTGCACTTAAGGAGTCTAAAAGGTCATCTTGATATACGGTTCCTTGAAAGAAACTATTTATCGGAAAAAACGCAACAGCAAGGTCTTTTTCAGAAGGAATATTCCCAGAAATTTGCCAAGCAACATCCATGAGGACAACTCCTAGAGGAATAGCTCCAGAGTCTGAATCAGCATTATTCACATGGTCAAAAGCTTGAAGTACATCCAAGGAGTAGTTTAAATTACATAATCTTTCTCTAGCTAGTTTTCCTGCAAGTGTTTTCGCTTGTTTGGCTCTGTCCCTGAAATCCATGACTTTCCCCATTCAGAAGATCTTCATTGGCGGATAAAATTGTCTTCCCTCAAAACATTTATAAGAATCTATTTACCCCACAAGATGATATAACCAAGAATTTGAATTTATAGTGGTAGAAATAATTGAAAGATGATAAACCTTTAGATTTAATGAGTGATGATAAGATAGATCTTAGAAAAGGCCGTTTACATGCTTTGGTGAGACTCGTAACGGTACCAAAATCCCAAAGGGGAAAACCTCAGGCACTTCTCAAAGAGGCATTAGAAGCTCCCATTGGGAGTGAGGCTCGTGAGACTGCACTCAGAACATTTTTTGAGTATGTACCTCAAGGTTGGATCGAGAGTTCTGATGCTGAAGACCAGCAATTCCTTTTACACGCTCTACAGCAGAGTGGATCCTTTTGGTGGGATTTTGGCTAAACGAACATTGTAATCCGTTTTTGTATTGATTAGAAGAATTGAACGTCAGCAAAAGACTTAAAAAATTATTTACTCTAATTAATATTTATCGATAGTAAAACCATTATTATATAGATTTCGAGTGGTCTGACGTATTTTGGTAAAAATTCAATTCTCTGATATTCGTACGCTAACAGTAATTGTTGTGCTGTTAACAGCACTTGATTTCTTTATTACGACAATACTTGTTAGTCCAACCGATTTTTCTGATTTTTCAATCTTTATCCTGAGTATTTTACTCCTAATCACGCTAATAATTCTAATATTAGCTTATAAGATTTGGAAAATCATTCTCACAGAAGAATATAAGGTTAAAACTCGTCATAAAAAATCACTATTAATAGTTGCCATTTTAACGATGGTAGCTGGAATAATGGGTTTTCTAGTATATACTTTTGAAATTATTCTTTCATCCTCACTCTTAGGAACAATATACTTAGAATTTGATCTTACTCCTCCTCAAGATGGAATAGGAATCGCGTATCTCCTGATGATCTTGACGTATATATTCAAATATTGTCACAACCTATTTGCAATTACTGGTTGTATCCTTACAGGAGTAATTTGGACTCGACAGTTTAGAGTATGGGCTCGTTTTTCTGAAGCACCATTTGTAAAATCTTTCTACTTTGTAGGTATGACTACGATTGTACTTTTTCTTGATCAGATAGCCACAACAACTCTCCAATACTATCTTAATTTGGTTTATCCTGAAGCTACAAAACTTTCGGATTACCCTATGGAATTCCAAATCATTATAATGGTTCTTCTCTTGATAGCTCAGTTAGGACTGCCTGTATATATCTACTTTTTAGCTGTTGCCCGAGAAAACATACAAATACCAAATGAAGCAATTAAGCCAAAATCAAAGAGAGGAATTATGCTTCCTTTAGTGTTTTTCTTCTTATATTTCCTAGTAAATATGGCGAACTTTGGTGGAGATAGCGGGACTGCAAGTAAGAGTATGGAACTTATTGGTAATGGTTTTCTTGTCATAGTATTCATACCAATTTCTATAGGCTTCTTTGGACATATGAAAAGAGTAGAATCCGCATTTCTGAAGAAAAACTTGTTTCTAGCCGCCATAGGGACGCTTGCTCTTGCTACTTTTAATGTGGTTGGACCAAGTCGATGGACAGGTATGACAGTTCTTGTAGGTTATTTGATAGCGTTTTCAATACTAACATGGTCATTAGCAAACATATCTCAATTTTTAGGTTCACGAGAAGCTCTTTTAGGACGTTTGAGAAAAGCTGGCGCTCAATTTTTGTCTGACATGGGGGAAGCAGAGATGAAAGATCAATCGATCCAAAAAATGGCACAGGTGATGACAGATGTGACAAAGAGCTATATGGAAGACCTTACAAAAATTGAAGTTAGAACCCCCCCAACAGCAGAGGAAATTCTGGACTACGTGGCAACTACAATGGGAATTAAAACTACTACCTCTGAAGCAGAAGTTTTGGCCTATCTAAATGATGCAATTACTTTCATGCAACAGAGCAACACTGAGGGATAATAGTTGTTTAATTTCCCCCTTTTATAAATAGGATATTAGGGGAAAACTAGGAAAAGAAACGCTGATATTTATATAAGCATCCAAGATTACTTATGTTTCCTAGTGATGAGTAGGGGTAATATTCCAAGAAATACGGTGAAAGAAAAAACAGTCGTTTTTTCGTGTGAAGTAGAGGAGGATGTTTCGGTTGTTGTCGTTTCATCGTTAATTGATGATGTTACAGAGAATGAATCTCTGAGCGTAATAGAGCGATCAATTTCATTAAACAGAAATACATCAATATCTGTGCTCACATTTCCAGCGCTTTCTGTGACAGTTATATTACAATAATGAAAATCAGAAAAGTACACATCACTGTCCTGCCACTCAGATATATCCCCATTCGTGTATAGGTCTGCTCCTGCTCCTCCAGTAGTTACATAGGTAATATTATTCCGAATCGTCCGATAATAATAATGGTCATGACCAGAAAAGACTAGATCAACACCATATTCTATCAAAATTGGTTCAAGAACGGTTCGGATTGCTTGCGCATCATAAACGCGACTTGAACTTCGAACTGAATAACTGGGACGATGAAAAACTGCTACAATGAATTCCAGTGTATTGCTTTCAAGATCATTAATCAACCAATTATATTGATCCGTCTTTATTTCAAATGTTCCAGTCCAATCCTCTTCAGTGTTGATGAAAACAAAATGAATTTGATTCATATAATCAAGACTATAATAACGTTCGTTCCCAGGTAACTCAACGTTCGCTAGATAAGTCGAGTAGTCTTCTTCGGATGGGCCGTAAGTACTTGGCCCTAATGCGTACGTATAGCGTTCATGATTTCCTATAGCGTAATAAAACGTCACATTTGCTTTCGTGGCGTTTTCAATGTCTTCATAATAACGATTCCAATCATCTTGTTCCCCACCTGAACTGACTAAATCTCCTGTATGAATAATAAATTCCATATTTGGATTATTTTCTACAACAGAAGTAATTAATGCCGCACGAGTTGGATTACTACTATTTTCGTGAGTAAATTTATCATTCTCATCATCCCACTCTCCGCTCTGTTGGCGGCTGTCACCTAATGTAATAAAGTGCCATGAATTAGATGATAATTGAGCAGTGTTTTCTTGAATTTTGTTATCACCTGAAATAACAATCGGTGAGAAAACTAGAGTAAGACCAAGTAACAATAAAACTGTTTTCTTTGGTGTCATTTCAATCCATTAGACCATTAATCCTTGCATTATCAATATAACCTGTTCATTCATTACTCCATTTACGTATTTTCGTAAATTTGACGGAAGTGCTCAATGGGGGGAGAACTACCCTCGGGTATAAGGGATTCATATGGAGTTTTACCTATTCGTTCTTTAAATTCCTGTTTCACTCTTTTGACTAATTCAGAATTTTTCATCAACTCTTCGGTCGCTGACGCTAGAACCTTTGCCGCATAAACCATTCCCTTATGACCAATACTCATCCCACAATTTGCAACCATTTGCCATGAATGGCCAGGTGTTCCAAATGTGCTACATGCTGTCACAAATTGAGCTGTCGGAGTTACCCATGTTACATCACCTACATCAGTTGATCCTCCGAGTGTGATTCCTCGACCAAAAATTGGATAAACGATGTCACAGATCGGCTTTTCTCTAAATTGTTCAGATAATTCTCGAATTTCTTGGGGATATACCGTAAGGGAATTATCAAAATAATTTTCAGGGAATGATTCACGTATTTCAGTCGCAAAAGTGATTTCTTCCTCTGTATATTCTGGAATATTTATTTCAGTCATTTTTTTATGAAGAAGATCCTCTAATGTTTCATTAGGTAGCATGTTGGATGCTCCACCTAATATCATAGTTTCAAAGGATGTTTCGGTCATTAAAGCGGCGCCATTGGCAACTTTAAGCACTCTCCTATATAAATCGTTTACCTGATCAAATTTAGGAGCTCGTACGAAGTACCAGACTTCCGCTTCTTCTGGGACGATGTTAGGGGCCTTTCCGCCTTTTGTAATGATATAATGCAGTCTTGCATCAGATATAATATGTTCTCTTAGATAATTACATCCTACATTCATTAACTCTACCGCATCGAGTGCAGACCTCCCATTAAAAGGATCAGCAGCAGCATGAGCAGTTCGCCCTTGAAATTTAAATAAAACATCAATTATTGCTTGAAAATTAAAACTCACAACAGTATTTACATCACCTGGATGCCATGTTAAAGAAATGTCCACGTCTTCAAATAAACCTCCTTTCACCATCCATCCCTTTCCATTGGCATTTTCTTCCGCAGGACAACCATAGAATTTAACCGTTCCAGCCAATTCCTTATTGATTATCTTCTCTTTAATTGCTAAAACTGCAGCTAAGCAAGCAACTCCAAAAAGATTGTGTCCGCACCCATGACCTGGCATATCTTTCTCTATCGGTTGTTTTTGAGGATTTTTATCCTGACTAAGTCCAGGTAACGCATCATACTCTCCAAGTAGTGCGATTACAGGTTTCTCAGTACCAAACGTCGCAATGAATGCCGTTGGCATGGAGGCAACGCCTCGTTCAATAGTAAAACCCTCTTGTTCCAAAATATCGATAAGCAAATCTGATGACTTATATTCAAATAAGCCTAATTCAGCGAATTTCCAAATTTTATCGCTAATTTCTATGAATCTTGGTTGATTATTGTCTATCCATTCTATATTTGAATTCAACTAATACATCCACTCACAATATTTATTGATTACTAACTTAAAATCCAGATTTTTCTTCAATAGTTAACGTAGTATCTTAAAGATTTTCTCAAAGAGCCAAAAAACGAAGCTTACAAAATTTTTATACCGTTTTAACTAACGAATGATTTTTTTCGCAATGTCGTATAACCAACGATAAAGAACAATTTTTCGTATTCCTATGAAAAGGTTCCTAGCTAAGTAATTAGAATAAAACACAGTACACACAGTATGTTTTTCCGTAAATTTATATACAAATCCAACAATACATGATATACTAGAAAATAACATTTATCCAATGGAATGGTCCGTAAAACCCCGTTAAAATCTTGAAAAAGGTGCTCAGCACGAATCATAAAGTAAAAGCAAACAGACCTGAAAATAAAGCGAAAGATTTCGATCAAAGTATAAATATACCATTGGAATTCTTCCCAATCTTAATATAATAAGATTATGATTACTGACATAATATTAAATGTTTCTAATTTCCTAAAAGTGCAGCTACATCTTTTTTCTATTCTATCGCGATTTCTTCTTGGAAATGATAATAGTTAAACTAAGTATTAAAAGGAGTATATTCCAGCTAGGGATGGTAGCTTTTGTGGTGGTAGCAGTTGTAAATGTCCAAGAATTAGGGAAGAAAAACACAAGCAGTTCATCCATAGTGTGTTGCCAAAAGGCGTAACTATGACCTTCAGGATAGAAATGGATCTCCGTTTCCCACTCTTTCGTCTTACATACTTTGTACAACTCTTCATTAAAGCTCATTAGAGATTCATAAGTCCCGACGCAAATCCAAAATTTGAGATCTAGAGAAGCATTAGCATAATTTTCAAGCTGATAAGAAATTGAGGTTAGACTAGAAGAACCTGATTGAATGGCAGCAAGTTTTATCGTATCTGAGCGCTCAAAAGCGACATAAGCAGAAACATAACCTGTGAGTGATAACCCAACATGTAAGCGAGCGAAAGGGGAATCAATAGTAGAATAATGGTCATCAATATAAGCAACTAAGTCGTCTAAAAAAGAAAGATATGTGCTTCTACTTTTATAAAAGGAGCTACGGTCATTCCAATCATACTCAAAAGGACGTTCAGGATCGAAACCAAGAGGATCCGAAAAAACAGCAATAAGAGGAATAATCTTGTCATCAAAGATTAAATTATCTAAAATAGTAGTGGTATTCATTACCTCAGTATATGCAGAGCCATCAGCAAAATAAACGACAGGATAAACAAGATTGACATTGTAATCAGGGGGAAGATAAATTTGAACATAAGGATCAGAAGAAAAGTTAGTAAGAGGAGTGACAGAGCCATGAGGAACGTCGGGACGATAAACGTAGTAATATTCACGCTCAAATGGGGGGAGAGCAAGTTCAGAGTCTATCCACCCCCAAATCCCCGTTATGCGGTATTGATTACGAGGGTCAAGGTTTTTCACCCCATCAATAAAGAATTGATAATTCGCACGGGTAGAAGGACGTAGAGTAAAGGCTCGATAAAAGAATGAAACAGTAGGGTCAAGTTGAACCATCGTGAAAGGAACCCAGTCAAAAATATCTAGAGAAACTAGACAAGAAGTAATGGATTCAGAGGAATTATAGTAGATAAAAACAACATGAGTAGCATTAATAATAGCCGGAAAGCCTCCATTAGCATTAGTTTGCCAGAACATATAATCATTGATTATGGTAGGCTTATCCCCCTCGGTAGCATTTTGATATTGATCTAGAAAATCATAGAAATCAGTAAAAGTAAAGAAAGGATTAGCAGATGAGGGAGAATAGCAATTTAAAGCTAATAAATAGATGATACAAAATATAAAGGAGGAACTTCGGTTCATTCAAACATTCACCAATATTCCATGAAAGAGGAAAAATTAATTCATAAGTTATAGGCAGATACATATTATAAACTTTTATTCAAATTTACCAAATCTTCGATATCACACGATAATGTCATCATACATTTATTACTTTTAACCAGAAAGTTCTTTCAACAGGTTCTTTTTTTCGAGTTTTTTGTTGTATAACAGACATTAAAAGGCGTGCGCCTCATCTGCACTAGAAATTTTTTTTTAGTTAAAGAGTGGGGGTTAGGAATTGAGGCCAGACAGAACACGAACACATCTTAGGAAGAATTAAGATAATTCTA
>NJBF01000073.1 GCA_003144275.1 Candidatus Heimdallarchaeota archaeon B3_Heim
TAGGTTTTTCGGGTCCAGTAAGGTGCTCCACGGCATGAGCGAGAGAATCCTTCGCATTCTCAATCAAATTGAATCTAATTTTCTTATTCTTCATGTCTGGTAGCTTCACCTCCTTTCTTCAAAATCCATCTATCCCACAACTGGCTTAATTCTTTTAGCCTGATACAACCACTTTAATTTTACCCACGTCAATAGGCTGTCTTATCTTGAGAAAGTGGCTATATGAGCCTCTTTTTTTCTTGTCAATTAGCGTAAAATCCTGATTTAGCTCTTTAAAATGCTAAAATTTCTTGGGCCTTATTTAAGACTCAACAATTTAATCTCTCCCTCGATAGCAACACCTGCATAAGAATTTGAAAGAGAGATTCTTGAAACTTTCTTACCTGGTTTCGTCTGGTAAAGAACCTTTCCGTTTAGTGCATCTAAAATTATAACTGCACTATCAAAAGTACTAATGCCTACAAATTTTCCGTTTGGTGAAACAACGAGTCCTTCAATACCTCCAGCTACTTCTTGTTGAGACTCCCAAAGAACTTTGCCTTTTTGATTGAGAAGCACAAGATACACTGATTTTGTAGTAGCTATTCTTTCGCTCTCTTTGTCAACAGCAATGTATCCTCCAATATCATCTTTTTCCCATAAAATTTTGCCATTTCTATTAAGAAAAACCATTCCTCCGTCATCTGTTCCTACTGCAATTCTCTCTGCATATTTATCAATCCCAACATCGATAGGTGGCGAGGCAAATTGGACATGTGCTAAAACCTTACCGCTGGGATCAAAGACATATACTGCATTCTCCCCCTTGGTACAGTTAAAATTTTCGTCCCAAGGACCAAATTTTTCTCCAGCTGCTACTACATAGCCTTTTTGATTAATGATCGCACAGGTTAGAAAGACATTGAGTTCCTTTTGCCAAGTTATATCACCACTTTGGTCGAATATCCATATGGTTGATGCTGCCAGATTTCCTTTGGAATCCACTGGTATATTTCCAGCAACCCCGCATTTGGCTTCATTGGAGTAATCAAGAGACGATGGGTTAAGAGAATCTACTCGTTTAGCCCATAACTGTTTGCTTGGTTTTATCTGAAGTAAAGAAGATATATTACTGTTATAAGCAGCAAAGACATAGTTTCCTGATACAACCACTCTCTGAGTGCTTGAACATTTCCAGCTTTTAAGAGAATTATCTTTCCGGTTATAAATACGCATAAAGCCAGCTTTCTTAGTCCCTTCAGAGAAAGCTAGATTTCCCTCTTCTGAAACTGATATGCTAAAAGTTGTATCTGTTTTATAACTCCAAATTTCTTTAACATCTGAATCTCCTCTTGCTTGGCCTATAGAAAAAAACTCGACGATTAAAATTATTCCTAATATGCCTGCCAATATTATCCATTTCTTAATCTTCATTTTTCCCTCCCTTTTGATAATAAAAATTCTTGCTAAGCTCAACCTCACTTTTCCTCTTGAGACTAAAAATCCATCTATTCCACAACTGGCTTGATAATAATCTCTCAAGAGAGGAGCTTTAATTTTACCCAGGTCATATAGGCTGCCTTGCCTTAAGAAAGTGCCTGTATGAGCCTGTATGTGCGTCTTTCTACTTGCCAATTACCATAAACTCTTAATACAACTTTGACTCGGTCGAAAAAGCTTCATTTTTAAGAGTCTCGTGTCTTAAAACCCCCATAAAATCAGCCTCGAGCTTTTGAAAAAGAGAGTTTTTCAACAAACCCTCCTCTTATATGCTGTGCTCTTTGTTTACCTTATCCATACTTTTCCGAGCGTAACAAGAAACAGTGCTATAATTAACCAACCTACAAATCCTTCTATCATAGCCAAAGTGCGAAATCTACAGATTTTTCTTCCTTTAATCTTCAAGAATTGTGCGGTGGGATACCAGTCTCCATAACCGACTGTAGTGAAAGTATTAACACTAAAATAAAAAGCATCTGTAAATCTTGGTTTTGAGTCTGGTTTTCCTCTTTCTTTTACCGCCTTAGGTTGATAATAAAAGCACGAGAAAAGGAAAATAAGAACCAACCCATAAAGGACAGCCCGGAAAGGCTTCACCCCATATCCACAGGACAAATCTAAAAAGATGTATTCCAGTCCCCTTGTAGGATTGTACCATCTCTTCTCGATTCTTCGCTCACGAACCCTGTACTCATAATAAGCGCTGTCCGCATCTCCAAACTCTCCCGATTCTTTGTAATGCTTTATTAACTGGGCATAAAATGTTTCATCCCATACAAGTCTTCCTTTTATTTGCCTCCAATCTATAAACAGCCCCGGGAAATCAGTATCCCCGAAGTCGACTAGATATTCGAACTGAGCATCCATGAAGAAAGCTCCTTCCTGGAATTGAGCTCCCTCGAAGTAAGCCAGTTTCCGGAATTTAGCTTCATAGAAGTTAGCTCCCTCCTGGAATTGAGCTGTCTCGAAGAAAGCTTCTTCCTGGAATTGAGCTCTCCTGAAGTTAGGTTCTTCTTGGAATTGAGCTTCCGAGAAGATAGCTCGTTTCTGGAATTGAGCGTACGAGAAGTCAGCTTCTTTCTGGAATTGAGCTTCCGAGAAGTCAGCTCGTTTCTGGAACTCAGTGAGATAAAAGGAAACTTCTTGAGTTAACAAGATGGGAGAATACCTGTCTGTCTCAGGGATGTAATAGCGAAAAATGGCTATTTCTTGAATAGTTGAATTAGTAATCGTTACTTTACTTTTAACAACCCTCATTTCTTTGCCATTAATCTCTTCAACCTCTAGGTTTATTTTACTTAACTTAAGCTCTCCAGTTATTATAGCATTGTCTATTTCCACTGGTTCTCCCTTTTCTATCATTTTAAGTATTTTTTCAGCAGGCACTTTTCCCTTTATCTCTTGAGCCAAAAGATCCTGTGATAGCCAGACGTTTGAGAAAAAACTAATCAATATGAGCAAAATAAAAGATATGCTTACTTTCATTTTCTGGGTTTCCTCCTTTAACTTTCTGGAAAATAATAGCTACAGATAGTTTTCCCTCTAGGCTTTGAATTGATGAGGCCGATTTAATTTTTGATCTTCCATATCTAGTCTCTCTTCGCCCATGCTTCTCTCGAACCTAGTGTCTTTGGCTTGTTTCCGTCGAGTTTTGAAAATATGCTATATCCTGTGTGTCAACTTTATCTCATATCTCCAGGTCTCATTTCGGGGATACTCCCCCTCTAGAATCAGAGTAATGTACTCCTGGGTTCTTTATTTTCAAGTGTTTTAGTGAAATTGACTTGCCTTTTCCTAGCTTTTATAGTATAAAGCCTAGCCCGAGCCTCTTTCAGAAAACATCAAGCAGTCCCCATTTATCCTTCCATTGTTTGATCCTCTTTTCATCTATGGCGTGATGCTTTGACTTTGGACTTCTGGCTCTCTTTCCTCCATGTCTATTTAGATAATCTTGATGGGTTTTGTGAATATTGTTACGAATCCACCAGTCGGGAACGATCCAAAACTCGGGGTGTTTTTTTGAACTTCCGATATCTATAAACACCCAAAATGCTGTTTCAGGCACTCTAGACTCACACGGTCTTCCTTCATCAATACTGGTATGCCATGTGCCAGAACGCTTGGTTTTAACCTGTATAGTGACTATGCGGCTTTGGTCAAGATTGCTTGCCATTATATCAATCTTGGGCATGTTACCAGCAAATGTGACCGCATACGCTCCTCTCCGATTTAACTCTGCAGCGACGTAATATTCCCCAGCTCGAGCAGTTTGTTGATTCTTTGCACCGCGGTTACCTGAAGATTCTTCTGCCATGATTTGCTTCTCCACTATATTTGTTTTTCATATTCTTTTATAACATTTTTGACATTGCCAAAAGCTCTGTATTGCACAACTGGCTCGATAAAAATTTCTTAATAGAGGAGCTTTAATTTTACCCAGGCCTTATAGGTTGCTTCTTCTTGAGAGAGGACCTCTTTTATCTAGTCGGCATCAACCCCAATTTTTACTTTATTAATTCTCTTTTGCTCGTCCTTTCCTGCTTATTGTCTTACCTTCTAGCAGATGCAGAGCATTTTTTCTTCTTTCTTTGTTGCCATATCTCTTTTATTGCAGCTCCTACCTTTCTGAACTCCTCTTCTGTAAATTTATCACTTTTAGCATTATTACACAGAGAACAAGATAGGACACAATTTTCCTTGCTATAGCCTTTCGCATTATCCTTACGTTCAAGTTCCAATTTTTTACCCCTCTTATCTTGACCATAAAATTTGTGCCAGATTGGAATAACTTCTTCTTCCTGGATTCCACAGTAGTGGCACTGTCACCCATCTCTTCTGTAAAGTTTTTCTCGCAATCTATCTTTTTCCTTGTTACTTATTTTCGTCATCTCGATAGCATCCAAGAAACCTTCGAATTTGGAAGTACAAGAGGTCAAAGTCAACGAGAGAGAAAGAACAACAATAAAAGACCGCTTTTCTTCTCACCTTTCTCACCTCCTGGTGTATAATAGCTGTGCTAGGGTAAAACTTGTTCACTTTTTCCCATCCAAACTCAGGCTCGGTTGTTGTAGTCTTTATAACTAGTCACCATCTGATCGTGTCACTGGAGTACAGCTCAAAATTCCAGTTTGCTACTATCCCGGAAGCACCAACTACCATATGTAAATTTATTGTCGTCGCCGTAGTGAACCTTGTATATTAGCGAGCATCCCAGCCAATATTTTGAAATGATAGTTTCACCTGCTGAAATATTAATATTACAGTTTCTCTCTCTAGTCGGATCGACGACCGCACTGGGCCCCATTTCTTCGGCTGCCGCTTCTGCCTCAGCTAGACTGTCTTTGTATTTATCACTTTGGTACGCGGCATTGGTATAGTAGTAGCGAAGGCCAGTTTTACCATCCTCCCATGTACCACCCCATTTACCAGGGTCTACCGCCACTACACCCTTCCCAGTAACACCAGAGATCGTGTATTTGACTCGATCATAGTGACCACAAGCTAATGCTGTATCGGATATAAACTCTCCTGCCTTTTCTCCTACTTCCACTGAAGCGAAATCCACTGAATTGCTAGTCAAAAGATCTCCAGTCCAGGTAGCTCCACCATCTGAGGAAAGTTTAAACTCGCTAAGGATCAATCTGTAAACACTAGGGGCAGCATAAAATCTTTTTTCTCCAGCTAGTGCTAGTTCGCCAGGTGGCTCATCCCTCCATGCCTCTAGGGTTAGGTATCCGGTATTAGTACCAGAAGCAATTAGTATCTTGTAATCAATCAATGTTACTTCATAGCCTACTTTTATGAAGCTGAGTATCGTCATTTTCACACCACCAATGCCTTCTAACCCACCATAAAGTAACCAGGAAGGATTTTGAACATCCAGTTCCAAATATCCATCTACATTTACATAAGGACCCACCACACCGTAAATCTTAAAAGCAAGTTTAGGACCTGCGTAACCTTTAATTCCTCCGACAGAAACAATAGATGGTGGATTGTATTCAAAGTCACTGGAGAATTCACTAATTGGGGACCATGCTCCGTAGTCATATTCTACTCCGGCTGATAAAGTTGCCTGTTGGGTAATACCTGTGGTTACTTTACAACTAACTTCAGCTTCGGCCCCTACAACTAAAGAAATCTCAGGAACAAAAACTATCGGACCAATTGGAATCGCAGCGAAAGGAAATTTTGCTAATTCCACCTCCTTCAACAACGATATAGCAACTGCTGATTTTATTTCAATTTCCGCTGTCTGCTCGACCGTTTGAATAAACTTGAGTTCTTTTAAGTCAAACCACCTAATTACAAGTTTAAAATCTATACTGGCTTCGAAAGCTATCGACCCATTAGCAACTATCTGGTCATTTCTGGTATCCAAATTTCCATCACGGTCATATAGAACTACATTGTCTAATTCTACAGTAAATCGCCCTAGCGCTCTCGACGGACCCATAGATACTCCCTTTCTGAACATAGGGGCTCTTTGTTGATCGAGATCACTGGGAGTAAGATCTTTTTTTAATTCAATATTTACATTCTCAAACGCTTCTTCTAAGGTTGTAGTTGCTGTTTCAACTATATACTCATCTGCTGTGATATTAATTGCCACAACTTTACGAAGAAATCCTTCACCTTCAGTATTTATGATTATATCGCCTGATTGAAGATTTTCAATTTCTGTTGCTTCTTTATTAAAGTAATAAGTGGAGTCTTCTATTCTCTCTAATTGTTGAACGGTTTCTTCACTGAGAACTTCTGTGTTATCCGCAAGTTTGACTTCATATCCATTTTCTTCTTCATGTTCTCTCTCCCTTAATTCATCAATCTTCCCCTCTATCGCTGATATTATGCCAAAATGAAGTCCCTTAGCTGACGCTTGATAGGGTAGAATTAAACAAGTAATTATCAAGACTATTGGTATTATCTTTTTATTCATTACTCCCTCCTTCAGACAAAAATTCCAATTGAGCCTACCAAAACAGAACAAATGAAGCTACGTTATGGCTATACTATTTAAAGTAGAAATTGATACCTAGATTATAAACCCACTCTATTCCACCAACCGATGTATCTTCAGATGATAGACTAATGTAAGCTGGACCTATATCTAGAGAGAACGCCATTTTCTTACTGATAAAGCGTTCAAAACCAAGGAACAGCATTCCAAAGGAACCGTCACCTTCGATATCCTCTTTGTCAAAGTTTATGAGGCCAACTTCTACTCCCGCAAAGGTGACTGTTTTACCCTTAGGGCCGAAACCGCGATAGAGCCTAACACTGTATACACCGATTCCAGAACCAAAAGCTCCTCTTCCTTCTATAGCGAATCTAGGACTGGTCCAGTACTTCAACGAAATATACGGATTGCCGAGCCCGATGCCCCATCTCCCAGCACTAACTGGAATAGCGGTGATGCTAATGAGCAGTGAAGTTAAGACCAACATCACCAATCTTTTTCTCATGTCTCACCTCCCTAACCCTAAGCTTGTTGGTTAACGCTATCTACTTTGTAACTGTTTATGGTTGATTTATTGTAAAACAGATTAGCTGTACGCCAAAACTGCGTTGAGAACCTGGAGTGAGTGGGTTTTTGAGCTGCCTTGGGCTGTAGGATAGCCTGTTGGAGAACTTCTGTGGCTACATTTCAAGGAATTAAGGAGCCAGCACGAAGGGGGTGTCTTTACTTCTGGGGTAGTTGTCTAGGTGTTAAGTTATTTACCTTGAATTGAGACTTCCTCTTTTTCCTGACTAGTCTCGAGACAGACGTTAATATGTCACTTCCTTTTTCTTACCCCCTCTTTTCTAGCTATTCTGGCAATTTGTAGATCACTCAATAAAAAAGCCCATTCTTTTCGTCAAAAGAATGGGCGATTGCGGCCCGGTATGTAATTTCGGTAATCCAGCTGCCATTTAAAAGGCCTATGGTTTTGCGCCCTATTCTTTCGAACAGTTTGCCTTTGTCGATTACATCCTTCTTAGCTATTGAACGATTAATCAAAGATCCACTTCTCTAGTAGTCATGTCCAAGTATCTGATAGCGCATTGTTATCATAGTAAAAAAGGAATATTTGTCAAGTGATGTATTCTTTTGGTCTTGATGATTGCCTCAACAGCATACCCCTAAATCAGATTGACAAGTGCTGAGATTTGGCTTAGACTATCGTCAGAGAATGTAGTTGAGAAGTATCTGGGTTAGGATATACCTGGTTATCAGAGGAGGAATATTTCAAATGGCGACGAAGAAAAATCAACATCCATTGCACAAGGTCATTGGAGATATGATTCAGGATAGCGAATTGCAAGATTGTGCTGTAATAAAAGATCCTGCATGCGGCGGAAATCAAAATATACCGTTGTTTTGTTCTGTTGAGAAGTCAAATGAAACAGAATACTGTAATGTGGATTTGTTGATACTAAAGGATAATAAAATCCGGGTAATTGTTGAAATCGAAGAAGCAGATGTTACCCCAATACAGATATTTGGCAAATTTCTGGCTTCAGCTTTATCATTCTATTTTATTCATGGGACCCGAAAGAATGTGCCTGTCGGGATGGGGGATTCGGTATCATTCATCCAAATATTGGATGTGTCTAGATTGATACAGGATAAAACAGCTAAATTTGGTCAGTGGAAACGTATGGAAAAATCGATAAGAAACATAGTGCCAGTTAGAAACAGCAAAATTAGTGACTACAAAATCTTCTTTGGGAATACTAGTGACTTTGCCCAAGAGGACAAGAAACGGGAGATCACCCACTACATAAGAAGAGCGCTAATCTGAGTCCGACCTCTGATAGTCCGTAACCTATCCAACTTCGCTCCGTTAGCCAATGAAAAAACAACATCGATGAATCTGGGTAAGACTCCAAAAACCAAATTTTCCTGTATTCTCTCGAAGAACCAGATTGGCAAGTGCTGAGATTTGGCTTGGCTCCGTCAAATCAAGGAACTAATGGTCGTTTAATAGCAAATCCTACATTCTCTGTTGACCCTCCTATTGTACCATTCCTGCCTCGGCCGGAATGTCGCGATGGGGGGAGGTCGACACAAAACATAGGATTCACTGTCAAGACAGCTTTGATTGGTTGACATGTAACGAACACTTTCCTATAATAACCCAACAATGGATTCGGGTGGTGACTGCGCCTGTCCCTACCGACTGGTGCCAGCCAACGGTAAGACATGCACTGAACTGAAAATGCAAAAAGACCAAATCCTAAGAGTAAGCCCAGAAGACGGAAACACACTCCAGACAAGTCTTCCAACTGGTTTTCTTTTGTCACCAACTCATACCATTTTATAGGATTTCATACCTCTTCTGGACACTATTTGGACAGTAAAACTTACTCTTTGAAATAGACCCTCAATATAGAGTAATGAGTACACCTAGTGGTACAGAACAAAGGTTTCTGACGTGGCTAATCAGACGTGGAGGGATTTCCTTGAGGGAGAGATTTACTAAGTAACCGATGTCTACACACTTCGATACAACCGAGTTAGCTCAAATTAGCGATGGTATTACAGGGACATAATTGATATGAACGTATTTGACGACCTAAAGAAGCCGTTCAATGTCTTTCTTGTCGTTATGGCCGTGGTTGGCTGGATTATCAATGCTTACTTCTTCTTCAAATCAGAAAGAATCCGAGGCCCAACTTATCTTGTTTCCTCAGAAATAAACAAGGTCTACGATAGCAAGAAGGTGTCTCCAAAGTTAATCTTACTAAAGACCCCAGGTGAGAAAATAGAAAAGGATGTATTTCTTGTCACTGTGCATTTCTGGAATTCTGGTAAGCTTCCAATCGAGCCCCAAGATATCCGTGAGCCAGTAAAGTTCACAATCCGTAACTGCGAAGAGATCGTAGATTATAATGTAATTTCAGAGACTAATCCAGAGATAACTGATTTCCGCGTATCACCCGGAGGTGACCGAAAATCTCTTATATTGAATTGGGCGCATTTGGACCCCAAAAATGGGGCAAAATTCCAGGTATTTTATACTGGTCCACCAAATCCAGAATACCTGTTCACTGGCAATATCCTTGGAAGCACCGTATTTCTTGATGGAAGATCTTTAGGTAAGAGGGTGCAGAGGACTAAACTTGGCGCAGTGCTTGTCAGCGTAGTCGTCGGGGCAGGCTCCGGATTATTGGGCTGGTGGGGCAGTACTTTATATGTCGACGTCAAATTAAGAAGAAGGAAAGGTATCCATGTGCGGGTCGCGATTTTTCTGGCTGCCTTATCAGGATATTTGTTATTCATTTACGTCATGCTTCTTACTAGTGGCAAAATTCCACCGGTATAGGAGGCCATGCTCAATTCGGCTAACAGCGGCCAAGAGGAAGGTTAGAGATTTTCCTAAACCCGCTTTCGGTTAGTTCCGTAAATACCGAAAAGTCATGTTCACACTGTCCTACTCCCATTAATAGTACCACTTGTTAAGTTAGAGTCAACGGAATAGTAGCCTCGGGAGCAGGTGGTCGGTAGTTCAAGACACTGTGCGGCCGTATTTCCTCAAAACCCGGATTGACAAGTGCTGAGATTTGTTTCCCAGTATAACACGAGATCAATCTTACTCTCCGAGTTTTGAAAATATGTTGTATCGTGTTAGTGAGGTTTTATAGATGATTTTATCGTCCGAGTGGCACTGCTCCCCCTCGGCTATGTTCCGTGCCTCCTTAGGGAATGCGACTTTGAACGATTTCATCGATTGGGCAGGACGGCTAGGTTTGGTGTCCATATAGTGTCCATAATAGGTGTAAAATGAGGCAAATTCAGGCAAATTGGTGGGGAAAGAGAATCACTTGGAACGGTTGTCTAAAGCAGGTTTGGTTCTCCAGGACTTACTCTTGTGATTTGTCACCATCGGCTTGGAAGGCCGACCCCTGACCATGTGGGCTAGTCGGTCATCAGGCGGAGGATATTAAGGTCCAGGAGGGTTATGCCTTCCTTCTCTAGCAACTCACAGATCTGAACTCAAACTAGTGGTTTCACCAACTCGAAGTCACATGTTATATTGCGACTATAACATAAGAATACAATGCCTGCCAGAGTTTCCCCACACTTTTTAGCACAATAATACGTCCAACCAATAGATAGTTGTTGCCATTCAAACAGGATTCCTCATAATGTTCTGGTGAGGCTAAACTGCTATTTAAGATGGTAAGCGTTAGCCTGTGACACG
>NJBF01000035.1 GCA_003144275.1 Candidatus Heimdallarchaeota archaeon B3_Heim
CAATTATGGTAAATATTTATCTTGAATTTTTCGATTCTTTTAAATTTTATTAAATAACTGATTTAATAGTATAATACAGTAAAGATATGGAAAGCAATATAAAATTTAAGCCGCATCCGGAATATCCTGTAAATCCTGTCTAAAAATAGCAATTTTTATGTTGGTAAAACACATCCTAAAAAGATGGGCTGACTACAAGGCCAGAAAGAAATAAAAGGGAGTCTATAAAATGGCACTTACTCGCGAATTTAAAGAAACCGTTATGTTACGGGCAAAACAAGATCCGACTTTTAGGCAAGAGCTAATCGTGGAAGCGACAAACGCCTTTTTAGATGGAGATGTAGACACTGGTAAAAACTTACTCAGAGATTACCTAAACGCAACTGAAGCGTTGCCGTCTATCGCCAAGGAGCTTGCCCAGGACGAAAAAAGCATACGGCGGATGATCGGCCCAAAAGGAAATCCGACCTTGCGCAATTTCGTTAATCTGTTAGGAGCCTGTAAAAAACGAGAACATTTGACGCTGCATGTCTCAACTTGAAGGTGCAGAGGATTTATCTAACAAAATATTATTGCCACCAAGACACAAAGACACGAAGTTTTAATTAAAATAACATTTATTTTTTGTGGCTTGGTGCCTTTGTGGCTATTATTTCCGTTTTATCCAGGTTGGGGTAAGTGAATATTTATCTAAGTTATTTTAGTGCCGGTAGTAACAATTTCATTTACAAATGGATTATCCTTGTAATTGATATAATCATCTTCATCAAACGCTACCGGCTGAATATCAAAGTCATAGTTTAAGGTGTGATCCAATAAAAAAGCTATGGCTTCAGCTCTCTCCAGGTTGGCAAAATCATCTGAAAAAACAGCAATATCTATATCACTGTCGCTTTTCCAGTTACCTTTGGCATAGGAACCAAATAAAATTGCTGATTTTATCTTTATCTCTTTTGACAGATTTTTAATATAATCTGATATACCAATCAGGATGACGATATCATATAGGGGTTCAAACTGTATCCATCTAACATCAGCGTAAAATATTTTTACGTTATCTAAAGTCTTAGTGTGTTGTTGAGTGCTTTTTGCTTGAAAATAATTGTACTCTATGCAATCTACAGAGGTGAATTTTTCACCTAGATATCTTGTCATTGCACCACATCCAGAAGAAATGTCTAAAACGATGCTATCGGATGGTAGGTTAAAACACTCGATTATGTTGATCCTATTTATGCCCAATTGATGAGGAGATAACCATTCTTTTCCTGATCTTTGAGGATCCTCAGAATCATTGATTATTTCGGGGAAATTTTGTTTATATTTCAAAGACTCTGGCAATACATAGAAGTTTTCTTTTTCATCATAATGAAATTCATGTAATTTAATTGTTGTATTTTCTTCCTTTCTCTTATTCATTATTCCTAACAGTCCTATAAATAGATACAGGTCAAATCGTAATTCAAGATCCTTTTCTATACAGACTTAAGCTAGGGTCATCTATGAGGAAAAATTGAGCAGGATCCATTCCTGATCCGCTGTAAAGGGGTAAATAAGTATAACGAAGTTCACAATTCTTGCAAAATCCAATGGGAGGTTCTTGTTGAATGTCTTCTCTTAATTCTTGCATTTTCTTACAATTCCAAATATCTTGAAATGATTGAGTGGCAATTGATCCCAATACATACTTTATGGGGAAAAAACAAGCCGATATTTCACCAGTCGGTTCTAAAAAGCTTTCTGTCCATAGAAAAAGACAAGGAGGCTTAATAAAATCTTGTTTTTTAGGACTAAATAATTTTTCTTTTCTTAAGGGGAATTTTCGTGGCAAATCGACCTTAACTCCCTTCTTAGATGCAATTCTGTAAGTTTCTTCAATACACTGATTTGAGAGAGTCTGATGAAAAAATAAAGATTCCCTCCTCATTTCTTGATCATATATATATGCATGATACGCTTTGACATGTTCAGCTCCAATTTCAGATGCAAAATCTACCATTTTTGGCAGCTCCTTTATATTAGATCGCAATAGAGTCATTTGAAGGGTTAATTGAGGTTGTGAATCTTTTTCCAGAGATTTTCTTAATTCAAGAAAGCGATCGATATTTGCTTTCAATCTTTCAAACGAAGCTCCCCTTCGAATAGATTCATATAAATTTCTCTCAACGGCATCAATTGATATTACAAGAGTGCTCATAACAGGAAGTAAATCTAATATTTTATCATCAGTTAAATTTAGCCCATTCGTTGTCACATATAGTTTAACATCATATTCTTCAGCTTTTGAAATAATTGTGTAAAAATAACTTGAAAGGAATGGTTCCCCAACGGTTGTTGTTTCTGCTTCAATTAATGTTGGAAATACTTGATTTGCAAAGCTTTCAAATAAGTCTTGAGAAAGTTCATCTTTTTTCTTAATAATCCTTTTTGAAATGCTAGGATGACGATGAAATTGGCACATAATACACTGAAGATTACATTTATGGGTAGTATTCAGGGTTACACGGATAGGCATAGCAGGATTCTCTAATAATCCAAGGTTCCAAGCCTTTTCAGCATTTTCCTTATTCTTTTGTTTAAGAAGAAAGTAGCGGATTTTATTCAATTTTTATACCATTTTCTTGATTGAAGATATTTAAAGAAACACTTAAAGATATTGGTTACCAGGAATAGGTAAGACAAGCATTGGTCGCCATTTTTTAGATACAATTATAATTACATAAGCAGTATTTTCAATAGCTAGAAAGAATCCTTTCTGAGGCAATCCAAGGATCTCTGTTATCAAAAAAGTCATTAGTCTTCCATGAGTGATAAGTACAGGCCTTTTTTCCCCATTTAATGGTGTGAATTCAGACTTTAACCAGATTACTAACTTTTCAACTCTATTCGTGAGATCCTGATATGTTTCTCCCCCATTATAACTTTCATTTGAATTAATATATCCTTTAGAATTCATAAAGGTAATATTGTTATTGATATTTCCTGAAAACTGTTCATCTAATAATTCATTCTCAATAATATTGATATCACAAAACTGAGAAACGATATTTGCAGTTTCTATGGATCTTTTTAACGTACTGCAAATTATATGTGTAGGATTAAAACTTTTTACTACCATAGAAAGTTTTTTTGCCTGTTTCTTTCCAATTACGGTAAGGCCTCGTGTTTTATTATCATTAGGTGGCCCAATATCTTCTGCATGACGTGCAATGAGAATTCTCATCCATTTACCTCAAAGTAATATATTCATTTCCTAATATTACTCCATCCAAACCCAAATTCTGCGCTGAATTAAGAGCATCCTGTTTTGTATGGACAATTGGTTCTCCAGCCATGTTAAATGAAGTATTTATCAAACAAGGAATATCAAAATCATCTCGCATGGTTTTGAGGATATCAATTAACATTCTTTGCTCTACATTCTCATCTGGAACAACTTGAGCTCGACTTGTTCCATCACAATGAATAACTGCAGGAATTTTCTCTCGTATTTGCTCTTTTACCTGAAATTCATAGAGCATATAGTTCATCAATTGAGAACAAATATAATCTTGAAACAGATTTTCTAATTCGCTTTCTAGTACAACTGGGGCTAGTGGTCGATACCATTCTCTTTTTTTAATTTGCATACTAACTAAGTCTTTCATATGTTTCAAACAAGGATTTGCTAAAATTGAACGATGACCTAAAGCCCTTGGTCCAGCCTCAGCATCCCCCCAACAGACTCCTATTACTGCACCTTTTGATAGATCTTTGCATACTTTATCTATGGAATAATTGGGGGAATATGATTCTCTTTCCAATCCATAGTTGTTTAGGTAAGGGTTTAATGAATTTGATATCTCATTTCCCCTTTTCCAATATAAAAAAGCCACAACTCCGAGAGATAATCCTGAGTCACCTGCAGGAGGAGGAATCGAAACTTCATCAAATAAACGAGAATTAATAATCACCGAATTTAATTTGATGTTCAAGGCCGCACCACCCGCATAGTATAAGAACTTAGCATCAGTATTATGCTGATGTTTTTGAATAAAATTGAATATTTTTTCTTCA
The DNA here is from genome assembly GCA_003144275.1 of Candidatus Heimdallarchaeota archaeon B3_Heim. Taxonomy (GTDB): domain Archaea; phylum Asgardarchaeota; class Heimdallarchaeia; order Hodarchaeales; family Hodarchaeaceae; genus Hodarchaeum. The sequence goes on from NJBF01000035.1 coordinate 4,057, forward strand.
AAGTGTTTTTGCATACAAGCTGCAATGTTAAAATTCATCTGGTGATCTTGAATAATTGTATCTTTATCGTACCCGAATAAATCTTTAGCTTCCTGAATAAACTGATCTTGTGAGAATTCATTGTAGTCTCTAAAGAAATCTCTTGACCGTAACCAAGATAATAATTCATCTGATCCACTTCCATAGGATGCAAAACCCATTAATTTTCCAGGCATACTGAAATGATGTAAACGATTTATTTTCAGAATATCAAAGGTGAGATCGTTATATGAGAAATTCAATAACGCATGATGGAAAACAGTTGTATGCTCCAATAATTCAATATGATTGTTTTGAAAATACCATGCAGTCGCGTTAGATACTGAAGCGGCCCCATCCACATGAACTAGCAATGAATTGTTATTGAACTTGCCATAGAAAGGAATAAGGGAGAAGATATGTGCTAATTCGTGAGGGACTACTATAGCTGTCACTTTTTGATCTAGAATCCTACCTGGTATTTTGACAGGCTCTAAAGTATTTGTTCCGTCATTTCGAAATTCAACTTCATTATTTGTACTCAGAATATTGTTATCTGAATGTTTAAAGAAGTCCTTTGATTCTAACGAGAAAGTGTTTGCATAGCCTATTTCTAAATCACCAATATCGACCTCTAAATCCAAGAGTATTTTACTAAGCTGATTAGGCATATCATTATCATGTTTTCGACGGCTAATTCGCTCAAGCTGAATATAGGTATTGATTGAATCATCTATACATATAGCTGCCGAATGATCATGTGTCCATTGATTTTTCTGGCCAAAAAAGCCAAGAATTGTCTGATTCATCTATGCAAACTCAATACAAGATATAATTACTTGAAGTTGATAATTCAGAAGAATATACGAATGTCGTGACATAATTATTTTTCCTTAATCCACACTGTGTGAATCCATTTACCTTGTTCATTTATAACGCCTACTTCCCCATTATAACGATGAACCAAGGATTGTCCATTATAAAATGGTTCAACCATTAGATATTTCTCTGTATAAACTGGATTTCCGTTTACATCTATATGGAACCATCCATTTCTCTCGTGTGCTCTTGCAAATCCTTTATGATACACATCGAGATCCTCAAACATCTTATTATGAATTATTTTTCCTTGAGGATCGATATGTGTACATAATCCATTCTTTAACCGTACAACCGCAATTCCATCTCGAAAATCACCTGCATAGAGATGTTTTTCTGAATAGAGAGGACTCCCTTGCATGTCTATATGGAAGTAATATCCCTTTTTATCTCGTATCGCGCAGTATCCATATTGATAATTACCAACCCATGAATGACGTTCATTGTAAACATATTCACCACTTGGATTAATATGGGTCCATCCGTTTTGGGTAATTACTGCAGCCAACGAATAATAGAACCCAAATGTAGCTATGAATCTCTTTCTGTAAGCTGGGGTTCCATCCATCCTTATATGGTAGGTACCTGTATCATCATAAACGGGTGCAAATCCAGGAGGATGAAATTTCAGTACTTTTCGAAAACGTTGTGAATACATAGGTTTCCTTTTATAGAGGTGATGAGATTCATCACTCGCAATTATTATGTCCTTTAAATCCATAGAATATCACTTTTCAGTTGGTTGTCGCATTAAACACTGTTGACATAAAGGATAAGATAAATAACTTGTCAGAAGGGATTTATACTTATCACTATTCCAGATTGATGTAAAATTTTTTTCAGAAATGTTGCCAAAAAATCCCAATTTCCTTCTCTGAGTATCAGGAGCACAACATGGATCAAATCTCCCCGTTGCTGAGATCCAAGCTTCTTGACCAAGGAAAGGACATAGGCCATCAGGTATTTTTGGATAATCTAAATTTAAGAATTTAAAATTTTCAAGTTTAATTTTCCTACCCGTCTTTAATCTGTATTTATCAACCATCTGATGAGCTTTTTTTACCATCAAATTCCATCCTTCAGCTTTTTCTGGTTCTCTCAAAGATAGAGGTTGAATTTCTGGAAAATGAACCCATAAATGATGTCCTTTAATTCTTTCTATCCCTAACTTTACGGCAAGAATGATTAACTCAGGTATTTCAGCAAGATTTTTATCCATAAATGTCATCTGAAGAGTGATTGAGCAAGATGTCCCTATTTCGTTAACAATTTCGTCTCTAACTTGAATAAAATCCTTTAGATTTTGAAGATTTTTGGAAAATCGTGTTCCTTTCATTATAGCTTCTTGAGTTGATGCTGTTGCCCCATTCCATGAAATTTTTATATCACTAGCAACAGGTATGATTTTTTGAGCCCAAATCTTTGCTCCAAGTCTTGGGAATGTACCATTTGTAGTCAAATTTAATTTAAGATTATAATGATGACAATAATCAAGTATTTTATCAAATTTTTGATATAACAATGGTTCTCCCATCGTTGATGGTACAATTTCCTTCAACCCCTTATTGCTAATCTCATCAAGAACGCTTTTAATGAACTCTAGTGGCATTTGTTCTTTTTTACTATTATTTTCCTTCTCTGTGTAATCACGATGGTAATCACTGTGTTGTTCACACATAATACAATGAAGATTGCAATCATCAGGATTTGTGTCAAAAGTAACTCGCCAAGGAACCTTTAGATGTTTAAGATTCATCAACTATTGATTCACTTCAATTAATCTTTCGTATATTTTCTCGAGCTCTTTTACATGTTCGTCAATGGATATAATATCACCAGATTCAGAATATAAATATCCCCTTGCTCCTAACTGCTTCAGCTGCCCGGGATTCTTGATACAAAATTGCATCTGAGACGCGAGATCGGCAATATCTCGATGTTTGAAGAGTATGCCATTCTGCTTATGAGCAACGTATTCTTTCATCCCCCCATAGTCAGCTGTGATAACTGGTACTCGAGCTTGTTGTGCCTCATGGATTACTAATGGAGAATTCTCATCCCAAATTGAGGGTACTACGATCGCATCTACTCTATTAAAGACCTTTTCCATTATATCTTCATTTTGATATTCAGGAAACCATCCTATTTGTTCCTGTTTTGCTTCTGGAAGCTTCTTAACAATATCCCCTAACGCGGATGTATTTTGGGGACGCGATCGACCATATATTCTCAACCTAGTATCCCCTTTTACTTTTCCAAAAGATTTAATTAAAAGATGTATGCCTTTTGCGGGAATGTGAGTACCAATATATCCAAAAACAAAGCTTTCTTCCTTATTTCTTGTTCGATTCCTTAATCGGTTAATTTCAAAACCATAATCTAAATAGACAATTTTTTCTATAGGGATATTAAATTCGTTTACAAACCGATTGTATAAATGTTTAGAAGGTGCAACAAACATTTGAACTTTCTTAATTATTTCTTTTATATGCTCCATTCTCTGATGTATCCAGTTCGTCCAGTATTGGATATCTCGTTCTAATGATCCTTCTAAACCAGTATAATATCGTGAATAACAAGACTTAGCACATTTATTATCTTCTTGACCAGTACACAAGTTCCATAGTGGATATTCTCCTAAACCGATTTGTAAAAATTGTCCACGGGGGCACATTAACCAAAAATCGTGCAGCGTAAAGAGAATTGGAATGTTGTGAGAATTTAAAACTTCAACCATTGAAGTAGATAAATGATTGAGATGTCCTATATGTGCGAGATCTGGTTTCGACTCATTTATACAGGATGAAAGGGCATCATCGAGCTTCACATGCCTATAACGATCTTTATCCCTTGCCATGTTAACTTGGTAAACCGTAATACGTGGATCTAAAGTATCTATTGACTCTTTTATCTCATAATCTTGTAAAAAAGGATTTTCAAAACGTGTAAACACGCTTACCTGATGATTCGCCCTCATCAATCCATGTGTTAGCATACGGGAATATACTTCTGATCCCGCGTTAAATAATGGAGGATAACCATGTATTATTTTCAGAATTCTTATTCAAATCCCCCCTGATAGTCCTAGGCGCTCATTTTCAGCTTTGAACCATTTAATTGTGCGTTTCAATCCTTCTCTGAGAAAAATCTTAGGTTGATATCCTAAAATTTTGTTTGCTTTTGAAATATCTAAACACTGTCGAACATTTTGTTCACCGTGACGATACGTGACATGTTGAATCTCTGATTCACTCTGGGTTAGTTCTAAGATAGTATTCGCAAGTTCATCTATTGAAGTTTCCACACCAGTTGCACAATGATAGATTTCACCGTTAATCGTTGATGAATCAACGTTCAGCAGGAGTTCTAAGGCGTCCAAAGTGTTTGTTACATAATTGATATCACGAGTTTGATCTCCTCCCTCAATAATTAGAGGTTTACTCAGAAGAGCATTAATTATAAATCTAGCAACAACTATTTCACGACGCATATTCTCTCCATAAACAATTCCATTACGTAGAATAGTTATGGGGATCCCAAATGTTCGATGATAAGATAGGGCTACGATTTCTGCACAATGTTTGGATGCAGAGTAGGGATTTGCAGCATATTGCGGGGCTCCTTCATTGATTGGGAGGGGTTGGTTTGGACCAAAAGTTGTTCCACTTCCCATGTAGATGAACTTTTTAGGAGGAAATTTTTTGAAACATTCCATGAGTCTATACATACTCAAAATATTGTTTTGGGCCGTATGTATTGGAGAAGTAAATCCTAAAGGAACATCAGCTTGAGCTGCGAAGTCAAATATAATATCAAAACCTTTTATATCATCTGGAGAAATATCTTGTGTCGATTTCCAAATATACTTAACGGTTTCATTTTCGTATAGGTGTCTAATCATTTCTACATGTCGAGGAGCTATTACGTCAAGTATAGAAATATCATGGCCAGTTTTCACGAGTCTTTGAGTTAAACCTGAACCACCAAAACCAGCTCCCCCTAATATCAATATCTTCATTTTTTTTTACTTCCTAAATGTGTTGTTTGATTAATTAAAATAGTAAAGAAAGGGAAGGAATACTAATTTGTATTTCTTCGTTTATTTCAATAATTGAAAAGGGAAGGATTTTCTTTTGGGTTAATATTGGGAAATCCTTGTAAAATTCTTTATACTTATCATTGGATATTACAAAAGCTTCAAATTTTTCTGCGAAATCAAGGATAAAATAATCATCATTCCAATTTGAAGGAGTGTAGAAAATTCTCCCAGAGTTTTTCAAATTTTGAAGAATTCTGGAATCTTTAAATCTAATTTCGAAATATTCAGGGAGGATTATGAATATTTTATTTGTAAGCTTTTCAAGGTACTTTACTAGGACACTGAACCTCATGAAATTAAATTTAATTCGTTTATTGTTGTAAAGGATATTTGCCCCATCAACAATAAATGATATGCTCTTCTCTTTCTCCCACTTTTTCTTGAGATATTGTGTTATCTCATTAAAATCTTTCACTATCGACATAATGGTCACCTAATAATGATCGAATCAATGAAATGCCATGTCTATGACACTGGTCTGCCAGGTGACTAGCAAGTTACGTCATAGTCGCATATGTAAATTCATTGATTATATCACTAGTATTGTTTTCAGTAAATTGTCAGTTTAAATCGCTTATGTAATTACATAATTGGGTGACATAAAATTGCTTTATCAAAATGGGCAACATACTTAATTTGTACACTGGAATTTCATATTTTGAAATGTGATCGAAGTTTTTGTAACACTTTCTTCTATGAAGAAACTTTTTTTCGTCGTCAAACCAGCCTTATCGATGATTCTTATCAATGGATTTTTCAAAAGAATGTCATTATGCATATATTTTTAGATACCGAAGGACGGAAGAAGAATTAGTGAAGCTGGTGGGATTTGAACCCACGCCCCCCCTTGAGGAACGTGTAAATGTTGCTCAAAATTGCACTTTCCTCAAGGAGGGTGTTCTGCCACTAAACTACAGCTTCTCTTAATCATATTGGAATTTCATATATTCCATGATTTCGTGAGATTTAATATTATATTGTTCCTCGGCATATTTAATAAATTTGTTCTTGAATCTCTTCTCTTGATTAGGATCTTCGAAAATATATTTCTTCTTTGTTTTATATTTTTCAAGCACGTGAGCTATAATCGTATCTTTATCTAAAGCTTCTAATACATTTTTATCAATTATAGAAGATAATTCTCTTATAAGGACTAATATTTCAACCATTTCTGCTTCGTCCATCTTTTCTTTAATCATTTTTGCCTCTTTTTTACCCTTATTTGCTTCTCTTCCGTTCTTTTTCTGCACTACCTTATGCATAATCGGTTTAGCAAAATTTATGTTGGAAAACCTTTTCTTTTTCTTATTTCTTCTAATTTCACTCCAATATTGATTAAGCAAAACACCTTTAGATGAGATTAATTCTGCAAGGGATTTTGTTTGCTTTTTTCTATCATGGACGATATGATTCCTCCTTTTTCTAATATAGTCATTTGTGTCAATTATATTTTGATCAAAGCATCTTTGATCTTCACAATCCCTTTCTGGGAAGAGATAATTACTTAGAGATAATAATATGGTATTACATTTCTTTTCTGGATTTCCTTCTTGAGAATTCGGGTTGACAATTGAGTTTGTTTGAGATCCTGTCCGTATCTTCTTAATGAATTTGAAGAGCGACAATAAATAGTCTTCAAAAATTGAATACGTAAAAACGAAGGTAGATTCAAATGTAAATTCTCTCGATTTACTAAAATCGGTGTCAAAATCATTAAGTTTTACATTATATTTCTTAGAACGAGCTATAGAGGAAAAACAATCCTCGGTTAAACAATCAGGTTGAGACTTGATTAGAACCTCATTCTTCATTATGAAAAAGTCTTGAACGAACAGTGTTAATTGGAGATCTCTGTTGATTTGTGAAATTTTTTTTCTTAATTTCAGAATTTCTTTGGATCTCATTTCTTTCTCATCAACTTCAAATAATATGTGTAATTTGATAATGTAAAAGCTCATTGGCGAATGGATATTTATTTATTTTTTCTGATAGATTGGGAAGTGATGATTAAAAGACTAGCATTTAGCCTAATTAAATGAATCAGAGGAAATATGCATATGAATAAATGGAGATGTTTTCCATATGTCTAAAATTATAGAAAAATTTCAGCAATTTTCTTTCAGTAAAGAAAAATTCCTAAAAAGGAGTGAATATAGAAAACTAGATAGGAGATGGAGGGAGATAATCTACAAAATTCCAATTGTTGATAACATCAACGAATTTATTCTCATCAAATTCTTACTGCATTTCCAAACTCAAATCAAACAGATACAAAAATTCCCTTTTGTTTTTGCTTATGAATTTCCCATAGATCCAGAAATGAGTAATAAAGGTAAGTTGGATTTAATTTTAGTAAATCAAGATAAGAATAGAGTTGAATATTTAATAGTTGAGGTAAAATACCTTCAAAATAGGACGGGACCTACTTCTCGTGAAAGCAGAAGACGGAAACGCCGAAAAGTAGAACAACAGTCTTCGATTAATAGGATAAAATTCCAAGCATTATTCCCCAAAGCAATCGTAAATTCGATATTTATAACAAATGAGAGCTTCTCACAAGTGAGAAATTTGCATCAAGAGTATGGAGATTTTGCTGAAAAGGAATGGCAAAAGATCTACAATATCTACCCAGTTTTGAAGGATCAAAGAATATCTAATGAAGAAAATCCAATAAAATAATAGGAATTGAATTAAATTATAAACTGGAACCGGACAGTATAAGGGGGATTTAGTAAATTCGGAAAAACAAGTGATTTTAATGACCCCTAAATCTTAGGTGATTACTAATGAATCATTCCATTGATCAGGATCAGCAGGTTAGATGTTGTATGTAAGTTTTATGATTTTTCTTTTTTAATTATCATTAAAACGGTATTTTTACATCTATGAATTGACTCAAACCGAAACGTCGTCAAACCAGCCAGTTCTTCGTATCACCTCCTTGAAAACTCCTCCTGTCTTCTAAAAAGTGCTTGATGCCATGATGTGACAATGAATTCGCAGAAATCGTTCGCTGAATAAACAAAATCGGCTCGACATCGCCGACTAGCTGATTTTAAGATGTGAATCGGTGATTTAAAGTAGGCCCAGAAATTACACAACCAAAATGCAATGAGAACAAGAATGAATCTAAGAGTTGGGTTTTGAGAACAACTAAAGATTTGAAATCGGTGCATCTGACGATAATAGGTCTCAATCGTGAATCTTCGACGGTAAAGTAAAGCTATCTTCTTTCCTGAAAGATTACATGTAGTGGGAACAACTAAAGCTATAACACGAGTACCCTCTTGACACAGAGCAAGTTTTACTGGAAATCTCTCGCGGGTGTGACCTTTATTCAATTTATAATTCACGATTAGGGCATCCCCTTTTTGAAGTAACTTTTCTTTATGTTTTTGTACTAAAGGTTTGACTCCCGAATTGACACGTCCACGAATAATGAAGAAGACCTGTTCACTAACAAGCCACTTAATGAAATCCCAGTTATAGAAGCTACCGTCCGCCAATATTCCAACAATTCGTTCTTGAGTGAGTAAAGGCATCAAAAGGTTCTGAGCTGTCTTGAAAACAGAATGCTTTGTAGGAACGAGTTGAACCCCTAACGTGATTGGTTCGGGTGCATTTATCCAAATAACCGTTATATACTGATAAAATTTATGAGTACTGGCCTTTTTCTTACCTTTACAGATGTAAGGAGAAACCGTCCTTGCATAGTTAGGATCAGTATGAAAATCGATCGCTAACAACATTCCTTGCTTTCTTGCGCTTTGAAAGTTCTCGGGAAGACTTTCAAGAAACTTAAGAAAGCCGATTTGTTGTGAGAGCGTAATTTCCTCAACAGAATTTGTTCTTAACCATGCCAGGGTAGCTTCCCCAGAGGGAATTGGGAGATGTAGCTCGCGAAGATCTCGAGCCTTCCGAGAAATGGAGGTTCGATCGAGTGCGGTAAGTAAAAGTAATTTTAACCTGCCTTTCATAGTAAACGGTGATTTAGCAGGAATGGGGGTTGACAAGAATTGAAATCTATCCAACCAGCGTACCATAAAGTTTATAAGAGTCGGAGTTTTTCTAGCTTTACGTGGCGGAAAGCGAGGTAACTTAAGTTTGGTCATTTGAGTGATTCCTCGCTGGAATCCACTTTTAAAGGTTTCCCCTCCTTTTTTTTCATCCCGCTCAAAAAAATGAAGTTACGAAGTACTGCAGCCTTTGACGGAGTTCATAAGTTAGAATAATTACTTGAGTAGGGAGTGTGTTGAATCCAATCCTATTCGCGAAATTCCTAGAACCATTTACTAACCCATTTGTTCAGCCATCTTATCTCAAATAATATTTTCCCCCAGTGCCAATATCTACGTGGCTTATAGATTTTGACTTGCGGTACAGGTTCCGCATAGAAATTCCCTCTACCAAAACCAGCTTTACCCCCTCCAATTTCGACAAAACAAGAACCAAAACCATTGTATCGTGTGGTTTTACCTTTTCCAGTTATTTTAACGGCAAGATTATGGGCAAGTACTTCTCTTTGATAATGAGCGAATACTCCTGCTTTGGGAAGTGGTTTCCCGAGTTTACTACTTTTTCTAAAATTTGGGTACACATGAAGATTTAAAAATATTCAGTGTTCTGATTGTACAGTTGTAGCCTTTAATTCTAAAAGGAGAAAAATAAAATGGAAAATTCAAATATTATAGGAAGCTTACTTTTGATTATACTAGTGCCAACAACAATGTTCGTTGGTATGCCTATTATTTATCCAAGTCTTCAAGCTGACCCCAATTCAACGGGGATTTTAATCCAGGAAAAACATAAATCTGTGAATACAATTGCAGCAATTTCCGATTGGGCAACGATTTAATATTGTGATGTTCAGGATACTCATTTGGCAATAACTATCCAAAATAATTCTAAAATTCTGGCAATGTTTTCTTCTCCGTACTTATTAGTTATATCAGACGACTTTGGACCAAATGAAGCATTAATTTTTAATATCGCATTGAATATTGGTACCGGTACAAAACGAGATACACGAATTGAATATACAGAATTAGGAAATGATCTAGCCAGTGCCAGACATATTGGAGGAAATATGTTTATACTCTGTGAAACTGAAAATTTACCTGCTGGGACTTATAATGTGACTGTATCTTGGATTTCCAAATCTACAGTGAATAATCCTGTTGGAACTAATCAATTACAATTTTCATCCATGTTTCAAAAACCCCAACGAACTTTATTGGTTCAAGAAATTAAAGGTTAGTTTATTAGTTATTTTTAATATGAGAGGGTTTTTCCCTTACTTTTTTTATAAATTACTCAAGCAGATTCTTAAATTTTCATTAGATTTATGATATTGATATGATCTGATCAGTAATAAATTTCTGATTAGTAATAGATATACAAAAAAAAGGTTATTGGTTCCGAAAATAAAGATTTACTACTATCTCGTCCCTAACGAAAGGGAAATGAGTATCTTACTAAAAACGGCGCTGCTCCAGTGAGTAATCCGGCTTCTGTTCCCTCTGTTTCGTTACCTTTACAGAGTTCCTGACATTAACCTTAGCGCTACTCTCCACAATCTCCGAAGAGATATGTTTTTCAGCTTGCATTCGCTGAGGATGCTCGTTTCACCGTTTCCCTATTCTTCCTCTGAAGATTATCTTATCATCTGTTACCAGTGACTTCACCGCTTCTACTGAGGAACAGACAGCTTCTATGAGTGAAATGACCGATACAGCTCAAAATCTAACTGAAATGGCTTTAGAATTGTCTAGTCTGGCCTCAAGGTTTAAAGTTTAAACCTTCCTTCTCTCTTTTCTTTATTATTTCATTTTCAACGGAAATGTTTGACGAATTTTCAGAACTAACCTATTCGGGATATTCTGGGCATCTTTTGATGATATTTAAATGAGAAAGCCTAGTAGGTATTCAGAGGTAAGTTTATCTCTAATTACAATCTCTTTATAGGTTTTTAACTTCAATAGAGGATAAGTAGATGTTTCGGAATCTCCCAATAATAAAACCGATTGAATATACTAATAGTCATCTGAAACCTGTTGAAAAACAAAATATTCACCTTTTTTGTGTACAAACCCATCCTGATAAACTCCACCCCATTCCTTTCTCTTCAGAACCATTGAATGAGGATATGGTTTATCTTTTCATTAATGATGTCTTGCGAAAAATCTTTTTGTGGGTTGGTACGACTGCTTCGATCCGATCCAAATTCGTTGGCGCACATTCAGCTATCGTACTCCAACGAAAAACAGGGATTACTTATCGAGTAGAAAATATTGATGAGGATCATGAGTCGGCTGACTTTCGTAGGACTATATCGGTATTTGAAGCCTAATTAACCACAGAGATTTCTTTCTACAAAAGTGGGAGCTTTGCGTTGTTTATATTAGAAAAAGAATATACTCGGGTATATATTTTTCTTATCTAAACCAGCCTTTGACGGAGTTGGTGAAAAAAAATCATTTTACTAAGCCCTCAAGGGAAAAATAGAATATACAATCTAAGTTTGAACCCCCCTACTTTTAAGTCTTAATTGTCAAGACGTTGGCTATTACTGAATTTCATAGATGGCTTTATTATTCAGAAAGTATAAAATTGAAGTTGAATAACAATAAGGGAAATATTATGTCAAAAAGATTATGTAATACTTGTGAGGAAGAAAAAGGACCTCAAAACGGGAAAGAATGCCCCAATGGTCACTTTATTTGTAAAGATTGCCTCTATAGTGGAATGATTTTATCAGAACAGCCATTTTGCTCCTTCTGTGGTGAAGCTTTAGAATAAAAATGATAATAATCCAATTAACCATTAAACGATGCCTACAAGAGACTGAAGAATTTTAGATCTTCCTGTTAACTGCAAACGTTGATTTGGTCTTCTTTATTTTCTTTTCATATTCTGGACTTTTATTCGTTTTGTGAGTTCTTCCGCAAATTTCTTGTCAGTGGACGCGGTCAATCGTTTCATAGTTGTATCATATCCATTGATCTGTTCTTCTTCCAATGTCCTAGAATAGTTTTCTGACGGATCGATTTCCTCCAGCATTTCAATTAAGGTGTTTCTCTCCTCTTTCGACATGACTCTTGGATCAGTCATAGCTGCTGCTCTAGTATAAATCTTTTCATCCAATAGGGATTTTAATGCTTTGAAGGGAAGTTTGAAATATTTACCTATGGCACCCGTTACCTGAGTGAAGGTTTCTGGAGTGGCTGCTTTAAATGATACTCGTACGTAGAGTTTATCTTTAAATTCAGCTAGTTGCTTCACATAGTTCAAGTCATTACCAAGAAGAATTCCGTTTGTTTCCAGGATGAAAAGAGAATACTTCGAGGTCATTATATAAGGCAATAGGGCTAGTAAATGTTCTTTTCCTAACGTTGGTTCACTCCCTGATAAGCGAAGCTTCTCAATTTTGATATTTTTAAAACGCTGCCATCCTTTAGCAGTAATTCCTTCTTCTGCTGCTTTAAACAACCTCTTTGCTACCTTTTCTGGTGAGTGAAATGATCCATATGTCTCGGGGAAGTCCCTCGACCAATTCCCCCAACAATAAATACAGCGTAAACAACATCCCACAGCATACCCTGTCGCGATTCCACCATAAACGGGAGCTGAATAAATACTTACATACTTCCTCTCCAATCCCGCAGAACCTGTTCTCGTCACTATCTTCTCTGTTTTTTTTGCCAGCTCTAATGGATCAAACGGTCGAAAACCTGGAATCAAAAAACGTTGATACTTGTTCTGCACTTAATATCACCTACCTTGAGCTTGTCACAAAAGGTTTTTTTCAAGTAGATTTTACTATGTGTTGGTAATATTCCTGTTAATCAGGGTATACTGGCATATATACTTTTCCTAGGTAAGCCAGCCATGGACGACATTGATTTCTTATAAATGGACTATCAATGAGGGTAGAATGTCCAAATTATTCATGAATATCAAATATCCAAGCACTCATTCCTTTTTCTTAGCTTATCGCTCTAATAATTTTCCTAAATAGATACTTTTTTATATGAATGTTAGAAATATTTAACATGATGTTAGAAATATCTAACGTGTAAACCGAAGGAGAAATATGAAAAAAAATGATCAAGGTCAAAAATCTAACAAAAGAATTTAATGGTATAACTGCTGTTAATGATATCAGTTTTCAGGTTGAGGAAGGAGAAGTGTTTGCTTTTCTTGGTCCTAATGGTGCTGGAAAGACTACTACTGTGAATATATTATCAACACTGTTAGCACCGACTTCTGGTAAAGCTATAGTTGCTGGGTATGATGTTTCAAAAAAGGGAATAAAAATCAGGCGTTTGATAGGTTACTTACCAGAGGATTTCGGATTATACCCAGGTTTAACAATTATTCAAAACCTTGATTTTTTCGGAGGATTGTATAAAATCAGTAAGAATGAAAGAAAAGTCAGAATTGAGGAATTGCTTGAGTTTTTCGATATATGGGAAAAGAAGAATGCTCCTGTTTCAACCCTTTCCAAAGGAACAAAACAAAAAGTTAGTTTAGCGAAAGCTATGATTCATAATCCAGAGATTCTTTTTTTAGATGAACCTACCTCAGGTCTTGACCCTATGATAGCAAAAGAAGTTTTAGACATGATAACTGAACTGAAAAAAGATGGTAAAACGATACTCATGACAACACATCTCTTAGCTAGAGCAGAAAAGGTTTGTGACTCTGTAGCACTCATAAGTGAGGGTGAAATTCTTTGTGTAGGAAAAATAGCTGAAATTAAGTCTGAATTGAAAACCTCGACACTAGAAGATGTTTATTTTGCGGTGATAGGTGAGAATCATGGTTGAGGTAGAGATAGAAATTTGTAAGAAGGAGTTAAGAACACGATTTGGGTCAAAGAGTGTTGTTCTCCCTATATTGCTTGCCATGGGAATACCAATACTAGTATTTATTCCTCAATTACTGGAAGTTATGAATCAGGCTGAACCTGGAAGCGAATACTTAAGCTTAATGTTTTTTTTAGTTATTCCAGTTATGATTACGACTCTTGTTGGAATACATACTTTCATTAACGAAATTAGATGGAAAACAATAAAATCAATCCTTGCAGCTCCAATCTCAGAAGGGGAGATTTTTATTGGTAAAAGCATGGCATGTATCATTGTAGGATTACTGGTAGAAGCATTTCTTTCCGTGATAGTGCTTATTTTTGTAGATGATGTTGCTGTTTCAATATTACTTTTAATATTTTTAATTGGACCACTTTCAGTGATATTTACGACTTTTATCTTTATTCTAGGAACATTGAGATTCCCAGCAATTGCAGAGAATGGAGGAGCTGTATTAATGCCGATGGGTGGACTCTTAATTATTTTCTTGGTTTCTATATTCCTGAAAGAATTTCTTGGCACCAATCCGATGTTACATGGTATGTTGTTATCGCTTATTATTACGATCTTTACAGGTGGGGCTTATTACATATCAAAAAAATGGTTTAACAGAGAGAGGTTAGTACTTGCTGTTTAGGGGTTAAAGAATATGGCATCGGAAGCTCTCAATCAAAAAACCTTTCCATTAGTAATTCCTATTCTACTAGGTGGAGTTTTAATTTTAATGGGAGGCCTAGGGGTTTATACAAGTGAAAACAATAATGAAATTTTATTGAGCGGATTCATTATCATACTTGGAACTTCGCTCTTACTCTATTCATTCAGGGAGTTCAAACGAAGACATGAAAACGTCTCAATTATTAGTCACGATGAGAGATCAATAACTAACAGGTTAAAGGCTACAGATTGGAGTTTTAGATTCCTTTACATCTCTCTAATGGTTCTGATCGTACTAAATGCCATGAATCTCCTCAACAATATATCTTTTATTGCTTTAACTGGTCCTATTATTGCAGTAGGGGTTTCTTTACAATATTTTCTGTATTATTGGTATGAGCAGAGAGGATGAGCGGAAAATCTATGAAAACCTGGATTAAAGAGTTAAGAGCAAGGGAAAACCTAACTCAGAAGGAACTTGCAGATAAGGTAGGTGTGAGAAGGGAAACTATAGTATTCTTGGAGAAGGGAAAATATAATCCCTCACTTAAATTGGCATACAACATCGCAAAGGTTTTCAAAACACCAATTGAGGAAGTTTTTTTCTTTGAACAAGATGATTAGCTTTAACCGTAATCCTAGCAAGGAAATATTAGTATATACTTTTGTAATCTAAACCAGCCATGGACGGAGTTCAGACATTACCAAATTTATTCAATCCGATTTTGTCTCCATTATCAAGGCATTACTCCTGATAGTTACCTTACATCATCTTAGAATTATTTCATCTAATCTGACTTTATTACTTCATTCGACTCTCTTTTCTATTATAATGAGAATTTTAGATCCATATAGGTTTAAATGTTCTCAAATGTGAAGATTACCAATTTTATATGTTCTCAAACGTCAAGAACATAAACCTTATATGTTTTCAAGGAAACAATCTCATTAAACATTGATAAGTGCTTAAAAGTGCTCAAGAGTTGGTTTAAATGACTGAACAAATAGTTCTTGAAATCAATAATCTCAGCAAATATTATGGAAAACTCCTTGCTGTAAATAATGTAAATATTACTGTTAAAACAGGAACAGTTTACGGATTTTTAGGCCCAAATGGAGCAGGAAAAACCACCACTATTAGAATTATTCTTAGTATCCTCAAACCATCAAGTGGGGAGGTAAAATTATTTGGAATTCCTGTTGATCGATCTAATGTTCAAATTCATGATAGAATTGGATATATTCCCGGTGATGTAGCTTTATATGGACATTTAACTGTCAAACAAATGCTTGATTATTTTGCTTCTCTTAGATCAAATCGGCCCTCATCGCGAATGGAAGAAATGGTGAAATTATTTGATTTGGATGTTACAAAAAATACTAAAACGTTAAGCAGGGGCAATAGGCAAAAGGTTGCCATAGTTCAAGCGTTTATGCATGATCCTGATTTTTATATTTTTGATGAACCTTCGAGTGGATTAGATCCTTTAATGCAACAGGTTCTATATGATTTAATCACTGAAGAAGTAGAAAATGGAAAAACTTTTTTTATTTCTAGTCATTATCTAGGAGAAATCCAAAAAATTGCTAATCTAGTGTCAATAATTCGAGAGGGTGAAATTATCTCAACCATGGATGTTTCTAAACTTGACCAACAGGTAGTACAGAAAGTCCATATTGATTTTAAATCCGAGGTTAATCCGTCATTACTTCAGGATCCGAATATAACGGTATTATCTCAGGACAAAAATGAGTTAATTTTGATAGTAAAGGGTGATTTTCATACTTTTCTTGAAAAAATTTCCAGATTTCCCATAGAAAGATTTTATGCACCAGAACCGTCTCTTGAAGACTATTTTATGCATTTTTATGATCTTAAGAATAGATCTGGGGGGAAGTAAATGAAGGTTTTTTTTGATAGCATCAGACAAGAAAAAGGATTAATGCTTGCTTTTTTATTCTTTTCAACAGTATTTATCGTATTAATGATCATGATTTATCCAGGTGATGAAGCAGCTGTTGAACAAATCACTGGTTTAGAGGATATGGGAGACTGGGAGGCGATTTATGGGATCGTTTATGGAGAGGGAGGTGAATATCGATTCTGGTTGGCATTGTTTCTTTTTAGTTATATTGGAATTTTATATACAGCAATACCTGCACTCGTGGGTACAAACGTCTTTTCAAAGGATAATGATGATAATACAATTGATTTATTAATGTCCAATCCGATAACCAGAAGAAAAATCTTACTAGAAAAAATGTTAGCTGTCTTATCATTGTCTTTTGGATCGATACTTTATTTATTTCTTGTTATTTATCTTTTATCACTTGTAATTGGCCAAAATATTTCCATTGAATTATTATTTGCATCATGTATTCAATTATTTATACTACTTGTCTTTATAGGGCTAATCAGTATCTTATTTGCTGTTTTATTCTTAGATTCTGGTCGTGCAAAACGTTATATTGGTATTATAATTGTAGGATCATTCATAATTGGTCTTATTGTGTTATTTTCTGAAGAATTAGAATTCCTCAAATATTTTCAAGTTTTCTATTATTATGATAGTGCATCTACAATTCTAAAACCTTCTATTGGACAAGTTGTGTGGGATAAGGCTCTTTATCTTCTTATTTTCTCTATCCTAATATTTGGAATAATCCTTGTAATAAATGATCGGAAAGATCTTATTCCTCATTTTTCTCATGAAATTGACGAAAAAAAATCTAAAGAAAAAGGAATTCCATTGCTTTTCTTTTTTGTTGGAAGATTCCAACACCGATTTCCCAGTTTTGTTGAGCAACTTCAATCAGATAAGGCATTCATTTACCTGTTTGCATTGTTATTGACAATTTCAGGTCTTGTTACACCATCAATGTATCCTGGAGATGAAGCGTGGGTCGGTCTTTCAAAGACCTATAGTTCAATGGATGTCTTGATGAGCGCAATTTTACGAGATCATGGTGTTGCAAACTCATTTATTGGATATATTGCTACTGAAGGTTTTGGAGAGTATTTCCTTTATTCAGGAATAATTTCAATGTTTTTGGGCTCAAAAATTATTATTAGAGATCAGAAATCAAACACCCTAGATTTATTATTTGCACATTCAAGATCCACCTCTAAAATATTAAAAGAAAGGTTAGCTGCGATAACCTTAGAAATTTTTACCGTCTTTTCATTAAATTATATTGCATATATTGTAGGTATAAGTTTATATGGAAACGGTTTCAATTATATTCCAATTTTGGGAATTGGAATCTTTCTTACATTTCTAATAGTAATTACAATGACATTTTTAGTTGTATTGCTTTCCATATTCATAAAAAATCCCAGTAAAGCAATTGCGATTTCAGGAATGACTTATTTTGGAATTCTATTGGTATTTATGCTGGCATATACTATTGATCAAATTAAGTTCCTCTCCACTCTGACCCCCTTTTACTGGATTGATAGAATTAGGATCCTTTATGAAGAAACAATTATTTTCGAAGATATTTTTATCATTAGTCTATATTTGTGCTTTATTTGTATTATATATTTTATCTGTATTAGGAAAATTAATGGCCGTGAATATTTCTAGTTAGCTTTCTAGATGTTTAGAAAATGATTAGTTTTGATCATCATCCTTTAGTATAAGCTTTCAAATTCTTAATTAGCCTAAATCTCTTTTGAATATCAAAGTAAATAAAATCTCAGATTATATACCAGAGTGAGATGTGCGCGAAATTTTATTTTTCGCTGTTTTGACAGATGGGGAAGAAACAGACGCAAGATACATAGCTGACGTTGCTGATATGATTACGAACAATCATACACAAGTCCATGTCATTTTATTAGGTGTGGACACAGAAGCTTCTGAACTACAAGAGCTAGCGTATGCTACACAAGGGTCGATTCATTTTGCTTTTGATCCTGCATCAGGTACTTTAACCTCTGATCTAGCAGATATTTATCGTTCTATCGCAGAGCAAACAACCAATGAACAACGAGTCTTTTCAAACTCAGCAGTACTTAAAGGGACTAATTGGAATATAGAGGATTCATTTTCTCTCGACCAAGCGAAAAAAGCTACAATAGTCCTTAACTATAAAGCCAGTTCTCCTCTTGTTGGGCAACCAGTAGTGGTACAAACGCCTGGAGGTGCAAATATTTCAGCAACGTTTACAGGAGGAAAACAAGGGGTAACAAACTACTATGGCCATTACGTTTGGATTTTAAACCAACCTATTGCAGGTATTTACAAAATAATAGTTGGTCAGGGATCAGGAGATATTGAATATTTCACAGAAGCTTCTGTTGAAGGCCCCGTCTCAATGAATATCTATTTTCCTCTCCCTGATCGACGATCTTTAAAAGAACCTAGTTTAAGAGTAACTGGGTGTGAATTTCCGATTCTTGTGTCACTTGCTGATGATACTCCTATTATTGACGCTCGTATTAATGCTTCCATTATAACTGGAACGAGTTATACGAATTATGAATCATGGAATTTAATGCTTTATGATGATGGACATCATGGAGATGGTTTACCTGCTGATGGAGTCTATGGAAATTGGTTTACAAGGACAATGAACCCAGGAACATATTCTGTCAAAGTTCAAGCCACTGGATATTCCTCTATTACTGGAGATTTCACGCGTGAAGTAAATCAAGCATTTCATCTAACTCCTGATGAGGATTTGGATAAAGATGGCTTGCCTGATGGATGGGAAACACGATTTGGGATGAATACCCAAACTGTGGTTGGTGAAGACGGTGGAAAAGGGGATCAAGACCTTGATGGTTTAGAAAATCTTGATGAGCTAATGTACGGGACGAGTCCAATAACAGCAGATACAGATCGCGGAGGAGAAAGTGATTTCTCAGAGGTCAATGGCAGTCGTGATCCCTACTTCATGGAAGATGATAATCTTGTTCTACCCCACTTTCTGGCCATTCCTGGGAACCAGAATGTTACGATTCGATTCCAACCAAGACCTGGAGTAGTCCAATTTAAGCTTTATCGTGCTGATAACATTAGTAAAAGCTTTGTGCTTATAGACGATTCGATAGACGCGAGTACACTCGAGTTTATTGATTCTGGTTTGACTAACGGTGAAATTTATTACTATCGAATGATTGCTGTGAATTCAGGAGGGGCTGAAAGTGGTTATAGTCCGATAATGAGTGTTATCCCTAGGATTGATACAATTCGACCTGTTGCATTTGTTTTTATTAACAATGGAGATCAATACACTAATAATCCTACAGTAACATTAAAAATGATCACTAATGAAACAGATATCACACACATGCGAGTTTCGCAAACATCGTCATTTGAAGGAGGTTCATGGGTACACTTTCAAAATACTATTATGTTCACATTGATGGGTATAGGGCCACAATTTGTATTTGTAGAATTCAAAGATACGTTCGGGAATATAGGCGGGAATGATCGTGGTATATATGCTTATGATGGAATAATCATTGATCCCAGCTATTCACCCCCAAGTTCATCCAGTACTACTCAAAATGCAGATTGGGCTTCTTTCGATATTGTTGTTTATGGGTTGATTATCTCATCAATAATTCTTTACAGGAAGAAAAAGAAATTAAAAAGGTGAAAAATTCCCCGTACCACTTTTAACTTACTTATCACCTCTTTTTATCTGCAAATCCCCCTCTTTTCAGATTGGTGCTATCCAAGTTATCTATTTTATGTTAGCTAGAGATTCCATATAAGAAACAGAAACGGGTATTTAGACATTTACTTATAAGATTAAAATCTATGTGGAAAAAACATGGTGTGTATAGAACTAGAACCGTGGATAGAAAAACAAATCCCTCCGAATTTGGTAGATCACTTCAAAAATCTACGTAAAGATCAATTAGCATTACAAAAAAGGGTGATTATTGAGGATCATCCTTCTTTATCAAGGATTTCCCTCGTGGCGGGTTGTGATGTTTCATATTTTTCTAATGGTGATGCTTGTGCTGGTATAGCGGTTCTAGAAATCCCTAGCTTAACTCAGGTAGAATATGTGTTCTATATCTACACACCCAAAATTGACTATGTTCCTACATTTCTAGCATATCGAGAGGCACCAGGGATAGTGGAGGCATATAAGAAACTACAAAACAAACCAGATCTTATTGTGGTTGATGGAAATGGTATTCTTCACCCTCACAAGTTGGGTATTGCATCTCATTTAGGAATTATTCTGAATAAACCAACCATAGGGGTTGCCAAGCGACTCTTAATAGGGAGCTTTGATGAACAAATCCTATTAGAAAATAAATTCTCTCCTGTTATGTATAAAAATCAAGAAATCGGAGCAGCAGTGGTTACTAATCAAAGCTACAAACCGATTTATATTTCACCTGGAAATCTCCTCTCCATTCAGACTGCAAGATCCCTTATCTCACGCTATACACGTCAACGTTTACCAGAGCCCATTAGATTAGCAGATAAACTTACTCGAGATACCGTGAAGGATTTAGAATAATCTGTAGTTTCCTGAAGATAAACCGATCATTAAGATTGTCAAAAACTAAACCAGCCTTTTACGGAGGTAGAGAAAAAACCATTCATTCGTCTAACCTGTACTTATTAGAGTTTATTTTTGAAATTGATTTATTCTTTTGAAGGTTGACGGAGATAATCATACCTGAATCCCAAGTAAAGAAAAAAGAAATTTAATCTCCACTCTGAATTTGATTTATATTGGTTGTGAAGATTCTGACAGAAGATTATCCATTTATTCCTTATTTTCCGGAGACTATTGTAGAAGAAGAAATGATGACTAGGTCAAGAGGTTTCTACCACCATGCAAATAAGCGTCGTTCGATTCGACATTTTTCTAATCGACCAATTCCTAGGCAAATCGTTGAAAATATTGTTAGAACTGCTGGAACTGCACCCTCAGGAGCGAATAAACAACCTTGGACTTTTGTTGTGGTTTCTGATCCTAAACTTAAATCGAAGATTCGAATCGCTGCAGAAATCGAAGAAAAAGAATTTTATAAACGTAAAATTACTGATGAATGGCGTAAAGACCTAGCTCCATTAGGTACTGACTGGAAAAAACCTTATTTGGATATAGCACCCATCATTATTGTTGTTTTCCGACAAGTTTACTCTTTTGATACAAATAAAACTAAACGAAAGCATTATTTCGTAATGGAAAGTATAGGGATAGCTGTTGGAATGCTTATTACTGCGATTCATAATTCAGGCTTAGTGACACTAACGCATACCCCCAGTCCAATGAAGTTCCTACGGGAGATATTAAAACGTCCTATCAATGAAAAACCATTTGTATTAATGCCCGTTGGTTACCCTGCTGAAAATGTAACTGTACCCGATATAAAAAGGAAAAAACTCTCTGAAATACTAGTGTGGAAATAATCTTTTCTTAAAAATGGTGTACTTGGATATTTTGAACTATAAGAACGGGATATTTATTATTGAATATATTCTTGAATTTATTTAATGTCTTTTATTGAAATTGCTTTTTTCTGGTTCTCTTCAGATAAACCTTGGAATAATCTGTAATTGAATAAATATTAACCAATAAATTGATACCCATTCTTAGTGGAATATTCACAAATCTGTAAATTACACAGTAGGCTAATCTATGCAAACAGAAAACACTTATTAGTCATTGTCTTACAATTCAACCGTTTTGTCTTACACATGAAAATTCCGACATATGAAAGGCGGAGAAGAAATGCATATACCTGATGGTTGGGTTGATCCTTTTTTTTTAATGATCACCTGGATCGTGACAATTATCATTATCATGGCAAGTATTAGAAAAATGAAAGATATTGATGAAACAAGATTGACTTACATGGCAGTTCTTGCTGGAACTATTTTTGCTGCTCAAATGTTGAACTTTCCGATTCTTGGCGGTACTTCTGGGCATCTTCTAGGAGGTGCTCTTGCTGCATCAATTGTAGGTTTATGGGGTGGGTGTTTAGTCATCTCTGTGGTTTTAATCATTCAGGCCTTCCTTTTCGCTGATGGTGGGATAATTGCCCTTGGAGCCAATATTTTTAATATGGCTATTGTTGGAGTTTTTGTAGCGTATCTAATTTTACGTTTTTTTATGATCAATAAAACTCCTAAAAATCGATATCGATACTATGGAGGAGTATTTTTAGGTTCATTCCTCTCAGTAATAATAGCTTCCGTTTTTGCAGCGATAGAAATAGGAATTCCAGTAATAAATAGTGTATCACAAGTAAATTTTGCGGACTCCTTCTTGATTATCTTATTCTATCACTTACTGATTGGTATTGGAGAGGGGATAATCACACTCATAATTGTGAGTTATTTCAATACTATTCAAATGAATATATTTTTTGAGATTAATAATCCCTCAACTACCCACAATTTTTCCAAAAGGTAATAGAAAATGGAGAATCGTTCGAAAATTTTGATTGGATCAATATTTATTGTCATTCTTATGCTTACCTTGAGTCCATTTGCTGATCCTAATCCTGATGGTTTAGAAAGCGCTGCCGGCGAGGGAAACTACGAAGGAAGTGCATTTGATTTAGGCTTCTTAACCGATTATGGATCTGAAGACTCGCTAATTTATCAATTGATCCAGAATGACATGATAGCAACCATTGTTTCCGGTTTAATTGGAGTAATTATAGTTGTTTGCTTATTCAGTCTACCTCTTCTATTCTTACGAATAAAAAAGAGCAATTCTTAAATGACAGATATACACCATTACTGTAGTGCTCTACGGACTCAGAAGCAAGTATTAGATATTAGGAGTAAGCTTATCGGCTTAGTTCTTATTGTCCTTGGATGTTCATTCCTTGTTGATTTCTCTCAAGTCTCCTGGTATGCAATTCTTCTTCTCCTTCTCGTCCTCATTTTAAAGCCTCGAAAGACATTTTTAAAACAAATTGTTTTAACACTCCCTTTGATTATTTCACTATCACTCATTTCATTTTTTTCTTTTGATCCTCCAACTTATAGCAATTTTTTGTTTGAAGCAACACATAACAAAGTTTCATTTGCTTTTTTTACTGCTTTTCGTAGCATTGTAATTATCTCCTACATCTTGGTGATCGTTAGTTCTGAGGAGTCATTTTTCGAAATTATTTACGGGTTAGATGATTTAAAATTTCCAGGGTTACTTACAAACTTGTTATTTTTAACCTATCGTTTTTTTAGTCTTATCCAAGAGGAATTTTCGCGAATTTTAGATGCTCGTTCGAATCGAATGTATAGTGAGAGTCCTATCATGCAATTAAGATCATTAAAACTTATCGGTAACATTTTAGGAGCCTCACTTGCTCGATCGTTTAAACGCGCTGAATACATTTCAGCTTCGTTGTCTGCAAGAGGATTTTCAGGCACCAGTAAATTCTCTCATCCCGAAAAACCATGGACACGAAGTGGTTTCTTATTTGTTATCTTTACAACAAATATCAGCATTTTTATTGGATTTTATGGACAGAATTCACCTATTGATTTGCTTTTAGGATTGTTATTCCTATGAAATTGGATTCAGAATACGCATTGAGTGTACGTAATTTAAGTTTTAAATATATGAAAAACCAGCCTGAGGTTTTGAGGAACATTTCTGTTAATTTTCCTCTTCATAAAATCACAGCTATTGTCGGGCCTAATGGATCAGGTAAGACTACTCTGATGAAGCATTTTAATGGCCTTTTTTTGGCTCAAAATGGTGAAATCTTCGTAAACGGCCAAGTTCTAACTAAGAAAACTCGTAAAACCATTCAAAAACAGATTGGTATTGTTTTTCAGAATCCAGATGAACAGATTTTTTATCCAAAAGTCTATGATGATGTGGCATTTGGCCCAAGGAATATGAACTTGAGCATAGCTGAAATCCATGAAAGAGTCGTTCAAGCTGGAAAATCAGCACATATCTCACATTTAATGGATCGAATCACTTTCAATTTGTCCTTTGGCGAAAAAAAGAAAGTAGCTTTTGCTGGTATCTTAGCTATGCGACCTGATATACTTGTATTAGATGAACCCACCATCGGTATAGATCCATGGTCGAAAAACCATTTTATTACTCTCATCAGATCTTTTAGCCCTGAAAAAACAGTGATAGTAATAACCCATGATTTTGAAATAATGAAATTTGTTGATTACATTATACTAATAAAAGAAGGCGAAGTAAAGGGTAAGTATACTGACTTTAACTCCTTTTTTCAAGAAGAATTTGCTAATTAAGGTGATTTAATGACTTTAAAAGAAATTCGTGAGACAATTACATTTTCTTGTGATCCACGATTCAAAAAATTACTCTCTACAAAGAAGCAAGAATTTGGATATCAAACCAAATCTCAAATGATACGGGATGCACTAAAATACTTTTTCGATTCAGAAAAGATGCTAGAGAAGATTTCTGATACTGATATGATCGTAACATTGATTTCAGTAATTTACAATCATCATGATTCAACTACACTAGAAGAATATTTGCGTGTACAACATCAATCTAATGTAACCTTCTCTTCACATTTTCATCTCTCCTCTGGAGACTGTATTGAAATTTTAATGATAAATGATCAAGCAAAAAACGTTAAAAAGCTAATTCAAGAGTTACGTGGCATTAATGGTTTGAAAAATATATCTTTCAAATTAAACCTTATTTAGCGGAGTTGGAGGATTTTATCTTTAAGGCTCTTCTTGAAAGCAATCGATCCAGATTCGGGAAATCTCAAAGTAATTTCTTCCCTGTTAACAAGAATTTTTCGTACTTCAATTGAAATCTTTTCTTCCTCATTCTCTATAAACGGAATGACCCGATCACGAGGAATGGATTCAAGCCCTTCAAATCCTGCTCCACTTAATGCCTGATAACTACTGACATAAACGTTTTTAATTTGTTGAACTTGTCTGATCTCATTTAATAGCATTGCAAGTCCAGAAACAGTACAATTAGAGTTTGTGACAATAAATCCATTATTATTAAACGAATCTTGATGTGTAATGATCTCAAGATGTTTAGCATTTATTTCAGGTATTAAGATAGGAACTTTTGGTTCACAGCGATGCGCAGAAGCATTTGAGAAAACTGGTCTCCATTCTGGGCTAATTTTAACTCAATATCTTTTGCTATTGATGCAGGGAGTGCACTGAACACTATATCATAACTATTAGGGGTTAAATTACGAAGTGAACTCAATTTTAAATTAGCAAACATATCTGGAATTTCAAATGACGGCAAGTTCCATTTACTCTTGAGTGATTGACCCTCAGATTTATCTGATGCAACCACTTCTGTTAATTCAAAATATGGGTGTGTATCTAAAAGCCGTACAAATTGCTGTCCTATTAACCCTGTCCCTAATATAACGCAACGTTTCACTTGTTGTACTCCTATCTTTAAGTTATTTAGCTCAATTCAACACGATCAGTTCCTAGTACAGATACTTAAATTAACATTTTTGTCTTCTACTTAAATATGTGGTGAATTTTTGCCTTGATGTTCGTAGAAAACAGAAATGTCTTGTATTTTCGAACAATAATTCATACCAATAACGATATATACCAAAAACGGTATATGTTTCTCCTGATGAAGCATGAAAATACAAGAAGAAACTATACAACAATCATACTCTAATGCCTTGAAACGAAAGAAATACAACTCAGAGTCTTCCTGTTGTGCACCGCAGACTCAATCTCAGAGCTGTTGTCCTCCATCAACAACATCAGGCTTAAATGAACCTGTTTCATTTGGATGCATATATTTAAAGCCTATTCTGATGGATTACATTGAACAAGGAATGACTGTTATTGATTTGGGCTCAGGTGCTGGTCATGATCTCATGATAGCAGCAGAGCTAGTAGGGCCAAATGGTAAAGCTATTGGTGTGGATTTTACTGATGATATGATTAGAGAGGCAAGGGAGAATGCCCAAAAAAATAATCATTCTAATGTCACCTTAGTGAAGGCAAATATAAGAGATATTCCTCTTCCTGATAATAGTGCAGATGTAATTATCAGTAATTGTGTCATCAATCTTGCCTTAGATAAAAAACAGGTGTTTAATGAAGTATTCAGATTGTTAAAACCTGGTGGAATTATGATAGATGCAGATGTCATCGCAACTAAACCTTTAAGACGTGAAATTAGAGAAAATTCCAGTCTGTGGTGTGGTTGTGTTGGAGGGGCACTTACTAAAGATGAACATAAAGAAATATTGAACAAAATAGGATTTACAAATATATCTGTAAAACTTGGGGAAAAAGAGGAAGTTCAATTCGAAGCACCTGAACTAATAGTCGAATCTGGAATAATTCTAGCAATAAACCCGATGAGTGAGAGAATGAAATATTCCTGTTGTAATCTTACTTCTAAGGAAGTTGAAAATCTAGCCAATCCTGAACTCCCAGATGAACTCGGGATTAGAATTTTAAAAACTGTAGGTCATCCTTTAAGATTAAAAATCCTGCGTCTACTCTTAAATCAGCAAGAATTATGTACTTGCGATTTAACTTCGGTGTTTGAAGAACAACAACCAATTATTACGAAGCAATTGGCAAGATTAAAGGAGGAAAATTTGATAATTGGACGTAAGATAACTTTTAGTAAAGAAGGATTGATGGAATCAAAACTAAATGGAAAATGGACTGCCTATCGGATCAACCCTGATAAACATGAATTCCTAACCCATCTTCTTTCTCCTTTTATTTCATCTCCGCAAAAGCGAGCAGAGAATAGGTGTGACTGTTGATATTTTAAATTTACAATTAACGGTGGATTCATGAAGGAATATACCCTGGTATATATTTTTGTAATCTAAACCAGCCATGGACGACATTTTTCTTCCGTAATCAATCACTTCTTTTCCGAGATCTACTATCTTTCATATCTTCTTAATTTTCATATTAGTAGTAATCAAAAAAATTAGTAGATTTTAAAAAATAAAGTATTCTTTATATAATCACCAGAATAGAGTTGAATCGCAATGAAAAATCTTTTAGATGGTATTGAAGAGATTTTATTAATGGGTCCAGGGCCTTCACACGTCCCTCCTGAAATATATGATGCAATGACTCGCAAAACCCTAGGTTATCTCGATCCCTACTTTATTGAAATCATGGATGATATCCAGATTCTATTAAGAAAATTACTGAATACAAAGAATACGGTGACTTTTCCTGTATCAGGTACTGGTTCTTCGGGAATGGAAACTTGTTTTGTAAATTTGATCGAACCCAAAGATTCAGTCCTCATATTGGTGAACGGTGTTTTTGGAAAACGAATGATTGAAGTGGCCTCAAGACTTAGAGCTCATGTTACTCCCATTGAATTTGAATGGGGGACACCGATATTAGAAGAAAAAGTTGAAACAGAGATTTTCAAACAGGATTACAAGATTGTTGCAGCTGTGCATGCAGAAACATCAACAGGTGTTAAAAATCCCATTGAGAATATCGCTAAAATTGTTAAAAACACAAACTCACTATTCTTGGTGGATTGTGTTACTAGTTTGGGTGGTATTCAGGTTAACGTGGACGATTGGGGGTTAGATGCGGTGTACAGTGGTTCCCAGAAGTGTTTATCCTGTCCACCTGGTTTAGCACCAGTGACCTTCTCTGAAGAAGCGTTTTCAACAGTTCTCAATCGTAATCAAAAAGTTCCCAATTTTTATCTTGATGTAAGTCTGATAAGTGAATATTGGAGTGGAGAGAAAAAACGTACATACCATCATACAGCCCCCTCTAACATGCTTTATGCATTCTATCAAGCATTACAGCTCATATTTAATGAGGGTATTGAGAATGTATTCAAAAGACACAATGATAGTCATAAAGAATTAGTGAAAAGGTTAGAAGAAATGGATCTGCAATTAATTGTAGAAAAGCCTTACCGTTTGCCAATGCTTAATGCTGTACGTATTCCTGATAATGTTGATGATGTAAAGACTCGTCAATTCCTTCGTGATAATTACAAGATAGAAATTGGAGGAGGTTTAGGTACACTTGCAGGAAAAATTTGGCGGATTGGATTAATGGGTTCTACTGCTAGGCTAGAAAATGTGGAAAGACTAAGTAGGGCCCTGATACAAATACTCAAAAATAAATAAGGTCTATCAACATTGTGATCTGTTACTAAGTTGTACACCAAAAATAAATACAATCCGTTGCTCGTTTGAGAAGGTTAATAAAAAATTTATATGACAATTCACCTGAGGAGAATTGGAAAGAAGATACTTTATCTGTCCAAGAGGAGAAAAGTCAGGCTTTTGTCAAGAATGTCCGCTTTTCAAACTCTATAAGGACTGTGTGGTTCGTTCAGAACGAATTGAATCGCGAAGGTTTACAAAAAGTCCCCTTGTAAACCAGACTAGTGACAGACACCTAGTTTATGAACAGAACGATTCAGTTAGCGAAAAAATTCTGAAAATTTTTCTTATCGTAGCAAGCGTGGCCCCTACGATCCTTATTAGTCTATGGGAGCCCTTTTTTGCCCCTGTTTTAGTTTTTTGTCTTATTATTTCTATTCTTATAATAAAAGCGAGGATTAAAACCAGCTTAAGACTAGAAGGAAGCTAAAGATAAAGGAAAAGTAACCGATCCCGATCTTTCTCACATGCGTGAAAACCTTCGTTTTTCTGATGTAAAACCTTGGTCTAATAAGTATATTTTAGCACAACGGCTTTCTTTAATGTAAGGTGATTGCGATGCACCCAGATTTTTCGTTAGTTTCAAACCGCTCAAGATTCACAAGCTACTCATCATTCGAGTTTTCTAGAATTCTTCTAGTTGCTAATACATTAGCATCAACGTAACAATTGGATAATGCTATCTCGACTTAAATTATCCCCAGTAATTTTTTATACTATCATAGTACGTTTTATCTAATGAGTTAAAATCTAGTATCATTGGAGAAAAGTCGTAAACATTGATGAGGGTAATGAAATGTCCGAGATAGGAGAAAACACTCCCAATAAGGAAGAAGAAGAACCAAAGGGGATTCGAGCTTCCGTTAAACGGCTTGTCTATGGAGCAGCGATGCACGGAATGAGCAGACAGGCTTTAAAAAGTAGGATGTATTTTGAACACATGTTTATGCTGATTACCCTCGGTGACCTTATGGGTATCCCTATTTTACCACCATATTACTCATTACGTATTTTACCTTATGTTGTACCCCAGATTAAGACTTGGAAAAGAAGAATGCTCAAAGAAAGGGATCTTACCGACGCTTTCTATTAAAGAAATCGGCTTGATAGATTTCTATTTGCTTTTAGGGCATGGTGAAACTGATGTCAAATACTTATTCAACCTATACAGAATTCTTTGACCAAAAGAAAGATATTCGAACTCTTATATTTGCAGGAAAGGGGGGATTAGGAAAAACCACTCTTAGTGCAGCGACTTCTATACACTTCTCTAATGAGAGAATAACGAAGACACTTGTTTTTTCTACAGACCCTCAAGCATCGTTAAGTGACGTATTCGAAAAGGATGTATTTGGAAAAGGGGAGATCAAGCTCGCAGATAATCTCTATGTCACTGAGATTGATGCTGATAGAGAGATAGAGCTATATACTCAAAGCGTAAGACAAAAAATCTTTGACTTATACCAGCTTGAGGAGATACCTGAAGAGATAGAGGAGTACATAGAGAGTGCAAAAGCCGAACCTGCTATGCATGAAAGTGCTACTTATGATGCCATGGTTTCTCTGGTTTCTAGGGGAGACTACAAACTCTATATATTTGACATGCCTCCCTTTGGACATGGAGTTCGTTTTGTATCCACTGCGGATGTTTTGGACAATTGGATTCATAAAATTACAGATATGAGAGAGAAGTCAGAAGAATACGAGGAAGTAGCAGCCAAATTTACGGGAAAAACTAAGCAAGACCTAGCTGAAGATGCCATAATGGGTGAACTCACAGAGATACGTGACAGACTTACCTTTTTCAGTTCGATGTTGAAGAATGAAGATCAGACTGGTTTCTTCATGATACTGGTTCCTGAAAAGATGGCAATTCTAGACACCGAGCGTGCAATCACCATGTTTGAGCAATTTGGAATAAGTATTTCAGGCATAATTGTGAACCAAGTCTACCCTCCAGAATTGCTGGAAGATGAAGATCTTTCTGATTTTCTTAAACACAAGATCGAGATGCAACAAACCCATCTCGAAACGATATATAAGCGGTTTGGAGATAGAGTTTTGGCAGTAATCCCTATGTATGATCGAGAACCTAAGGGCATAGAACTTCTATCAAAGGTCGCAAAGGATCTGTTTATGTGGGAAAAACCCGATTAACCAATATGGAGAGACTCTAAATGGCAACATCCTACAGGGATTTCATACAGAAGAAACCAAATTTGAAATACATTTTTACGGGGGGAAAAGGAGGTGTTGGGAAGACTATAAGTGCTGCTGCGATAGCCTTGGACTTCGCAAGAAAAGGAAAGCGCGTCTTGCTATCCAGCCTTAACCCAGTTCACTCACTGAGCAGTCTTTTTGATCAAAACCTTCCTGGAGGAAAAGTGGCTAAGATAGAAGGCTTGGATGGCCTTTGGGTTTGCGAAATAGAAATTACAGAGACTGTGGAACGTTACAAGAAAGAGCTCAAGCGTAAAATAGATTTCTTCCTAAAATATGCCGACATACCAGTCAAGACTGAGACCTTCGTTGAAATCGCTACTACAAATCCCAGTTTTGAGGAAAGCGCTCAGTTCGACCAAATGACGACTTTAATGATCGAAAAACAAGACGAGTTCGATGTGATGGTTTTCGATACTGCAGCTGTAGCAAATGCTGTCCGTCTTATTGGTCTATCCAAGCTCTATGATCTTTGGCTCAGCAGGATGATCGAGTCTAGAAAGGAAGCTCTCTCTCTTCGGATGAAGCTCAGCTTTCGAAAGGAGAAAATAAAGGAGGAAATCTCCAAAGACCCTTTAATGGCTGATCTTCTCAAAACAAAGCGAAGAACAGATGCAGCGAAGAAGCTTCTCACAGACTCCGAAAAAACAGCCTTCTTCTTTATTACTCTTCCCTTAGCTCTTCCTATTGCTGTCGTTGAAAGATTTATCACCATGGTATCCAGTTTTGATATCCCAGTGGGTGGTATCATTGTCAACAAGGTCATTCTGGAAGATATTGTAGAGAAAGAAACGACAACAGACTATCTGAGAAATGCCTACAACCAGCAGGAGACTCACCTCAATTATATTCACGAAAATCTTGGAAACCTTCTTCGAGCGAATATTTCACTTTTTGAGACAGAGATTCTTGGCCTTAAGGCAGTAGAAGAAGTCGCTGACATGATTACAATTTGATAGTTTAGACTTTCCTAGGTACGCTATCTCCCCTTATCATACAGCGAGATACATACTTTATAGGGATTTCACTAGAAAAAGACATTATCTATGAGCACACAAGCAGGACAGGTGTGTGGGGAGAGTAATTTTCCTGAATTCGCAAGCCACATTGCTTTTTCGAGGGTCCAAATCCATCCCCAATTGGTGGTCGTGTGTCTGAATTCAATTCCTCCCTCTACAGCCTGATTTTCCATCTTCTCAAGATAAATTGGAATGTCATTCTCTGAGATTTTTACTTCGAACCCAAAAACTGGAATATCAAAACTCTCATTCAGATATATTTTACCAAAGATAGCTGCTATTCCCTTTTTCACCCTAATTCTCAAATCCATACGCTCGATGTCAGAGAATGAGATTCCAGAAAAGATCTCCGTGCTGGTAGTAGTACCTTGACTCATAATAAAAAGATTGTTGTAGATGGTTTAAAAGCGTACTTCCAGAGTTCCAAATAGGCTTTAATCCCTCGACGGGGAGTGAATTGAAACAGGAGAGACCTTTATTGTGTCTATTATCGATAGAGGGGTTTAAGAGAATTAATGGATGACTAGAGCCTCGAAAAAGCCTAATAACCAGCTTATTAGTTGTATAATAGGTTATGTCACAAAAATTCTAAGAAATCGTTTTGAAAATCCCCGTTTAACTGCGGAACGTATCGAAGTCATGTCTTTGGAGTTTGAACCTCTACTGTGACTTGTCTTGTGGCTCTCATAGAAAATCTAGTATATGAACAAGGAAACCCATAGACTTTAGTACGAGTAGTTCATTGGAAAGTTAATTTATTTGATCCCACTAAATAGAAGTGCATGAAGATAGAAACGTATTAGTTCCAGCATAATTTAAAAGAGTGCTGACATCCTCTGTGAAGGAGAATTGCAGAAAATGATATTTAATCTGAGGTGATATCTTAGCGATCAAAAAAGACATTTTTACCTGTACCAGAAATTGGAATCGCTAAGGAGACTGAAACATCAGTCATAATTCCAATCCTAATCGCAGCTGTAGCTGCACGATACATGATTCTACTATCAGCATTCAGAATTCCTGCTGTTTTTGCAGCAGATCCGAGAGCGATTCCCAAATCTAGAAGCTTATAGACGCAATTAGGGCCATAATAATCTAATCCCTGTTTCTTATGATACTTTAATTCATCACAGTCAAAGCCACAAGCACCGCATTTTAGATTGATGGTACCTGCATCCTTTCTAATACCTATAAGGAGTATTCCATGACTTCTCTCAATACTACGAGCGTCCCGGTTAAAGTTCGCAATTCCTCTTTCCTGTGCAAGCTTGTGCATTTCCTCTACTATTCTCCCCTTTTCTTCTCCTACCACAACTTTTAGTACAATGTCATCAATGCCCGCTGTTTTCGGACTAGTTCGGGCAGATAGACTCATTAGCCTGAGTACTTGGTCCATCGCTTCCTTTTCTGGAGAATCGTTCATGTAAGTCACCTTAGAACAGTTCAGAATATAGGACTTAAAAACTTTTAGTTTGTACTCGGAAATCCTGAATAAAGAGTAGGCTGATATTAACAACTAAAGTTCTCGTTATTTAAGATAAAACTTTGATTCCCTCTAAATTTACTGGATAATAATATCGTTGCTTGTGTAACATGATCTGAGAAACTTTCTCTTGCAATATGTCACCCTACAATCAATATTTTTCGTTTCAAAAAGAAATTCCACCGTAGAGGAGTTGGATTTTTGGAGTGCAATCTGTTTTGAGTAAAAATAAAAAAAGGGAACCTGCTGTTTATCGGAATTCCGATAGAAAGCAACAGGTTTTGTCTTTGTTCTGTTTATGATGGTTTATCCTGCAGTTGGAGCAGGTTTGGATTCAGCTTCTGCTTTGCTTTTTTTGAAGGCTTTATATGAATCCCACGCGAGGATAACTGCTAGTATTACTAGGATCAATGCAAGGGCGAGAAATAGTACGCTCATGAACACGACCATGGTCTCTGTCAGCGCACCACCAGTTCTACCGGCGAGAGTTGTTCCGATGGCTCCGATTAAACCACTGGTTAGTGCTGCACCTGGATCCAGAGCGAAAAGTGCGAAGTTATAAGCAGTCAATAATAACGCTGCAACGCAGGTAACGAACATAAATATCGCAGGAATGCCAGAAACGAACCATTGAGGCTTTTTCTCTTTTACTAGCCAAAGTGTCACTAAGATCAGAGCCAGAGATGCCAGTAACTGGTTTGCGCCTCCGAAGAGTATCCACATCCAAACAAACGCTTTTGTCTCTGCAAATATGAACATTAGAATTGTTCCCACGAATGCGCCAATGTATACATTCTTTGCTGATCCGCCCAGTGGTCCTACTGGCTCAAGAAGCTCAGCCAAAGCCATACGGAAAAATCTCAAAGCAATGTACATGATTGTAACCGCGAAAAGAATTACCAGGGTTGACATTATTACTGCTGTCCCTGTTTGGTTAACTAGGCCAAGAGTTATAATATCGAACAGTGGATGAGTCATCATTGTTGCACCATTGACAAACGATCCTGCAGCAAGAGGACCGAATGTCGCTCCTGGAACCACAGTGAACGCAGCCAAAGCTACTAGCGCTAGTACTCCTTCACTAAGCATGCTGCCTGCAGCAACTGGAAGTGCGTCAGTCTCCAGATTTAACTGTTTTGCAGTTCCACTGGAGCCTACTAAGCTATGCCAACCACTAATTGCACCACAAGCAATTGCGACAAATAATATAGGCCAAAAGAGTGTCAACGCACCAGTGGCACTATCTTCTACTAAAAGCTCTCCAATTGCAGGGGCTTGAATTGTTAGCTCTTGGCTCACATAATCGACACCAGCGATTGTTCCAGTAAATTTTAGAAAAGGTGTAAGCAACGATGCTACTAAAAGAAGAAGAAGGCCTCCATAGCACACATAGAATGATAGGTAGTTAATTGGTTGGGCATACGATCCAATTGGAAGGACAGCTCCCAGGAACACAATCACGCAGACTAAGAGCAAAAGCACGTCAAACCAACGTAGTGTCATAAAACCCAAATCCACAATTTCCTGAGTGTCATTTGTAAGGGAAGTTAGTGTGAAATCATCCCATATAATCGCCACGAAGAATCCAACAGCAATGAGTGCAAGTCCTATAATTGTAACTTGCATTACTGGCATCTTTCGTTTATACAGAAGATTGCCAACAACCACTCCAGCTATGACAACCGCTAATGTTGGAAAGATCGTAGGCATCCAGAGATCCAGGAGTAAAGCAACGACGTAAGCAAAGAGACTAAGGAGGATGATGAGGTACCCAACTATGTATCCAACCATTACATAGCGAGAACGAGGACTTATGTATTCATAAGCCAGTGGGCCAAAGGACTTTCCGTCATGTCGTACTGATAGCATAGTAGAGGAGTAATCCTGCACCCAACCGATGAAGAAGTTACCAAGCACAATCCATAGAAATGCTGGAAGCCAACCAAAGAGGAGAGCTATAAAAGGACCCAAAATAGGCCCTGTTGCAGCAATTGTTTTGAATTGGAATCCAAAAAGTACAGATTTTTGTGTTGGGAAGAATTCAACTCCATCCATATACATATTTGCTGGTGTTGTTTTCTTTGGATCTGTTTGGATGACTTTTCTATCAAACCATCGAGCATAGACCAGATAGGCAAAAATAAAGATAACCAGTCCAACTACGACGAAGTAGAGAGGATATAAACCAGATATTTCGAGTATAGCGTCATTTATCATTTTCCATCACAAATTTCTTTTTGATTTTTTTTTATCAATCGACACATAGTGTCTATAGTCAAAGTTATTCGATATATCACAAAAGAACAACTCTACCTATGGGAACTTCCATATAAATAAGGTTTTCTACTGTCAAGTTTGATTTTGTTTTCCTTACAAAAAAATTGCTTCTTTTGAACAATGTTTTTTTCAGCATACTTCGATGAGGTCGTTTTCCTCTACCATTTTAGTTTGAATATATTTCGCTTTAAATATCCTTATAAGCATCTAATTGAAGTAAAAATTTCCTAATTGTCTTTTACACAAGGTTATATTCTACTAAGAGAATTCGTCGATTTTCCGTGAAAAAATACAAAAACCTAAATTCGTTTCTTAGTAGAGGAGTTATTGAAAAATACTTGTTTAGAGTTAATACATGCAAGGAAAACCAAGAAGTTTAACATAAATCTAGGGGGCAACTAAAAATAATTGAGGATAAGTAAAAGGATATTTGTTAAGATTTTCTCCTCCTTAGATTAAGAGTACGCTATTAGCTTTTATCTACAAAGGTGTTAGTGAAAGAAAAAACAAAGTTTACCATATTCGTAATCAGGTCTGGCTCTTCTAATCGCCACAAAGTGAATATATGGGGATTATCAGGGCCAATAGAAATACGAATGAGATGATCAGCCAATTCTGATGATAATGACTTAATAGACTGTGCCATGAGCTTCCCATTGTTAGTTCTTACAATGAACCTATCCTCTGGAAGAACATCAAGATTGTACGAAGACAAAGAAGAGAGACGTTTTGCTAACCGTTTCTGAGTCCTTTTATCCGTTACTGAAATAATTTCTAACTCCGATTTCTTCACTTTACCATGTACTTTGTTCCCGAATGAGCCTTGGATGAGCAATTTATCATAGTCTGGACGAAAAAGCTTAAGAACATAATGAAACGCATTATCACGGTCCTCTAGGATTACCATAAATTCAACCTTTTCTAATTTCCAGTCCTTAGGATCAGTAGAGACAGAAATCTTCAAACGTCTGTAACCACCCGAGTGTCCAACCTTATCTCCATATATCTTGATAGATTTTACTAAAACAGCCCACAACTCTTTCATACGCTGCCGATTCTTCCGATTTCCATATAACATAACAACGACGACGATAATCAGTGCAATTGCGGTAGCATAAATTAAAAGTGGGGAATTTATGAGCTCATCAACCCAAGACATTATCATCAACCAGGCAATTCTCCGATAAGAGTTCATAAGTGTGAAAAACGGCCGAACTTTTCTCTTTTTCTATCCCAAAAAAAATCTCTGATTGTAAACATATCCAATTGTTACTACAATACAGAAAAAAAATCTTTGAACTTTGTGATAGTTGTAATCAAAAATACTAGAGATGTGCGATTAACGAAAAATTCTTCTACTGAGGTAAAAGGTGTTCTGAAGTTGTTCCCTTAATAAATCTCTATTTCTCCATTCTCCACGGTATATACAATGGTGAGATGTGCGCGAAATTTTATTTTTCGTTGTTTTGACATTTCGGGGAAGAGTGGACTGTAATAATCCGACAATAATATGATTATTATTGAACAAGAGAGGTGAGGAGAACATTTGACCAAAAATGACCCTAACACTACTCTTGTTCGGTTATG
>NJBF01000036.1 GCA_003144275.1 Candidatus Heimdallarchaeota archaeon B3_Heim
TCTTTCCCTCATTTTTACCTTCTTTTATCTTTCCCTCCAGTGTCATTCACTTTCTTTTAACGATTATAATGCTTTTTTAGCAATTTTCCTCCCCATAGCTTAGTTACAACAATTTAGACGAAATCTCATATCGTTAAACTTCATAGAAACGAATTTGAAACTTTCCTCCTCTCAAAGTATATGAAATACTCTGATTCTAGTCTGTAAACCAAGGTAAAAGCATATTGTACTTGTGATGACCACTCAATCCTGTAGGAAAATTTTAATAGCTGACTTTCAAAATTAAGAAGGTTCATTTTAGAATTATGTAAATGGAACATTAAAGGAGGAAATTTATTTGTTGTTTAAAGAAAAAATTCAATCTATTAAGCTAAAATACGTTTTACTTTTTCATACCGTTGTAGCTCTCTCTTTTGGGATTTCTTTTATCTTCTTTCCCGAAATTTTACTTCCTATGTTAACTATTTCGGTCGAAACGGGATCTCTTTACGGTTTTCGTCTCTTCGGGAGTGTGGTCCTCGGTGTTGCACTTCTTGCATTTTGTATTCGCAATGAAGAACCATCATCAGCTCGACAATCTGTCTTATTGTTCTTTGTCTTTGGGTTTTTTATCATGACTATCATACATTTCTTATATGCAGATTTGACTAATCTTATGAATTGGAGTATAATTATCATGCATTTGGGATTTGTCTTAGTCTATGGATATTTCTTCTATCGGAATCGGTAAAAGGATTATTGTAACTCCATAAGTCTCTTTTTGGCTTCATCAAGCAGTGTTTCGACCTGTCTGCTTGATGACCCTGTCCCGAGTACAGATATTTTACCGTCAGAAATAGGCCCAACATTGAAGGGTAAAATGACGCCTGTGGTCTGTTCACCATCGTAAAGAAGTGCATCCCAAACCCGTTCAAGATCAGCAAATGCTAAACCTTTTCGAGGCATATGCATATTTTCAGACCTGGCAGCATCTATTCTTCCATTTCGATTCTCCAGACGAGTTACAAGTTCCCATGGGTACATCGATCCAGTAACACGAGGATTACATTCAGCAGCAAAAAATCCGTCTTTTGTTTCAATATAGTCTAGACCAAAGGGCCCTATGTACCCTTCACTGACAAAATGCTGTGCAACTTTATAGGAAAGCCTTTTCACTTCCTGTTCATCAAAATAAAACGGAAACTCATTTCCCATATGGGAAGTTTCCTCATCTAGTATCTGGTTTGAGGTCTTAAGATGTAAAATTTTCTTATTTTTTGATATAAACCAAACTGAGGAGGGATTCGATTGTGTCTCATAAAAAGGTTCCACCATATACCGATCACCAGGTTGGCTATGATGAATAAGTTCCTTCAAAAGAGGTGAAGTCAGATCTTCAATAACATAGGTAGTTGATGCAGACGCTCCATATTCCCCTCTAAGAATGACTTTTCCTGTCTCTAGCAGTTCTCTTCTAACAACTTCAACTAATGCTATTAAACACTGTTCACTTTTTGAATTAACCGTAAAGATTACTTCATCAATGACGGGAACACCAATTTTCCGACAAGCGTTTTTAAAATTGATTTTACTGTCAAATTTTCTTACTACATGAGGAAAGGAATACATTTCCAGATCTAAATATGTAGAAACTTGTTGCTCTAGGAGTCCTCCGAAATATGGACTCAGAACTGCTTTTTTTTGTCGATTTCCTAAATGCGATCGAATAGTGTATTTTGTCCCATTTTTCAAGATTCGTTCAGGCAACGTTTCTTTTGGATTACCATCTAAGACAATAATTCGGTTTGTTCCGAGATTTACGCTTTGGAGCCACTTCAAATATGATTTCTCAGGATGTGTTTTTGTAAGAATCACATCGTTGGGTCTAGCTATCGATATAGCACGATCATACCTCTCAATCCCTTCTACTTGGGTTATAATCTTTGAGAAATTCGGTAAAGTATTGATTTCGTGAAGAAATACCACTGGAGAACCTAACTGGTCAACGAAGGATCCGCAATCCTCAAAAGAATTGTTGTCTTCACTCAACTAGTTACCCCCGTTTCGAAGGAATGGTACAAATGAGTCAATTGCTCCACTTTATGTTGATCTTGTAAGAAGTCAGATGCAGTTTGCTCAAAAAACCATGAAGTAAGGTCTTGGATGGATTTCCCATCCAGAACGTCAAGTTGATCTTTGAGAAATGTCTGAAACTGGATATAATAATCTACGAGCCGTAATCCTTGACCATTTTGGTGCTGAAATAGATCAAAAAAACTCTGCTTTAAATTCGATGTCCTATGAAGCAAATAAATTAAGAAAGCTAGCTCTTTTGCTTGGTTATATTCGAATTGAGGAAAGCTCTCATTTGAAATTAATTTATGAGGAGGCTCCTCCATATATTCAATACCATATTCACTCGGATTCTTATATAAGTCACTCCCAGGTAGACACAGTAATTCGTGGAAATAGATTCCTTCTGGTTTCAATTTTAGTACAAAATCAACACTATCAATGAATTGTGAGTAATTGTCCCCAGGTAATCCAATAATTAAACTAAACCAAAATTCAACAGCTTTATTCTGTTGCCTTATCAATTTAATGTTTTTTCGATAAAGCTCTGCATTAAACTTTCTCTTTATCCGACTAAGTACTTCAGGCGCGGTTGATTGCACCCCAAATGCGAATTCTTCATTGTTCAGCTGGCTAATCAGTTCAACTATTCGCTCATTGGTTAAGTATTCGGGACTCACTTCAAATGTAACAGGTTTTTTATGTTTATTAGCTTCTATTAAAAAGTTCAATAACTCTAAGGATCTTTCTTTTCGTAAAAATGGATTGGAATCCGTGATATAGACCGTTCTGACCTTAGGATGGTTGAATAAAAATTCGAAAGCTGGTTTTATTTTTTCTAGACTGAAATATTTCATCTTTCTTTCTCCCCAAGTACAGTAAGCACACGAAAATGGACATCCTCTAGAAGTTTCAATCGCGGCCCTAACAGGTGTTTTACTGTTCTCTAAATAGTTTCGATAATCTTGACTTTCATATGGTAAAACGAGATCATCAAGATTCTTCATTTGAGCTTCTGGATTGCTTAAAACCATTCCATTTTTTCGATATATTAGACCTGGAACCGTGCTTAAGTCCTTAGTTGTTAAAAACGATTTGAATGCATATTCTCCTTCCCCGTTGAACACAAAATCAACAAAATCATATTTCACTAGAATCTGTTCAGCTAAACCACTTGCTTCGGGTCCTCCTAAGACGATAATTCTTTTCGGATTCGTTTCTTTCAATTTTCCAGCGAGAACAAGAATTTTCTCAAAATTCCAAACATAGGCTGTAAACCCGTATATCTGTTCATTACCAGTCTCTAAGTCCTGAAAAATATCCTCGTTCGAAGTATTAATATCATATTGGGAAATATGTACCGAAAATTTCTTTGAAATCTCAGGATCCTTAAGGATATAACTTTTAATACTAACAGGGGCAAGAGATAGATCTCGACCTGGAAAGCTTATTGAAACAAGCTTGATTGATGTAATTTGGCTATCGTTGAATTTCATAAGTCCTCATGATAATGCACCTCTGGTAAGTAAAAATTATAAAAACTGGAGTATCTCCACGTTCTAGGAACTAATTTACTAAAAGAGACGGAGTATTTTCTAGATTTGAAGGCGGTTTGACTGTGAAAAATTAATTTCTTGATCCCTTCTTGTCATTTTTAACTCCAAACGTCCCCTTTCTTTCAGAGTATTTAAACCTTTTTTTATTTACACTCGCTCTTTTTTATCAGATTCAGAATTCACTACCAAGTTTATCAGACTGGATTGTTGATGATAACCGTTTTTTTTCACCCACGCTTCAGAACTGCTAACGAACAGAAAATGTGACCAACTAGTATCTTTTTTCTGTTTCTGGAAAAAGAAAAAAGCAAGGAGGTGGGTAAAAACCCTATCTTCTTTTATGGTAAACGAGTGCGAGACTAAATAGACTAATCAGCAGAAAAATTCCTTGAAATCCTGGGGTACTATCCGTAATGGTAGTAGAGGGATTCTCTTGAGTAGTAGTTTTAGTCTGTTGAGGCGTACCGATAGTTATAATTGATGATCCTCTAGCTCCACCATGGTATTCACTGAAACTGTCTGATGCACCATAAGCCCAAATGATATCAATTTCACCTTCAACGGGGATATTTTTATCATAATTTTCGTCACCAGTTGAAAGGAGACGAGTGAATTCTATGCTAGTGCTTGTTGCATTTTCTATCCCATTATAAGAAAGAATGTCATCAGTTCCTCCAAGATCGGTATCAAGTGGATGATTACCCCCCGTTGGATTGAGGGAAAAAGCATCGATAATTACTACGGTCCCATTTGCCTCTACCCACGCATATATTATGTCGGCGTCTTGCATTTGGGTTGTTGGATCAAAACCGATTGCAACCCATCCTGTGGTTTGTGCTACAATTCCAATTGAAATACTTGTGGCATCTATGAGCTCCCAAGAGAGTTCAAATGCTCCACTACCAAAAGATTTTGACGAATTATATTCTCCGGAATTAATGATTCCATCGATTACTGGAGCTTGCAGTACTTCAAAGTTAATTTCTTGTGCACTCGCTATTTGAGTTCCAGCAATGAGAAGACTGAAAAATATGAATATAGAAGTAATTTCGATATGTTTTTTTTGTAACATGAAGTTCACCAATTTAGCGTATGATACGGAACACTTAGAAGCAAATTTTAAAGACAATTTCCAATGAATCTCGAAAATTTCGAGAATCGAAGCACTAATTAATGGGGATTGAAGCGAAAAATGATTCCAAAGGAAAGACTAGCATTTCAGAGGCATCGATGAAGGTAAAGGTTCAGCTAAAATATTCCTAACCCTTTCAACATCATTATCAAACCAAATAAAATGAATATTGCAATCATTAATTTATCAGATGTTTCGGAACTAACACGCGTTGCTATTCGTGGTCCTATTTGCCCACCAATTAATACTCCAGGGATAGTGAATATAACCAACTCCCAAGGAACAGATTCTATTCCAACTAATAACGTATCAGCTAAAGTGGCAATAAGAACTGTAATCGTGACAACAAATACTGATGTACCAGCAGCTATTTTCATAGGTAAGCCACACCGTACACGAAGAGTAGTGATTGCCGACTCTCCTATTCCAAAACTAATAAATCCAGCAGCAAAACCACCTATACCATTTAATAATCTTCCCTGCCGAGCATTACATACTTTGTACTCATATTTGTTATTTTCACTATCTAAAATAACCCTACTGGGATCAGATGATTTTGAAACAGGTGAACCATGTTTTTCCTTCCTTTTATTAATTATTATATAAATTGTTAAAATCCAAAGTCCTAACCCAAAAAGAAGACTCAAGACTTCATTTAAGTCAAAATCTTCGATTACACGTTTGGCTACCACTCCGACAATTCCTGCAGGGATTGAAATGGCTAAGATTGTCATACCAGTCTTGAAGTCAATCAATTTTCTTCTAGAATATCCAAACAATCCACTAGCAAAACCAAACACTTCAGTTAATAACGCAGCCCCAAATGCATCAGCTGGAGAAAGAATGGGAACCCCTATAATAGGAAAAAGGATAATGAATATAGGAGAAAAGAACAGTGCACCACCAATTCCAAGGGTCATTGCAATGGACGCAACTATTATCGCAATAGGAAACATGAACCAATATACTAA
Organism: Candidatus Heimdallarchaeota archaeon B3_Heim; assembly: GCA_003144275.1. Taxonomy (GTDB): domain Archaea; phylum Asgardarchaeota; class Heimdallarchaeia; order Hodarchaeales; family Hodarchaeaceae; genus Hodarchaeum. The sequence continues at coordinate 5,712 of NJBF01000036.1, forward strand.
TAGATCTATCATTTCTTTAGCCACTCTAAGTGAAGATGTTTTATATTGGGGGTGTATACTGGTTAACAGGCTTTAACCGTGCGAACGCCCTTTCCACTACTTGGCTTAGCGAGGGGTGGATATGCATTCCATTCAATATTGGAGAAAATGTTCTCTCTTTTGTATACAGTTGAGTAATAATCTCTTGTATTAAGATACTTGCATAAGGCCCAATTATATGAGCGCCTAAAATTTTGGCCGTGTCTTTTTCGGTAATTACTTTCACAAAGAAATCTTTCGATTCCATAGCCCGTCCATACCCAGTATTTTCATATCGGATACTCCCAATCAATATGTTCTCTTCTCCATATTGCTCTACTGCTTCTTTTTGGCGTAATCCAACAGCAGCAATTTCTGGGTAAGTAAAAATCGCATGAGGAATTGCATGATAATCAACTTTTTCATGTTTATTTAGGAAAGCATTCTTATAGACAATTTCAGTCTCATAATTGGCTTTGTGTTTAAGTAAGAATTTTCCATTTGCATCTCCAAACGCATAAATATTCTTTTGAGAGGTCTCTAAATATTCATCAACTAAAATCCATCCTCTCTTATCTGTCTCAACTCCAGACTTTTCTGTCTGAAGGAGATAAGAGTTCGATCGTCTTCCAGTCGCAATTATTACTTCGTCTCCTGTATAAGACTTAGTTTCTCCTGATGCACGGTTTTTAACTATTAATTGCTTACCATCTGCAGTTGCTTTGGCTTTTGTTACTTCTGAATTTGTGATAATGGTAAGATAATTAGATAATATTTTTCGAGCTAATTTTGATACTTCGGGCTCTTCCTGAGGAAGGAATTGAGGGTTTCTACCAATAATAATGACCTCTGAACCCATTGCTGAATAGAAATGCCCAAGTTCAGCAGCAATATACCCACCTCCTACAATTAAAATTTTTCTAGGAAGCTCTGGAAGAGAATTTTCTAGGAAGATAGTCTTGCTTGTATGATACTCTATTGAATCTATATCAACAATTGGGGGAATTGAGATATCACTTCCTAGACATAATAGAATTTTATCCCCTTTAATTATTTCATTGTTAATTTTGATTGTATATTTGTCTATAAAAGCTCCTACACCACGATAGTAGTCCACTTGGCTGGCATTGTTAAATTTTGATTTAGTTTTTTGAATATTAGATTGAATCTCTTTCTGTACTTTACCCATTATTGTCTTATAATCAATACTTTCAATGTTAACAGTAATTCCATGTTTTTTTGCATGTTCAATATTTCTAATTACTATTCCAGGATAAATCAAGCGTTTAGAGGGAATACACCCTCTTATCAAGCAGACTCCACCTGGTTCATCTTTATCGATCATAGCAATTCTTATTTCAGGATTCTTATTGATCAGGCGATCAATAATTCTCTTTGCGGATCCTGATCCGATCATAATAACATCATAGTTCTTCATTAGGGGTACCTTCTCTTTTCACAACTGAAATGGATTCATGATGGATTTTGTTTATAATGGAGCTAAACGACTAGTTTTTCGCTCATTAGATATGTAATCTGACTTTCCAAAAGGATGTCCCCCAAAACCATGTCTCATCATTGCTATGGCTCTATAAGTATCACTATCGCTCATCTCTCTTGCTCTCATTAATTCTGTAATTGAAATACTTATGACTGGAGTAGGGATTTCTTTATTGATCGCATCTTGTACCAGCCAATTAACTTCCCCAGTGTCTTCAATATAACTCTCTATGTCGCTCAATTTTTTTTCACGAAGACCTTTTTCCATCAGTTCAACCAACCAACTTCTAATAACAGACCCGTTTGACCAATTGAGAAATATCTTTTGTAGATCCAATTTAAATCCACTCGCTGTTAGTAATGAGACTCCTTCGCCAATAGCTTGAAGCATACCAAATTCTATTCCATTATGAACAAGTTTAACAAAATGTCCTGTTCCTGGAGCTCCTGTGTGGACATAACCATTTTCTACAGCCAATTTTTTTAATATAGGTTCAGCAATCTGCACACCCTCCTTTTTACCTCCCACCATGAAGCATGCTCCATAACGAGCACCTTCCCAACCACCACTAGTCCCAGTGTCACAAAAATAAATGCCTTTGGCCTCAAGTTCACTTTCTCTTCGGATTGAATCCTGATAAAATGAGTTACCTCCATCTAATATTACATCACCTTCCTCTAAAAATGGAGTTATTTCGGAGATCACCTGATCAATGATTTTCCCTGCAGGTAACGATAGATATACCACGCGCGGTTTGCTTAGCTCATTAAACAGACTTTTGTAATCTAAGAAAACATGAACACCATATTTTTCGAGCTCTGGTTTTTGACTTCTTGCTTTCCCGTAAACCGTTATCCCTTTATCTACAGCTTGTTGTGCAAGATTTCCACCCATTTTGCCTAATCCAATAATTATTAGTTCCACTATAATCACCTAATCGTTTGTTATATTTTGATTAACACATTACTTATCTTTAATTAAAACAGCTCTAGTAGGTGCTCCCTCACTGCCTATCATTTTTAGAGGAAAACCAATAAAGGTATATATCCCTGGAGTTACATGAGTTAATACGAGTCCTTCATAAATAATAGTTCGGTTAGAAAGTAATAACTTGTGTGTATTTGTACTACCGATACTAAGATAATCAATCCCAATAGTTTTAACTTTTGAATTAATCAAGAATTTTGCAGCCTCTAATGAAAGAGAAACAAAATCTTCTCTATAGTCACCCTTGATTATATTAGAATTCTTAGTTTTAAAAAGAATAATTGATTCTGGGTCAAATTCTTGCGTTTTTAGATGCTTCTCTGTTATTTCATTCCCAAATTCAATAGATGTCAAATCTAGGACTTGAGACCGTCCATAGAATCTTGTTAGTGGGATATCGGTAATGCTTTCTCCTTTGTTCAAAAAATGCAAAGGACTATCAAGATGACTCCCAGTATGGACTCCCATTTGTACTTCTGAGAGGTTCAAACTATCTCCTTTTGAGATGTCTAGCACAGAAGTCAGTTTAAATTGAGGGTCACCTGGATAAACTATCATATTTTGTTCCATTGCAAGAGAAATATCAATGATTTTCATTGGTCCACCTTAGAGATATTTTTGATTCATATTGGGCTTGAATTGAATACATTCTTATTCATATCAACGAAATTTTCGAAATATCAGAAATCTTTTCGATTTTATTACGATTAGGTATTTCTTAATATACTCAATTGGAGTTTTAAATGCCTTAAGAAGTCTAAAATGCATGACGAAAAATATTTCACGTCAAGAACGTGGAGGATGTTTATAGTGAAAGCAATAGCTGTTATACCAAAAAAGAAAGGGAGTTTACAATTAATTGACCAAGATAAACCATCTATCGATCAAATACAAGATCATCGAGGAGTATTAATTAGAGTACTACAATGTGGGGTAGATGGGACAGACAAGGAGATCGTTGAGGCTAACTACGGAAATCCCCCTTTAGGAGATGATCATTTAATTTTAGGTCACGAATGCCTTGGAATTGTGGAAAAAGTAGACCAAAATGTGACTGAACTTAATCCCGGTGACTTTGTTGTCCCCACTGTCAGGAGAGCGTGTGGAAATACTATTTATGATACAATTGGCACTTCTGACGTGACTACTGCTGACACTTACTGCGAACACGGTATCAATTTACTTCATGGATTTTTAACAGAATATTTCATCGATCAACCAGAAAATTTAGTGCGAATTCCAAGTAATCTCAAAGAAGTGGCTGTGCTTCTTGAACCAACAAGTATTGTTGAAAAAGGTATTATGCACGCTGTTGAGATCCAACGCCGATTGAAAATCTGGAGACCTAAACGAGCTGCTGTTCTTGGAGCTGGGCCAATTGGGATATTAGCAGCACTAATGTTGAGGTTAAGAGGAATTGAAACTTACGTTATTTCTCGTACTCAAGCTCCCTATTTAAATTCTGATTTAGTAGAGGAAATTGAGGCCAAGTATATTAGCACAAAAGATATTTCTTTTAAAGATGCAGCAGACAAATTTGGCCCCTTTGACATAATTTTTGAAGCAACTGGTTTTTCACCACTAGTTTTTGAAGCTATGGAACTTTTAGGCAAGAATGGGATCCTTATACTTTCTAGTATTACTGCTAATGATCGAAAAGTTGAAATTTCTGCTGATAAAATCAATTTAGACTTCGTTTTAGGTAATAAGGTTTGTTTTGGAACAGTAAATGCTAACAGGGAACATTTTGAACAAGGAGTCAGGGATTTATCCCAAGCCCTCCTTCAATATCCAAACTGGCTTTCAAAACTTCTTACTCATCCAATTAAGGGATTAGATCAATATGAAGGATTAGTAAAAACTCTTTGTGGCCCTTCAAAGGGAGTCATTAAATTATTTTGTGAGGTTAGCCCTTTTCCTGAACAGTAGTGGTGAGCTCGATGTCAAATCATATTTTAAAAACTGAAGAGGGAAAACGTCTACTGGAAGATCGTGATAAACAAAAACACTGGAAACGTTGGGGACCATATCTCAGTGAACGCCAGTGGGGAACCGTTAGAGAAGATTATAGTTCTGACGGAGATGCGTGGGGTTCTTTTCCTTTTGACCATGCACAATCTAGAGCTTATCGTTGGGGAGAAGATGGACTTGGTGGAATTAGCGACAATCACCAGCGCTTATGTTTTGCCCTAGCTCTTTGGAATGGAAAAGATTCATTACTTAAAGAAAGATTATTTGGCTTAACTAATCCTCAAGGTAATCATGGTGAGGATGTGAAGGAATATTACTTCTATTTAGACTCTTCTCCCACCCACTCTTATATGAAATTCCTCTATAAATATCCTCAATTAAAATTTCCATACGAACAACTCGTGTCTGAAAATCAAAAACGTTCGCGTTCAGATCCAGAGTATGAACTTCTTGACACGGTTTTATTTGATGAGAACAAATATTTTGATGTTACAGTGGAATATGCGAAATCAAATCCTGAGGATATTCTGATCAAAATTACTATTATCAACCAGGGACCTAAAGAGGCAGAAATATTCCTTTTACCCTCATTATGGTTTCGTAATACATGGTCTTGGAATGAAACAGATGAGAAGCCATCTTTAATTCAGAAGAACAGGGCCAATTCTATCTCAGAAGTTGAGGTATCTCATCCTAGCTTAGGAAGACGCTGGTTTTATAGTGAAAATCCAGAAAATCTTTTATTTACGGAAAATGAGACAAATTTTCAACGTTTATACGGAATTAATAATAATTCTCTTTATACAAAAGACGGCATAAATGACTATATTGTCAACAGTCATCAAGAAGCCATTAATCCTGAAAAACGGGGAACCAAACTCGCAGTTCTTTATAAACATACTATAAAATCGAAATCTAACTTTGTTGTTCGTTTAAGATTGACTAATCAACTCTTAGACCTTTCAGACCCTACCTCAGTTTTTGGTCATGGTTTTGAAGAGATTTTTGAACAACGTATGCGAGAAACTGATGATTATTATAATAGTTTTATTCCCACCTCATCAGATGAAGATCTGAAGAATATCCAACGACAGGCATTCGCAGGAATGTTATGGACCAAACAATATTATCATTATATTGTCCAAACATGGTTAAAAGGGGATAAAGATTCAAAACCTCCACCAGAACGATTTCATGGCCGAAATTCAGATTGGGTTCATCTCTATACAGATGATATATTATCTATGCCTGATAAATGGGAATATCCTTGGTTTGCTAGTTGGGATACTGCTTTTCACTTGATTCCTTTAGTTATGGTTGATCCAGAATTTGCCAAAAAGCAATTACTTCTCTTAACGAGAGAATGGTATATGCATCCCAATGGTCAAATTCCTGCTTATGAATGGAATTTTGAGGATGTTAATCCGCCTGTACATGCGTGGGCAGCATGGAGAATATTCAGAATAGAAACTGAAATGTATGGTAAAAAAGACCGCATTTTCCTTGAACGAGTATTTCAAAAATTGTTGCTTAATTTCACGTGGTGGGTCAACAAGAAAGATAGAGATGGGAAAAGTGTGTTTCAAGGTGGATTTTTAGGATTAGACAATATTGGTGTTTTTGACCGTAGTGGACGACATTTAGAAGAAGATATTCCCTATTCTTCACTTGATCAGGCAGATGGAACCGCTTGGATGGGTATGTATTGTCTTAACATGCTTAGAATTTCATTAGAATTAGCTCAGGAAAACCAAGCCTACGAGGACATCGCGAGCAAATTCTTTGAGCATTTCTTGTACATTGCTAATGCGATGAATGATGTTGGGTTATGGGATGAAGAGGATGGGTTTTACTACGATACTATCCATTTTCCAAATCAGGAGCATCAGTCATTAAAAGTTCGGTCAATGGTAGGCTTAATTCCTCTTTTTGCTGTAGAATCAATTGACCGATCGCTCATTGAAAACCTTCCTGATTTCAAAAGAAGAATGGAATGGTTTATTGAAAATCGACCCGATTTAGCTAAGAACGTTATCTGCCAATCTGGTGAATCAAAGCAGCATATCTTTTCACTCGTTAAAAAGGATCAATTAACACGTATTTTAAAGAGATTACTTGAACAAAATGAATTTCTCAGTCAATATGGTATCCGTGCACTTTCAAAGTATCATCAAGAGTCACCTTATGTCTTTCAAGTGGGAAATCATAGTCATAGCGTTTTCTATGAACCTGGTGAATCCAATAGTAGCATGTTTGGTGGAAATTCGAATTGGAGGGGGCCGATATGGTTTCCTGTGAATTTTCTTATTATTGAGTCTCTAAAAAAGTTCTCACACTACTTCAGAGACAGTATGAAAGTGGAATGCCCCACAGATTCAGGTAATTTCTTAACACTAAGGGAAGTCTCCCTACAGATTTCCAGTAGACTTAGCAATATTTTTAAAAGAAATAATTCTGGAAAGCGACCTGTTTATGGTCAAACAGATAAATTTCAGCTTGATTCAGCGTGGAGGAATTTAATCTTATTCTATGAATATTTTCATGGTGAAGATGGTTCTGGCATAGGTGCAAGTCATCAGACGGGATGGACAGGCCTTATAGCCATTCTAATTCAACAACTTAGTGAAAATGAGTTAAAGATGTAGGTGGAAATCCAATAGATTTGTTAGGAGGTTTTACCAATCGAACTTAACCAATTGTATGAAATTAATACACGAGTTTGGCTATATTCACTTCAAAAAAAACTCAACAAAGATTTAACTCTGATGACTATCCCAGACGAACTTTGGACAAGTATTATTGAAAAGGGGTTCGATTGGATTTGGCTTATGGGAGTTTGGGAACATTCATCCCTTCCCCAAGAGGAATTAGCAAAACACCCCGGATTAACCAAAGAAATAAGCAATTCACTACCCAATTGGAATCCTGTAGATGTGATTGGCTCACCGTATTCAATTATCAAATATGAATTAAATCCACAATTAGGCCTCCCTGGAGATTTAAAGTCCCTTAAACAGAAATTGAATGATTTGGGTGCAAAGTTAATGCTTGATTTTGTCCCCAATCACTTTGGGAGTGCTTCAGAATTAGTTTTAACGAATCCAGAATATTTTATCTCAACAGACAATAGGCCACATTATCAATCACTATTTAAACAGGTAGAAACAGAGAAAGGAATACAATGGATAGCTTATGGGAAAGACCCTTACTTTCCTCCATGGACTGATACGTTTCAGCTCAACTATTTCAATGAAAATACACGTGAGTACATGATCACAGTATTAAATAAAGTTGTTAGTGAGTGTGATGGTGTGCGATGCGATATGGCTATGCTCTGTCTCAACGATATTATACAACAGACGTGGGGATTTTATCTTGAACAAAAGAGGCATTTTGACACCCTTTCTTCAGAATTTTGGCCTGATGCAATAAAGACTATAAAATCTAATTTTCCTGAAATTCGTTTTCTTGCTGAAGTTTATTGGAATCTTGGTTGGAAATTACAGCAAATGGGGTTTGATTATACTTATGATAAAGACCTTTATGACCTATTAGAGAATGGATCAACGGAAAAAATCCAAACGCATCTTTCCGCTGATAAATCTTATCTCATGAAAAATATGAGATTTATCGAGAATCATGATGAAAGACGAGCTCACAACGTTTTCGGACATGAAAAATCAATTGCTGCAGCAATCATTATGGGCACCGTGCCTGGGTTGAGTTTATACCATCAAGGTCAGCTGGAAGGTGAAAAAATCAAAATTCCAGTGCAATTGAGACAAAAACAATCAGAAAAATCTGATCCTTTGATTCAAGAAGCTTATGATCGAATTTTGGAATTTACAAATCAAATCAAGTCTCATGATTACCAGTGGGCATTATTGTCTACCTCAAACTCTAATATCTTAGCTTGGAAATGGCATGCCCCCAATTCAACCAAATCGTTTCTTGTCGTGGTTAACTACGCATCCTTTCAATCTCAAGGAAATGTTTTCCTTCCACTCCATAGTGAATTCAGTAATATTGAGCAATTCGACCTTTATGATATTTTCAATGAGAAAAAATACTCCAGAAAAGGAGCCGATCTAAAGGAATATGGCCTTTTTGTAGATCTTCAACCTTTTCAAAATCATCTTTTTATTGTCGAACCCAATTAGTATCAATCAGCCCACGCTAGATGAAGATTTAGTGCTATGAGAGCTATTAATGCAATTATTACCTGCGTATGAATCCCTCTGGCGATACGTCTAGCTTTTTTCATCAAAGGGGCCTTTCTCCACCAATTTACCCTTATTAATATTCCTGCAATTGCTAAATATGTTCCATAAGATATAGCAATCCACGCGAAAAAGAAATTTGGGCCACTGTGATCTTCAAATAGACTAATCAAATGAATAATCACCAACCCACAGAGTATAAGACACCCAATGCAATGTACATTTAATAAAAACCTACGAATCGTGAAGTATATGGAAAGACTCGTTTTTTTTGAGTTGTATATCGTTAATTTTTCATCTCCTCCCTCCATCGTTCTATTTTTCTGATATTGATGGTAGCGAACTATCGGTTTTTCTAACGAATAGACTAGTAGATCTTTAAGGTAGATCCACAATACAAATGGTACAATTAATGACCCTGCAAATGAATTTGCTGTATTTCCGAATGACTTTCCAAGATCTTTCTCAGTTTCCAAAGAAATATCTAGATTCGTTTTGAGTAGGATGGCGATTAAGGCAAATATCATTACCAATGAAAGAGAGAAGAGGAGCGTTTTTGGATATTTAATCTGCTTCCTTATTGCTCTGCTTAGAGTCTTTTTAATTATTCCGTTAAGTTGTCCATTCACCCAAAATCCATCCTTGATCAACTGCAATAGATATCGGCCATTTTATTATTTCCTCTAATTGTTCATTTTGTATTAAATGTCTCTCTGACATCTAAATTACTTCTTTGTTCTTTTGTTTATGCACCTCCGAATTCCATAACAATGAACGATATCCAAAAGTGTGAGGGTACTTTATCTCTGGTGTAAATAGAGCACTTTTTAATAAATTCGTCAGATGAATTCAATTATGTCACAAAATGAATCAAAACAGTGGTTATTACCTAAACGGGCATTTGATGATTGTTTTGGTTGTGCTCCGCACAATACGAAAGGACTGAAGCTTCAATTTTGGTATACAGAAAAAGGGTGTATTAGTTACCATAGTATACCTAAAGAGTATTGTGGATTTACGGGATTGGTTCATGGAGGCATAATCGCTACACTTCTAGATGAAGTAGCTGCCTGGACCATAATAGCACACCTATTTCGAATAGGTATTACTGTCCAAATAACGGTAAAGTATCTGAAACCCATCCCGACAGAAGAAGAGTTAATAATTCAAGCGGAGATTCTAGAGCATAACGGGGAAAACGTCACAGTTCTTGCGAGAATCCAGTCTAAAAAAGGACTAATTCTTGCAGAAGCTCAAAGTAAATGGTTGATTCCGAGTAACACGCTCCTAGAAAAAATCACAGGTTTAAACTCTCAAGAACTAAATCATTTACTAAAGGAAACGATTGAGCCAATTCAAAAAAAGCAATTAACACATCAGAATGAATAGCAATTTGCTCTATAGCAAGAAAGACATAGTTTCTACTAATTTAAATGAAAGATAATGACACTAGTTCGAAATAAACCAAATTATCACCTGGAAGATCCAATATGGAAAGATCCAATACCTCCTCCTGAGAATTTACCTCAGATTTTGCTTCGATGCTTGATCTCATTGCGTTAAATAGCCTAGGTATGACTAGATTTGTCAGACAACTCTTGAAAAGAGTTCTGGACAGGATGAGTCACACATCCGCTATCCGGCAGATTAGCACCACTAAAAGGGTTACTATTCATTGGGACTACTTGAAGCGTCCTTACTGCTGATATCCCCAGCGCTAATACCTCTCACGTCTAAAGGGTCATTCTTCTCTTGCCTTTGACGGGTAACTCGTCTCACGTAGTTACAAGTGAATAAGACCCAAGAAGTTAGGAATTTTTCTTTTCATCACCTCGCTTGGAAGAGGTTATGGAGGGAGGCTTTTTATGAATGTAAGAGAGAGGGAGAGGTTAGCGAATACGAGGAATCTCGCTTTGTCGGACAAAAATGATCATGGAGTAAGGAAGAAAAAAATGTACCGGTTAACGAACTATGACTAAAATGCCTCTTAAAGTACCTTACTTCTAACCTTAATCATATGAATAATCGTTAAGAGACGAATAAAAATGCCAAAAAAGAAAAGGGGAAGAAAGGCAGCAGTCCCAAAAAAAACAACTGCTGAAAAAACAGTAAAGACGATGCCATTATCAAAGATTTATGATTCAACTTCCATCTACACAACCCATCCCATTAGGAATTACGAGATTTCAAAGAAGTTTTATGAAGATATTTTAGAGTTACCAGTTAATCTGGAAATTCCTATGGCGGGATGGTACGAATTCCAATTACCTGTAAAAGGCGCAATGTTAGGTTTAAGTCAATATCGGGAAGAATCGGGTGAATTCAAACCTGCGAACTCGTTGAATATATCTATTTCTGATGTAGAAAAGGCCAAAGCCTCACTTGAATCAAAAGGAGTATCAACTTCTGATATTATTGACTATCCTGGTATGGTTTCAATGATTTCCTTCGAAGACCCTGATAAGAATAACATCTTTCTTATTGGTCCTCCCAGAGTAAAGAACAGTGAGAAATAAACATTCTCATTTCTCCTTCTGAATAAATTGTTCCATTCATGGATATTCCCCCGAGTCTACCTGAATATCTATATTTATGAAATCTCTCAAAAAATGAATACTCAGAGGTAATTCGTTGTGAATCTATCAGTTTCAGGTCATTCACCTTCAAAAACGGATCTAGAGTTGGAAATTGAACGTCTGTACGAGAAGATGAAAATATTACACTGGACAAAAGAGGATTGCGAGTTAATAGCGCCTCTTACTTGGGAAATTAATCATTTGAAGAAAGAGAAAGATGCTGTAATACTAGCTCATTCTTACCAGCTGCCTCAGATCATTTTTGGGGTGGCCGACTATGTGGGTGATAGTTACAGCCTCAGTCGTCAAGCTATGGATGTTCAAGCAGACACCATCGTATTTTGCGGAGTGGAATTTATGGCAGAGACAGCTAAAATTCTTAATCCCGAGAAAAGAGTCTTACTACCGTCACTAAAAGCTGGATGTTCTTTAGCAGAAGGGATTTCAGTTGAAGATGTTAAGAATCTTCGAAACGAATATCCAGGGGTTCCCATTGCCTGCTATGTTAATACTTCCGCAGCAGTAAAAGCTGAATGTGATGTCTGTGTTACGAGCTCGAATGCGATTGAGATCATCAAAAAATTAGATTCTGATAAGGTCATTTTTGTGCCTGATAGACATATGATGAAAAACCTAGGACCATTAACAGGTAAAGATATCATCGGATGGGACGCTGAATGTATTGTACACGATCAATTTACTGGAGAACAGGTTCAACAACTACGTTCAGAAAATGCTGGGATTAAAATTCTGGCTCACACTGAATGCGATCCTTCAGTTGTCCTTGAAGCTGACTACGTGGGTGGTACTAGTGGTATGATTAAGTATGTCAGAACTTCAAATGAGGATAGCTACGCTTTAATCACAGAATGTGGATTATCCGATCGATTGAAGGTAGAATTCCCGAATAAAACAATTTTAGGAAGCTGTGTGCTGTGTCCATATATGAAAGCGATAAATTTAGAGAATACGTTAGAAGTTCTTCGTTCTCCCCAACCTGAACAGATAATCGAAATTCCTCTTGATATCGCATCACGCGCAAAAGCTTCTCTCAAAAAAATGTTTGAAATGACTTCAAGTCCTAGAAGTTAAGTAGGTAAAGACATTCCTTTTCAGGACTATTCTAACCTACAAATTAGTTTTAAGTGGGTATAACGGGAGGAATATCTCTACCGCTTATTAGAGCAAGCGAAAATCGGTTTTTATTTTCTCGATACAAAAAAAGGAGGAAGAGGGTAGTTCTGGTTTTGATTTGCTTCATAAAGGCTAATAGCTAAGAAAATTAACTACAAGCTTAGATAATTTCTAAGAATCTAATTCTGACTCAAGTATAGTTTTCAGATTATCTAGTTCTTTTTTCATTTGCTTATTCATTTGGCGTCGGAGTAAGGGCTTAAGAAGAATGAACGTGATTGAGGTGAGAATGTGATCAGAACCTGCATTAATATTATTAGTAATTGCAGTTTGGCCATCTACATCTTTTAGATCAAGCAAGTTTTCAAAAGGAAAGGGACCGTATGTAGATTTTACTCCAAATTGATATGGAGGGGAAAAATTAACAACTTCATATCCTATCTCATGGGTTTTTCCCGAATACATATAATTTCCCTCAAATATCGATCCTATCCCCACAGATTCCTCTGAAATAAGTTTTGTTTCACTTGCACCATCTACCCAGCGGTCATTATTTTGAACATCAGTTATAAAAGAAAAAACTTTTTCTATTGGTCTATTAATCATTATTGTTGCGGTTCCTTTCATGAATACCACCTAATAAGTAAATTTGATCTTTATCATCCAATAGACAGTTTCTTACAAAACTAATTTCAGTCTAGTCTTACGTTTATCGTCACAAGACATATTCAAGGAATTTTTCAAAAAAACACTGAAAATATGGAGTGAAAGGCCATTCTTCACCCGAATATCTTTATTTTTTCAATCTTAATCGAGATCATCTTTTGGTTGTTTTTTTATACAAATCGGCTAGTTCATCTATATCAAATTCTTCTAGAACTTCCTTCTGTTCACTTAGAGAACCAGTTTCATCCTTATCTAAAATGGCTCGTAATTTTTCATATTTGGTGCCTTTAATCAGATCTGGGTTTCGTAATTTTTCTCGTCCTTTGTCAGTAATTTTCCAGACTTGCTTAAAATCATCATATTCCAACTCACCTTTCGAACGTAATTTGCGAAGTAAACCCAAAATTTTATCCCGATTGTATTCTACTTGGCCTGTGCGTGATATTATCTCAAGTTGACCTAAAATTGCTAATAATGGTAAGCCTAATTTCTTTTCTACAAGTATATCGAAGATATATATAGAAAGAAGCCTTGAAACACGGTCTTCAAGAGGAAATTTATCTCCTGTCAAGCATTCCTGAATCCACGTGAGTACTTGTTCGAAAGATTTGGGAATTTTCCCTGTAGTGGAGAAAACACGATGTGGGAGATCATATCTATTTAACAGATCTAATTGATCAATAATCACTGAAGGATGAGTTCTTGCGATATCTACTTTGTTAAAAACAATAGCTAAAGGCTTACCTAACATCAGAGGATCGTTTAAAATTCTAAGGAATTCTCTCCGGACTTCAGGAAAACTTCCTTCTTCACTACCATCAATAACAAATATACTCGCATCTACATGCTCCAAATATTCCTCAACGAACCTCCGTACCTCTTTTCTACCCCCAACCTCGATTATAGTAAAATTGGTTTTCCCATTGAGTATGATATCATAAGATTGATGAGCTGTTGATGGTATTCCTGGTTTAAACTCACTTTTTTGATAGGAATTTATGAGAGTAGATTTTCCGCTCCTTTCTAGCCCATATAAAAGTACCTGAATTGTATTCTTCAACACTGTTCACTTATCATCTCATTCTATTCGTTCAATTTTAAAATATACTGGTCGAAACCAATCGGTACAACCAACGATGTTACTATTTTCATCCACCATATGAGGAATATTTCCTCCATAAGCAAGCGTTAAAAGATCATGTCTTAAATCTGCCCACGCCCATTCGCAAAAACCCTCTGGAGGTTTATATCGACTCTCTTTCGTAACTTTAAACTCTTGTCCATCCTTAAACCGTTCACAGGGTCTTATGTCATGATATTTGTCCTTTACATACTCCTTTATTATATCACTATTAACAGTTCTTTTAATTACAGTTATTTTACAGTCATACACGCTCTTTTCACCAATAACAAATGAAAGTTTGTTTATACATTTAAAGAAGAATTTTGAAATAACAACTAGGTCAATCGTAAATAGCTCTTATAAAATCTACTCGATATAATCTCTATCGAGGAAAGTCAATAAACATTCTAAGAAGTAACTTGAGGAAATAAAAATGAGCATTATTACATTAATTTCTGCATTTATAGCGATTCTAATCTTTATAGGCCTTAGTATTTTTCAATTCTTACTTGTTCTAGGAAAACCATATGGAAAAGCAGCCTATGGAGGGAAATATGAGGTTCTACCAAACAATATGAGAATTTTAAGCGGATTAGCTACCATCATATTCGTGATTGCATCATTTTTCGTAGCCGTTCGGGCTGAAATTCTTCTTAATTTTCCCTTTCCTGATTTAGCAAATTTTGGCGTATGGGTATTTGCATTTTATTTAGCTCTCAACACTGTAGCGAATTTCTTGTCTCAGAGTAAAATAGAAAAGCAAATTATGACTCCAATATCTTTGACAGCATGTATCTGTCTTTTCTTAGTTGCTTTTAATCTCTGAAAATCTGTAAACGGAATTGTGAAGAAGAATAGCCAGATTTATCAGACTTAAAAACTGATGAACGCTCAGAATTAATTGGGAGTAATTAACCGTCAGAAATACATAGAATCTATTTTCGTCGGTAAAGGAGAGTTAATCTAATGAAGACCACTTATCTTCTGGTTTATTTATTCTATGAGCTAAGAATGGATTGTTGAAAGCTTAAGAAGAAGTTCATCCGCACTTGTTAATTTTGCAAAGTAACCATCGAGAATACTGTTGTGATGATCAATTATCTGGGATGCTGAAAGATTTTTAGAAGACCATGTGCTGTGACAGTCTTTTACAAGCGTCACATTATATCCCAAACTAAATGCTCGTCTTATAGTCGTATCAATGCAATATTCTGTTTGAAGTCCAAGTACAATAACTTCTTTCGTGCTCATTGATTTTAATAATTTGTCTAAGTTTGTTTTATGGAAAGAATCAGGTGTAGTCTTCTGAAGAATGGATTCCTTCATTTGAGGTTTGATCTTTGGATGAATTTCCCACCCTTCAGATCCAGGTTCATCTGGATCATCTTTTCCACCCATATTTTGAATGTAAATCACTTTACAATTTGCTTTTCTAGCTTCATACAGAATTTTTTTAGTATTTTCTAGTAAGAGGTCACCTTGAAATATTGGAGCTGATTCAACGAAGTTTCCAACCTGTAAATCAAGAATTAGCAACGCTATAGTCATTATACACCATCTTTTCCTGAGGTCAATTAAATTGTATTTTACGATTAGATAATAAGAAGTACTTTATTCTGGAGATTCATAGGTCGGTCTATGGCGGAATTAAAAACTAAAAAAAATGATCAAAATGTTGAAGAATTCCTGAATTCTGTCACTGATCCAAAAAAACGTGCTGATTCTTTTGAAGTCTTAAAACTAATGAAAGATGTCACAAAGGAAGAGCCCTGTATGTGGGGAAATAGTATTGTTGGTTTTGGAGATTATCATTATAAATATAAGAGCGGTCGGGAAGGTGATTGGTTCTTGATTGGATTTTCACCTCGCAAGCAGTATCTCACACTGTATATCGTGGCAGGTTTTGATCATTATGAAGATTTATTGGCAAAACTCGGAAAATACAAAACAGGAAAATCTTGTTTGTATCTCAAAAGACTTTCTGATGTGAATAGTGATATTCTAAAAACGTTAGCCAGTGAATCAGTGAAGTTTGTGAAAAATCGAGCTGATTAAAGTTTCCATTTGGTTTAAAAGCCTTAAAAGAGAAACCCTCTAAATTTACTCATTTTTGGTTGACTCATGATTGGCCAAATTCTTTACCCATTTGGACAATTAGCCATCGCATTATCAACTATAATATTACCGATATAGTAACAATTCCTCCCCTAAAATTAATCGATACTAAAATGGCCGAGGGGGTAATTCATCCTTTATTCCCTCATAAAGCTGCGAATTGATTTTGTTTAACAATGCCTCCAGGTAAGGTTTAATGTCATTATTGTAGAAAAATCGACACATCAATAGAAAATCTGTATTTTTCCCAATTCGCTTTATTATCCATCCCTCTCTATCCATTTCTTCTGATTCATCAGTTTCAATCCTTATTGCCTCTAACCATAAGTCCTTTTCTGATGGAATAATTGGTATAAATGATTGAAATATTGCTCGTTCATTTGGATCATTTGAACCAAAGTTCCTGATTATTCCTTCATCTAAATCGGCAATATACAGACTTAGGAACCGCATACCCATCATATTTTTTGCTTCAAACCGATTAATTTCAGTAGTAATGTGTTTAGAGAGATGAGAGGGAAAATGTTGTGAAAATTGTATAATTTCTTTTATTCGGGTTTGTTCCGACAAAGGTATGACATTTAGTCTTGAAAAATTGGAGTCTACAATTGATGAGAGAAAGACGTTCAAATTTCTATCGATAGCTTCGATTTTGGCTTTTGTATACCCCACATTATCAAAAATATCCTGTAATACAATATAGGCTATTGGTATAGTGTTTTCTTCTTTCGGATTGTACATTACTAATTGAAAATTAGCTAAATGAACACTACGTAATTTACCTTCTCCTGCGAATTCTCTAGAGAAAGCAGTTAACGCACTCACCAAAGGCCAGAGGAGAGTAGGGTCCACTTTTAAATCAATATCATCATTCAAGAAAATTTCGTGTCCAATTCCAGTCTCAATGTTACAAATAGCAAAAAGATGAATCATTTTAGATGTTCACAACCCACACCTCGCTCCTTAACTTCTGCTGTTTAAATTATTAGCCCAAATTTTTGTCATAATCAACAGCTTTATTAGTTTGATATAGAACATTCCTATATCGTATTATCTTATATCGTACAAATATGAAAAATCGATCCACGATGAATGAACAAGAAATGAAAGACTTTAGTATTAAATTAATGCGAGAAGCTAATGTTACGTGCTTCACAACTGTGGACGTAACTGGATATCCTCATACGAGAGCAATATTCAATCTCAGAAATATAAAACAGTTCCCCACACTCGCTAAGATATTTGAAAATCAAAAGGAGGATCTTCTGATCTATATTTCCACAAATACATCATCTACCAAAGTGAAACATATCCGTACTAATACTGCGGTATCTCTCTGTTTTACAGACCCTGAAGATTTTAGAGGATTAACACTTGGTGGGGATATTGAAATTGTGACAGATGAGACGATAAAGAAGGAACTTTGGCTTGATTGGTGGGATAAGTATTACCCAAAAGGGATTGAAGATGAAGATTATACCATTCTCATGTTACAACCAAAAACCGTCGAGGTTTGGTATAAGGGTAAATTTAAATTTCAGTTTACGTGAGTTTTATGAGTTCTATGAAAGAGCAAAGAGCAGCTGGTTACTTGATTGCAAAAATACATCAAAGAAGTGGACGTATCTTTGCGAAGAAGCTCAAAAAATACGATATTCATGACATTAATCCTGCTCAAGGAAGGATTCTATTTACTCTGTGGCAAAAGGATGGATTGTCCATTATAGAACTTTCTAAAGAAACAGGACTTAGTAAATCAACTTTAACTCCGATGTTGGATCGTTTAGAAAAATCTGGACTCATTAAAAGAGTTCACTCTACAGAAGATAGAAGGAAGATTCTAGTCTTCATTACTGAGAAAAACAAAAGACTTCAATCAAATTATGTTTCAGTATCGAAAAAGATGACTGAAATTTTTTATAAGAATTTTACAAATGAAGAGAGAGATCAGTTTGAAATATATTTACGACGACTGCATAACAATCTTCTAGAGGAAGAAACTCAGAAGTTATGAGTCGCAGATCCACATTTGGCACAGTACCGCTCGTTAAATTCAATAATAGCTCCATAAGGCGAACAAAATTGATCTTCCTCAAAGGAAAATGAACAGACAATCGATCTAAATTACCTGGATAGTGAAAATTTGATCTGGGCAAAATATCTTGATAGTAGGAATGAAATTAGGATTCTAGGTATAATTGAAGAACGATTACAGAGAAAAATTCCACTTCTTGATTCTCAAGTGAAATGGAATGATTTTGGAGTGTTTCTTCACAACAAAGCCATTACTGGTTTCGGATTCTATTCTCAACAATTAAACGTTCTTCCAAACGAAATATGGGCCCTGAAGAACTTAGAAGTCCTTAATTTCGTGAATTGTGGATTGAATGAATTGTCCACAAAGATCGGATCTTTAATTTCATTAAAAGAACTCTATATTGGAGGAAATCAGCTTACAGTGATACCAAAATCAATTGAAACGTTAAATAATCTCCAGATTCTTTATATACTTGAAGATAACCTTTTTTCAATCCCTGAAGTAATTGGGAATCTCAGAAACTTGAACGAACTTGTTCTCTCCAGTAAATTTGTTAAAAAGCTTCCTCATTCAATAATTCAGTTAACCAGCAACACATGTAGTGTTTACTTAAATAACCAAGAAGTAATGATACCTGATTCGACTGATAAGAAAAGAAATCATTGAATCGATAAAAAGAGAAAGAACTTTTCAAAATAAGTGTATAAATAGGGTGAAATGTAGGTGATTATTAGTCAAAAGAATCAGGTGATTCTTCGCCATGCCAAAGAGAAAGATTTTCCCCAAATCGATGAACTCACGATTATTTGTTACTCTGCTATTTATGAGAGCTTTGTAGAAATGGTGGGAAAGGAAATTTATAAAGAAATGTATCATAAGCCGGATTTACCCTGGCCTAACAGCAAAACGATACAGAATCACAATTTATTCGCAGAGCATCCTGATTGGTTATGGGTTTTGGAAGAACAGGATATAATTTTCGGATTTGTATCCTTCAAGCTTAAGCCTGAGAAGAATTATGGAATTTTTGATAATAATGGAGTCCTACCTGCTTATGCAGGTAAAGGATGGGGGAAATTTATGTATCGACAGGTTTTAAAATTTTTTAGATCAACTGGCCTTAGATTTGCATTAGTAGAAACTGGTCTAGATGATGCTCATATTCCAGCTCGTCGAGCTTACGAAGGAGTGGGATTTGATCATCAGGATCTCATTACCATGTATTATCAGGACTTAGATAAAAATAATCCTGGTTCTGAAATACAAGATTGAATTTGGTGTACAGCTAGTAGGAATAGCTTATTTCCACTAATTCATTTCCACCTTCAATTCGTAATCGAATGGTTGCTGAGTTCTCTCTATATAATTCCTTATACCGTTCTTTCAGTGGTGACAAATTAAAAACGAAAAGCTTTGTGAAAAATGCAGTACACATATCATCATTTGCTTCATGACTAAAGAGGAGCGGTGTTTGGACTGGATAGGACTCTAACCACGTATCAGAAGCGATTAAACGAAAGATATGTTCTTCACATCCACCACCATATGACCCATTAATTACTAACTTATTTCCTATGATGGAAACATCATTTATCAAAATATTATCTTGAGGAGCAGAGAGATACAAGGAGTTACTTACTATTATATCCTCACTTTCAAGAAATAATATTGGGTTTATAATGAAAGCTCCAACAACAATCAATCCCAGGAGGCCAACAGTTATAATTGAACTTAGTACAATTTTCAGTGATAAAAACATAGAATCACCAATCTTTTTTCATTGATATTCTTCTTCATGACCATTTACCAATGAAACGATAAGTGCTTACTTGTGTGTGAATAAACACCTTTATTCGTCTTTCACCACACTTTGACTAAAAGTGAGCTTTATTTCATCTTTTTATATATCTGTGAGGCTCTGTCTTTGTAGTGTTGTACTGCAGGTTGATCAAAGGGATTAGATCCCTTTAATTGACATAAACGAATCGTTACCGCCTGAAGAAAGCCTACACATTGAGCTGTTTCTGCTATCGTATCTTTTTCAAGTTCTATTTGAAAAACTGGACCTGGAAAGGTATCCGCTACAGCCCGAGAAGTAAGGTTCAAATGTTGACCAGCTGTCCCTTTAATTCCAGGAACCAATTTTCTTAAATTTTTTGGATAATCTTCTTCAGCAAGATCATTAATATAGTTATTACATAAGATACTTACAAGAAAAGAGTCATTAACGCCACCATACCATCGTTGAAGATCGGAATGTGCACTACGAGGCATTATATGCAAAGATGTGTCAAGAGTATCAATCGAAGTTTTTGGTACAGATTCATTTAGGAGTTGTGTAAATAATATCCCTAATCCTTCAGTGAAATGGCCAGAGGGAAGAATTTTTGCCTTACTTATCCCCGATTGTTCCAGATTCCAAAATTTTATAGCTGTTTGTTCTGCTAAGGACCCTTTCTTAAAAAACTGTTTATAACTCTTTTTTAAATTAGATAAAAATTCTTCTGGATCAAGACCCATGGCAATCATTGGTACAATACCAAGTTCGTTTTGAATAGCAAAGCGTCCAGAAATATCATGTGTTACAGAGACTATAGACCATCCGAACTGGTTCGCTACTTCTAATAATGCCCCACCATTCGTTACAACGAGAGATTCGTAATCTAAAAGATAGGGGATAAAACTAAGCACTTCATTTGTAGTTCCCGAGCGAGAGCAGTATATAACCCGGGTATTTTTCTTATCAGACTCTAGAAATGTTTTCAAAATGTAAGGATCAGGGACTTCCAAGTGAGTCGTTGGAACTGCAGCGTGTGCTTTGAACACTAAAGGTTGTACCTGAGATCCTCCGATACCAACGATTCCTAAATGCGAATAGTCACCCAAGACATTAGGAATTTTCTTTTTCAATTGTTTGGCTCGTGAGATAAATTCATCCATTTTCTTGACAAAATCAGGAATAAGAAAGGAATCCATCTCATGGGGAAGTTCTGCAACCTTCTCTGGTATGGTGATTTTCATGATTATTCACTTTAATTCTTTGAAGAGAAATTAGTGATTTTATCATTTTGCCTAATATAAGAGTCAATTCGTAATGAAGTGAAAATCTAGAATTTTTTTATTGAGGAATTTGCCTTCTTTTAATTAATTCTTTCACTATAATAACAACAGAGACCATTGAAATACCTATAATCGTTATAATTAGTAATAATTTGATTAAATCCTCGGTAGGATCAATGAAAGATGATTCATATGAATAACCTGCATTTTTCCAGGCATTAAACCCTTCTAGCATATTATAAACCAAAGTATAGTTTAAATCTATCAATGAATTTGATGCAATCACCGATCTTGATCCTGACCTACAATACACCAGAAGGGGTTGAGTTTTATTTTCTGGGAGTTTGTTTTGTCTAAAAGCTATTTCCTCATGCGGGATTAAGTGAGCATAAGTTATATGACCAATTGCATATTCTTCTTTAGTTCGCACATCCAAGATATATAGACTACTCATATTATCTATTAAATTGTAGGCTTCAGAAACCGAGATATCATTGTAGCTATTGATTGTCTTGGCCTGAGTTTCCAATTCATTAGCCGATGAATATGGGGAAATGAGAAGGAGTATCACGAGCGAACAAAGGGATGATTTTTTTTGCGATTTTTTCACACTCATTAGTACTCAAAAATCAAGTCTGAATTATTAAACAAGACGAAACATCAGACATTTAATATGAATAAATAGATTTTTCCTTATGCTATCCATCTAAATTTAATTTTATAGCATCTTCAGGACAAATCTCTACACATCGATTGCAATTATAACATTCCCCTTTTTTACTATTAGATGCTGCTTCTTGAGTTGGACAAATTTTTTCACAAAGTCCACACTCGGTACAATCTTCAGTCCGTTGATATGTGTTCTTAGCAAATCGACTTAAAAGATCTGACCCTGCTCCAAATGGGTCTTTAAAAGTGTTGAATAGTCCTGCTGGAAATGTTACCGCTTCATCGTAAAAAAAAAAGCAATCCCAGTGAGAAATAAGTCTAAAAGAAAAACTAGATTATTAGCTACTAGATTGATATCTGTGACGCCAAATTCCGAAGCTTTGGAACAGAAAACATGCCAATAGACTATAGACAACTAGTTTCTGCATGCTTACTCTTATCAACAGGTCTTCATAAGTCACTATCTTGGGAATCAGAAAAAACAACCCGCCATAAGCTAGAACTATCAATATAAGTATTAGATATGTGATGGTATATACTTTTGAAAATTTCTGATCTCTTATTGTCAGTATAAGTAATATGCCTAATACTATTGAGACAAGTGTGAATCCAGTCACCACTAATGAATCGTGAATAATTGTTACTAAGTTTGCGGGGGTGAAAGCAATCCCGATAAAAGCAATTGCTGCAACAGTCCCAATTTTTGCCACTATCTTACTCAATTTTTGCTCTTCTTCTGTAGAATTAAAAATTTCTGGAATAAATCGAAAGTAGCTAAGAAAGGTAAGCCCCAATCCCACAAGAGCTACAATAAACAAGATTACAGATATTAAATTCCCCTTCCCTGAGTACGCCACAGTCCTACCTAAATCACTAAAGAAATTAGTAAAAAAACTATATCCCTGAGCTGTTTCATCAATTCTTGTACCACCTGTATAGAAAATCATGGCTATAAAGGTTAAAATAATAAATTGAAGCGTTCCTATAAACACTAGGGGAAGCGTATGTTCTTTTTTGAGATACAACTTTCTACCTCTTGTGTAGCGTTTGCCTAAAGTCTTTTTTATATAATTGGAATGGGTAAACACCAACAGATTAAATTGTATATTACTATCTCACATATTCTCCAAGACAACCTAGCTCTAAAATCTTACTGAAATGTACTCTAATAGAAATTATGGAAATTTACTAATGGTTGGTAGATGGTTAGAAACTGATTTCATTGATACTCATTATAATCTCGCTTTAGAGCAAGCAATTCTATATCTTCAGCCTCACAATGAATTTTCTGCAACAGTTAGGTTCTGGACTAATCCAAAAGCTGTTATTCTGGGACGAAGTCAACAGATTGAGGAGGAAATAAACATTGCATATTGCTCGGAGAACAATATTATAACTGGGCGACGTATTTCTGGAGGAGGTACTGTTTTCCTTGATTCAGGTACTCTAAACATATCCATTTTCCTCCCAAGAAGACTATTATTTCCTAGGGCCCGACATACCAGATCTATATCGAAATATTTTTCGGAACGTATTGTTGAGTGTCTAGAAGCTGAATTGGGTATAAATAAATTTGTTATTTACCAAGATACGTCAATTCTGTTCAATCAAAAGAAAATATCAGGTTCAGCAGGATATTTCCGTAGTTCTTGGTTCCTACACCACTTAACTCTTCTCCTTCAGACGAATTTATCTCATTTGGATCAGGCTCTTCTGGCAGGAAAAGAACAATATAGCAGTAAGAGACCTAGTAGTTTTTTCCCTACGGCGAATTTACCTCCTTTGTCAAAAACTAAATTGATAAAGAGATTTATCAAACAGTTAGAGGAAGAATTCTCTCATGCTTTTAATAAATACCCGATTACTGAGTCAGAAAAAAATCTAGCAAGACGTTTGACAAATAAAATGTATTCGCAGAGCTCATGGATTTGGGACAAAAAAAGGGGATTGATAGAACAGGAATTTTCTTCTTCGTAATTTACATCTCATTTTTTCGCTTTAACAAGTGTCACTTGATGAATGGCCTTATTAAGAGCCGCATCAGCAGCTTCCATAATCATTTCAGGTAACGTAGGATGAGGATGAACGGTAAGGCTTAAATCTTCAACGGTTGCACCCATTTCAAGAGCTAATGCGACTTCAGAAATGAGATCTGACGCATCAGGGCCAATGATTTGAACTCCTAATAATTGATTTGTGGTTTTATCAGCAATCACTTTAACATAACCATCTTCAGCTAAGTGTGTCATCGCTCTTGCTGATGTTCCAAAAGCGGCTCTACCTGTAATAACATCAAAACCAGCTTGTTTGGCTTGTGTTTCAGATAATCCTGCGTACGATACTTCAGGTTCTGTAAAAATTGCTATAGGTATTGTCTGAAAATCACTTTCAGAGGGTAAGCCAGCAATAACTTCAGCAGCGACGATTCCTTGTTTTGTAGCACGATGAGCTAAAAATGGGGGACCTGTACAATCACCAACGGCATACACTCCTGAGGTAGAAGTTTGTTGTTTTTCATTGACGATTAGATAACCCTTCTCATCTAATTGAATATTGAGTACTGAAAGATCAAGATCTTCAGTTTGAGCCTTTTTACCTATTGCAAGAAGTATTTTATCTGCAGATAATTCTTGAGCTCCTTTCTTTGTTTTGATCTTGATATTAATTTTACCATTCTTCTTAACTGTATAATCTGTCGCCACAGTTGAAGTATAAATTGTGATCCCAAGCTGTTTTGCCTTCATACCTAACAAACGTTTGATAGGAGTATCGACTCCAGGCAGAATTTCAGGAAGCAATTCAATAATACTCACAGAAGTTCCAAGTTTAGCAAACAACGTTCCTAATTCGATACCGATCACTCCTCCACCTATAATAGCTAATTCTTGAGGAACCTCCTTAAGTGATAATAATCCCTTGGCACTCAAGATTGCCTGTTCATCTATTTTAAATTTTGGGAGCGAGATAAACGCCGATCCAGTAGCAAGTATTGCATCTTTGTATTTTATACAGATTTGAGATTCATCTTCTAGTATAACCTTTACTATTCCAGGTGTTTCGAAATGTGCAGTCCCTTTAATAGTAGTTACACCATTCCCCTTTAACAATTGTTTGATTCCTTTTATCAGCTTATTTTGAATTCCCATTTTCCATTCTTGGAGAATTGAAAAATCTAATTTCGCTCCTTCTACAGTGATACCCATTTTCGGGGCATCATGGCTGATTTTGTGAAAGAACGAAGCAGCCGAAATTAATGCTTTACTTGGAATACAGCCCCAATTCAAACATTCTCCACCAATGAACCCTTTTTCAACAAGAATAACCTTCATCCCCATTTGGGCAGCACGAATGGCTGCTGGATACCCTCCTGGGCCCGCACCAATGACTAAAACCTCTGTTTCCTTAGTTTCCATTTAAAATTCCTCATTAAGTAATAATAACGCTGGATTTTCCATATATCTAGTTAATTCATTTGTAAACATCGCTCCAACCGCCCCGTCAATTACTCTATGATCAATGGTTAAAGAAAGCATCATTACACGACGAATAGCGATTTCTGGGCTTCCATTTTGTTCAATCACAACTGGTCGTAGCTTACTACGCATTAAACCAAGAATTGCTACTTCAGGCCATTTAATAATTGGTGTAGCTGCAAAACCACCGATATTCCCGATAGATGTAACAGTAAATGTCCCTCCAGTCACTTCTTCAAGAGTTAATACCCCCTGACGTGCCTTTTCTGCCAGTTCCACGATTTCTTGGGATATTTCCCAGAAACTTTTTTGATCTGCATTTTTAATAACAGGCACTACCAACCCATCATCAGTACTTACGGCAATTCCAATGTTAATCGATCCTTTCAGAATTATCTCCCTTTGCTCGTCATCTAGTGAAGAGTTAAAAAATGGGAACTTGCGCAATGCGGGAATTAAGCATTTGATAACCAACGGAATGTAACTCAATTTAACCCCGTATTTTTCTCCAAGAGGCTTGGCTTCTTGACGTATCGCTTCCAACGCCGTTATATCGACTTCTTCAAAATATGTATAATGAGCTGCGGTATCCTTAGATTTTCGCATTGCTTTCGATATGTTTCGACGCAATCCTCGTAATGGAATTCTTTGGTCCTCTTTAGATACATGAAGACTTTTAGTCTTCGATGATGGTATACCAGATGAATTTTTATCGACATAAGAATTAAAATTCTCTCTCGTAATTCTCCCTGCAGGACCAGTTGCTGGGATTTCTCGCAAATCTATTTCTTGTTCCCGCGCTTGTCTCCTTATGGAGGGAGCAGCTAGAGGTTTTTTCATTTTAGATACAGATACGAGTTTTGTCGTACTTATTTGCTTAAAAGGGGATGCAGCAGTGAATAGAGAATCATCTTTTTCCTCTTCTTTATCGCTTGTTGTAGGAACTTTTGATCTTGTGGGATCTTTCTGCATGATATCTATTTTTACTAAGATATTTCCTACTTTGATGATATCTCCTTCTTGAAATTCGAGAGATAAAATTTCACCATCTACAGGTGATGTCAATTCTACTGTTACCTTTTCAGTCATTACATCAACTAGCAATTGTTCATTCTGGACAATGTCGCCAACAGCAACATGCCATTGAAGTATTTCCCCTTCATGTACACCTTCTCCTGGATCAGCAAATTTGAATTCGTATACCATTATTTCTCACTCCGATTTTTTCAGAAATTATAAACTTTTTCTATCGTGTCCAAAGTTCTTTTGGCCGATGGTAGATACTCTTGTTCTAGTGAAAGAGGAAACGGAGTATCATATCCAGTAACCCGCATTATTGGCCCTTCCATATATTCTATCCATCTTTCTGCAACGATTGCAGACAATTCTGCGCTAAAACCGCTGGTCTTTGGCGATTCAGTAATAGATATCATACGACCAGTTTTCTTAACAGAATTTTCGATTGCTATAATATCTAGTGGAACCAAGGTTCGTAAATCTATTACTTCACATTCTATCTTCTGGTTTTTTGAAGCTAGCTCTGCTGCTTCTAATGCAACATGGAGCATTGCACCATACGCTAAAATTGTGACGTCTTCCCCTTCACGAGCAATTCTTGCTTTTCCCAATGGGATAGTATAATCACCTGATGGCACCTCTTCCTTGAAAGCCCGGTATAATCGCTTGGGCTCAAGAAAAAGAATAGGATCTTGTTCTCGCATAGCTGATGTCAGTAAACCTTTTGTCTCATAGGGGGAACTGGGAATTACAACTTTTAATCCAGGTGTATGAGTAAAATACGCTTCTGGTGATTGGCTGTGATAATGAGCACCTCTAACACCACCCCCGTACGGCGAACGAATAACCAGAGGGCTGGTAAACATTCCTCCACTTCGATATCGAAATTTGGCTGCTTCCGATATTAATTGGTCAAATCCTGGATATATGAAATCTACAAATTGTATCTCCGCAACTGGCTTCAATCCCATTAGGGCCATCCCAATGGCAAATCCAATAATACCATTTTCAGATAGGGGTGTATCTAAAACTCTTTGTGGACCATATTTCTCCAATAGTCCTTGAGTAGCACGAAAAACTCCTCCATTCGGACCAACATCCTCTCCCAGCACAATTAGTTTGTCATTCCGATCCAATTCTTCTTCAAGTGCAAGTCGAACTGATTCAACAAGTGTAAGTTCTGGCATCATATACTCCTCCTCTGCAAAGAAGCAATTTCGTCTAATTGCTCTTTTAGATGCCATGGAAGGTCACTATAAACATCCGAAAAAAGAGTTTCTAAGGCTGGAGGCCTATATTCTTCTGCTTTGGCAATTAAAGTGTTGATTTCTATATCAAAAGAAGATCGAATCTTGTTTGTTTGGCCATTCTTAAGGAATTTCTTCGAAATTAAATATTTTTCAAATCGTTTTATCGGATCTAGTTTCAACCATTTCTCAAGATCTTTCTTTGGACGATATCGAGTAGGATCATCCGAAGATGTATGGGGACCTGCGCGGTACGTAACAGCTTCAATAAAAGTAGGCCCTTCTCCAGCCCTAGCACGCTTGGCTGCTTCGAATACTGCATGATAGACAGCAAGAATATCATTCCCATCTATTTGGATTCCTGGTAATCCATATCCTTTAGCTTTATCTGCGAGAGAAGCTGCACCAGTCTGCTTTGATAGAGGAACTGAGATAGCCCAATGATTGTTCTGACAAAAAAAGATCGTTGGTGTCTTAAATACTGCACCAAAATTTAATCCAGAGTGAAAATCACTTGAAGATGTCGCTCCATCGCCAAAAAAGACAATATTAACGATTTTTTCTTTTAAGTACTTATATGCGAATCCTGCTCCAGCTGCTTGGATTATTTGTGTACCAATGGGCGCTGAAGGATTGACATATCGATATTTTTTGGATCCAAAGAGTCCAGGTAATCTTCGACCTTTTTGGGGATCTTTTTCATTAATGAACCAGTGATTTACCAGATCAACTAAAGGAAACCCGCGGTAAAATGCCATTCCAGGTTCACGATATGCAGGGAAAATCCAATCTTCTGAATTTAATGCCGCAACAGCTCCTATCTGAGTCGCCTCTTGTCCTGTACTTGGAATACTAAAGCTAATTCTTCCTTGACGCTGCAAACGCATACCTTTTTCATCTAAAAGACGAACAAGGATCATATATTCAAACATCTTCACCAATTTTCTTTCGGGAATATTAGGCTCGAGCTCAGGATGATTATTTCCCGAGGAATCTAAGATTTGCAACATACTCACGGTAGTATCCCTCATGATGTACATCTTAACGATAGTTAATATCTCTTCATGGGTGGTTTTCGTAAAAAGAAGGCACGGTAGACCAAGTTTTTCTTTTTCGTAATCAAAAAAACTTAAACAAATGACCGAGCTCTTTTATTTGGTAAATGGAGTGTCAATCCCTTTACAATGTTAATTGATTCGTGTATCTAAAGTTTGGTGACCTTGTTTTGGTTCATACGGAAAAGAATGAAGCTCAAAGGACTGATTCAGCTATTTTAGAAAGATTTTCAAGTGAAGAACTTTGGATTCTATTTGTAAAAAAGAAATGTCAAGAGTGTAACCTACCTGTAGATAAATGCAATGTACTTAAAGCACGAGAATGCTACGATGAGTGGTTCCAGAGTTGCGATTAGGGTTGAGAGTCAAGATTTGAATCCTTGCTTACTTAGAATTTTAACACGACCATTTTTTTCTCCAATATAGGCTTTATTCACCATATTTATGAATAATCCTGAATCTACTACCCCAGTTAAGACTTTTAGTTGCGAAGAGAGCTTTTCTGGATCAGATATTTTTCCAAAATCTACATCCAATATGAAGTTTCCATTATCAGTAATTAGAGGGCCAATTTTCGCAAGTCCTTGCCTTAATTTTGCTTTTCCCCCCATTTTCTCAAGTTTTTGTACAAGTGGGATATGAGCTTCAGGAATTATCTCAACAGGAACCCCTTGTACCCAATACTCACCCAATTGGGAGGAATTTTTCTGCCAATCAGCGATGATGATCAGCTTTTTGGCACTTTCAGCAACAATTTTCTCCTGAACTAAACATCCTCCACCCCCCTTGATTACATTTAAATCTGATGTAATTTCATCTGCTCCATCTATTGCTAAGTCCAGTGTTGGAAATTGATCTAATGATCCAAGTGGTAATCCTTCGTCTATAATTAACTTCTTCGCTTGATAAGAAGTTGGTATACAAGTAATATTCCAGCCGTTCTTAGCAACGAGGGCAGCTAACTCACGAACAGCGTAAATAATTGTTGATCCACTACCCACCCCAATTATTACGTTATCACGTAGATTCTCCTTTACCGCTAACTTAGCTGCCTCTCTCTTGGCTCTTTCAACTGATTCTGGGTTCATAAGAAATCCTCATAGTTTGATTTCCAACTCCCCTCTACCCCCTTGAGTTACTCTCGTGATCGTTCCTCATCTTTTAAGACGCGTCTTAATACCTTCCCGATGTCTGACAGAGGTAATTGCGAACGTATCTCTATGTAACGCTCATCATACGGTTGTTTGTATTTTACTAATTTTCTTCGAGAATACTCCAAAATTTCTTCTTTAGTTAAATCACTATTTGGTTTTGGGACTATATAGAGTTTTACAGTTTCACCTACTGAAGGGTGAGATACCCCAATACACGCAGCATTAGAAATTTTTGGATGTTCTATCAAAACCTCTTCAATTTCTCGTGGATAGGCTTTAAATCCTCCAACATTAATTAAATCCTTTTTTCTATCAGTTATATAGAAATAAAAGTCCGAATCATACTTACCAATATCACCAGTGAGAAAATATCTTTTCCCATCAATATCCCTCATGACTTCAGCCGTTTCTTCAGGTCTCTTGTAATATCCTTTCATTACCTGAGGTCCAGAAATTGCTATTTCTCCTTCCATGTCGATTCCTAGTTGTTTTGTGCCTGTTTCAATATCAAGGATAATTGATTCTGTATCAGGAACTGGAATCCCGACAGACCCATCTTTTTTCAGGGGTGTATCTGTTCCTGGAGCTGGAGACATTGGAATGATGTGAGAAACAGGAGATGTTTCAGTCAAACCGTATCCTTCGGCAAGATTAGCTCCAGATATGGCTTCGAATTCCTGTAAAACTGAAACCGGTAATGGAGCTGCCCCACTTGTACTTGTCAATAAGAAGCTCAAATCATATTTCTTCAAATCTGGATGATTGAGTAAAGCCATGTAGAGAGTGGGTACTGTGTTGAAAATTTGTACCTTATATTTTTCCAGGAGATACAGAATTTGACTGAACCTATTTTCACGGGGATCGAGCATTAAAACCATGAGGCCCCCAAAAAATATTCCTAAGTTCATAGATGTTGTCGCTCCATAACTGTGGAAAAAGGGTAGACTGCCAATTCCAATTACTGTTCCGCGTTCTGGAGCTGGATCCATCCATACTGAACACTGTATCACATTACTTACAAGATTTCTATTTGTTAACATGGCTCCTTTAGGTGTACCAGTTGTTCCTCCTGTGAACATAATTACAGCAACATCGTCAGGTTTAATTGTAACTTTTGGACGTCCTTTGGGGTTATACTTTTCAAATATATCTTTCATATAGATATCTCGGGAATCTAACTTACTGATTTTCCCCATCAATCCGCC
Organism: Candidatus Heimdallarchaeota archaeon B3_Heim; assembly: GCA_003144275.1. GTDB lineage: Archaea > Asgardarchaeota > Heimdallarchaeia > Hodarchaeales > Hodarchaeaceae > Hodarchaeum. The sequence goes on from NJBF01000036.1 coordinate 36,941, forward strand.
TAAAAATCCTTTTATCTTAGAAAGGTAGGGTTTAACGCTAGCTACCACAATAAATTCCAAAGGAATTTTTCCCTCATCCCTTACTGCCTTACAAGTTTCATAAGGAGAAGCACTTGCTGTTATCATATCTGCACACACAATTCCACGTGCTTCACTTTGGATAACTTGTCCAGCTAGCTCACTCGCTGGATATTGGAAATTCAAGCTCACTACTGTTGCACCTGCTTTTAAAATTCCATAATAAGCTACTACAAACTCCACCATATTTGGGAGAAATACTGCAATTTTATCTCCTTGCTGAATTCCCTTTTCTACTAAAAAGGAAGCGAACCTATCAGTTTGGTCGCCTAATTCAGCATATCTAACACGTGCAATTTTGTCAAAACTAGTTGTTTCCAGCACAAGAGCATCATTTTCAGGAAAATCTTTTACCGCATCATCTAAAAATTGAAAAAGAGGGATTTCTGGATACTCTATATGTTTTGGAACTTTTTCTGGGTATAACGGAATATCATCTGGAGTGACCATTTCGAACAACACCATTAATTTGTATAGATTTGTTTTCCTAATGTGGGATAAGTGGCTATTAATAAAGTTAATCGCTACCTTAACTCTGCGTGAAGGCTGGTTAACGTTTAATAATCCCAATTAGGGATTCTAAATAGTTTGTTTAAATAAGAAAAAAGAATTTGGAAATGGAAAAGATCTAATGCCAATGCCATTTATCCGTAGGCTCGATCTTAGGTTCCAATCCATACTTTACTTCCAAAGGATGAAGATTTTCTTTTTTGTGCAATCCCTTCTGAAGAATCACATCATCCGCCTTTTTATCAGTACTTGGTTCCACCTTTTCTCATTCCTGGGCCTTTGTTAGTATTTTGCTCTCTCAAAGGCCCGAGAAATAGTGGAGTAATTCTACTAATAAAGAACGTTACTACCTAAGTGCTACTAGGTCGAATTAGTGGAAATTGGAAACAATTATAAAGCAAGATGAGTGTAATTTCAAGTCAGGAACAAAAATCTGATTTTTCACTCGTCCTTGGTAAGTTCTTTTTAGTCCCTTCTAATTCTCTCGTAACTGTTGAATGATAGTGCCTCCTCGAATTAAAGAAACGAAAGATCCCGTGAAACTTGTACGATCTGGAATCTTTGCACTTAATAACAAAAAATGGAAAAAAGCTGTAAGGAAATTCGAGCTCGCATTAAATGATGAAGAAATACAAAATAATGCGATTGTTTGGGCTAACTACGGTATTGCTCTCACTAATTTGAAACAACTATCTAAAGCACTTAGTGCTTTTTCAGCAGCTGTTCAAATTGACAGCAAAAATGATGCATTTTGGTTAAAAAAAGGTCTTGTAGAATATCAAATGGAGCTCAATCGGGAGGCAGAAAAAAGTTTCAATCGTGCTGTAAAACTTAACAAGACGAATGATGAAATTCCTATCCTTATATCCCGAAGTCTACAGAAACAAGAGGAGTTCAAGAAAGCTATCAAGGTATTAGAATCTGCTAGAAAGAAATATCCTAATTCTGCAAAAATACCTATAGAACTTGCAAGAATCTGGGAAAATCAGGAACAAGGGGAGAAATCAGTAGCTGTTCTTCACAACGCACTAAAGGAGACAAACCATCCCGATCCTGGACTCCTTCTGGGACAAATACTATTAGATGATCAAGAATATGAAAAAGCGATTGATATCTATTCATTGGTGTTAGAACGTTTTCCAGATTCATATCATGCTCAATATGGTATTGGAGTTGGGTATCATGCCACAAAAAAATATCAGAAAGCGTTAGATAATTATCGAAGCGTAATAACCAAGTACCGATCAACTAAACCTCCTCAAAGTCTTTACATTAACATTGCACGAGTACTTAGAGAGATGAAGAGGCCAAAAGAAGCAATAGATGCACTATTCCGAGCTAAAAAACTTGGAAAATCATCATTAGAGATTTCTCTTTTACTGGCAGATCTTTACATCGATACTAATCGTCCAGATAGAGCTAAACTATCATTAGAGGATAGTATTCAGATGAATAAGACAAATCCTGCTCTACGATATTATCTGGGTATGACTTACATTCAATTGGAGTCGTTTAGTGAAGCTAAAAGGTGTTTTAAACAAAGTATTGAGTTAGATTCTTCTTTTCAGGAAAGTAAGATTCAACTAGCTAAGCTTGCTATTCGTGAAAAAAAATATCAAGAGGCATATTCGATAGTAAGTGAAATTGTCAAAGTCGACCCTAATCATCTCACAGCTAAACGTCTTACTGCTCAATTAGCGTTTGATTTGAGAGATTTTCGTCGCACGATTGACTTAATCCAACCAATGGTAGAAAAAGACCCTTCTCAGATAAAAGATCTTGAGATGTTGTTAAATGCATGGCTTGTCCTTAGTCAGCCTGAAAAAGCGCATAAATTTATGGATGAGCTCTTAGAAGTTGATAAAGGTTTGAGGACTCAACTTAAATCTATTGCATTTTTTGATCAGTTCTTGAATAAGTAGGTAGCTAAAATTGACCTTTAATTTAAGAGGAAAGACGCATATCTTAATGGATTGTGATGGGGTAATATGGAGAGGGAATCAGGCAATTCCTGGAGCTAAAGAAGTACTAGAGAATTTAGAAAATCAGGGATATCATTTAGGTTTTGTGACAAATAATTCAAGTCTGTCACGAAAGGGATTCTACCAGAAATTCGTCTCATTAGGTTTTCATCCAGAAAAATATCTCATCATTAATTCGGGGTATGGAGCAGCTGTTTATCTTAATAACAACAAAATAATTTCATTCATGAGGACAGAAAAAGAGGACATTTCCTGCAGTCCATGGAGACCTTTTGTTGACCATATCCTTCTGTTGCCATATTAAGATTGTTATTAATATATATGTATGTCACAGGTGATGGCCCTGGCAGTGGCCGCAGCAGCAGTCGCAGTAGTGCCAGTAGCAGTTACTCTCGTGGTAGCAAGAGGGCACCACGTCGATAAACAATGTTGAAGCCAAATAGAGTATTAGATGAAATTCTGGGTATGGGTCTGATACATTTACAAGACACGCACACAAATTGTTGTATATCTACTGAGAAGAACAATTCCAAAAAGAGAGATAACTGGACTTGTAGCTGAGAGTTTGGGATGCCCCATTTATCATGCTTTGCATGGACCACCTACAATGACACATTGTAAATCCTTTTCTGTCCATTCTCAATTTTAATTTTCATGGAAAAGTGATGTTTAGCGTGAAAGGTATGCACTCAAGATGGCTTTTGCTAAGGCCGGTTTTATATAATTCCTTGTAAATAGCTTCACATTGTAAATACAGTCACATGAAAGTGTACTACATGTGGAGTCTCTGAACTTTGCCTGTGATTCTGTGGAATGTTTCATGAATAAACAAATGTCAGTCTATGTGCAATGTTTCTGGCTTTCTCGCTGTTGTTAATCATTTCAATATTTCCACTGTGTACGGGAAATGAAAGTACAATTTGAATGAAAAGTTTGAAAAAGTCGCATATGAAATAGAGTAAAAAGATTTTTTTTGAATTTTTTTTTGAGTTTTGATGAAATAGAAGGAAAAGTTGCGATTATTTATTATATGCTAGAAAGTTGGATTACAAACAATTT
>NJBF01000037.1 GCA_003144275.1 Candidatus Heimdallarchaeota archaeon B3_Heim
CCAGATCCCCAAGTAGTCCCAATGGAAAGCACTCCTTCTCTGGTTGCTCCCCTGCCGGATAGCGGATGTGTGACTCATCCTGTCCAGAACTAGTTTTTAACTAGTTGTCTGACAAATTTAGTCATGAAAAAAGTACCAAGATATTTCCTAGGATTCTAAAACCTGCGAAATTCATTCACGACCCAATAGTACGAATGGTCAAATTCCCATTTTGCTTCTACTTTCTACATCCCTTGTGGAATTTCATCCATTATGATTTAATCTTGCTGATGTTCGCTGATTAATTTCTGTGCTTTTTTGAGATAATCTTCAATTTGTACTTTTTCAATTCGCTCTTTTACGGAAATAGCAGCATCCCACTTCTGAAATTCTCTTTCGATTTGCATCATCTCAAAACTAACCTTATCTTGCAAACGGTGGAGTTTATTGATATTAGCATCCTTTTTGACTTGTTCCAGAATGGCTAACGCTTTTTCAATCTTTCCATCGACAATTAACATCTTGGCCTTTAATAGTGAAAATTCTACGAGTTTAGGGGAAAATTTCAGAGTATCTGCCATCTGAATATGGTCATCGAGTAATTGTTGTGCTTCTACCATTATCTTTTTGTCTTCTGTGAGCTTAAATTCTTCTATATATAATTCTATGAGATGAGATACCACCAGGAAAGAGAAATCCTTGTCGGAAGTAGGCAAGATTTGTGCATGTTTCGGATACCTTTCACTGTTTGCGTCTTCTAAGAGTTTATGGAATATTTGTTGAGCATGGCCTTTATCGATAAATCGGGAGCTAGATTTCAAGAAGATAGCTTTAGCTAAAGAACCGTGGAGTTTCACTACTTCGTTACTTGTAGTTTTGCTAAATTCTTGGAATTTTTGATTACACTCATGTGCTTTCGGACGATTTTTTGATTCGACATAAAGAAACACTAGAGGAAGATAGCAGTATGAAAGTATCATTGGATTTCCAATTTCAACGGATGAATCAAATGCTTCTCTTAAGATCTCTTCAGCTTGTTCTATTTCCCCTTGTTGGTAAAACATCAAGCCTGTTAAGGAATTTACCACATTTAAACCTTGTATGTCACTAATTGATCTAAATAATGCTAATACCTCAGAAAATTTTTCTTTAGCTTCTTTAAACTCTCCTTTATGCAAAGAATACTGTCCTTGCCATGTCCCTATCCAAGCCATTCCTTGTTTGGCATCAATCGTCTGAAAAATCTTCAGACTTTCTTCAAGTAATTCATAGTACTTGGTAATGTTTCCCTTCTCTCTTTCTATAAAGGCTGAGTAATATAAACACTTAGCTTTGATGAATTGGTTCGATTCATTGACTTTCAGACTTTTTTGGAAATATTTTGCTGCAGAGTTATTCTTAAATTCATAATAATGAGCCATTCCGATTAAGAAATAGAGAAAAGAACTCCAAAAGGAGAGAAATTTAGAATTTTCTGAAAACTCTAATTTTTGCTGTTCTACTATGGATATTGTAGTAAATCCTTTATTAATTGCTTCAGTGATATTACCTCGAGTAATGTGCAAATTTATAATCGAAGTTTGGTAAATTAAGCTTGAAATTGTATAATGCTTAGTAATATCGGGTTTAGAAATTTTTTCGATGGTCTCTTTAGCATCCTTGACTTTTCCAAGTCGAATTAATGCTCTAGTGTGATAAGAGACACAGATGGCCTTTTCAAGGTCGCTCAGTTTTGTTGATGAGTGATTATATCTTAATTCATCGATTTCTTCTAGAAGTAATGAGTAGTCACCTGTTACATAAAGATGTTCCAGAGTTTCTTGATTCATCTAAAAACCTCTTATCTCATACTTGTTTTCTTAGAAAACCTAAAAAAACAGTTTTTACCCCATCTGTGCCAATATCAAATACATTATTGTCAAGATAAGAAATTCATTAAGTCTTGACTAATAAATTTGCCTTTTTCTCCACTTTCTAGTTTTAATAGTTTCTTTTTTATTGGGAGTCCACCTCCATACCCAATAGGTGCACCATCTGATCCAATGACACGGTGACAGGGAACAATAATTGCAATTCCATTCTGTCCATTTGCATTTCCTACCGCTCGAACCGCTCCAGGGCGCCCGATCTTCTGTGCAATATCCATATAAGAAACAGTTTCCCCATATTTTATATCTAACAGTGCTTTCCAGACCTTTAATTGAAATTCAGATCCCCTGATATCTAATGGGACTGTAAAAGATTTCAATATTCCTTCTAAGTAAGCTTTCAATTGCATTTCAGCGAGTTCAATAATGTCTGTTGTACCGTACGAAATATTTTTCCCAAAATAGTTCTTTATTCGGTTGATTATCTTGGGAAAACTTTTTCGGTATTTGAAATCCATCAGACACAGGCCTTGTGTAGTACTTCCAAACATCATTATTCCTATGGATGTTTTCACCTCTTTAAATGTTAAATGTGCCATTTCATTGGATTGATAGGCCCGAGAAGAAGGTTGAGGAGGCTTCAATACTACTTTATCCGTCATTTCAATGTTTTCTAGATTTTTCATTTTCAATTTCCCCATATTGTTTTTTGTACGCTAGTTTAAAGCCTTTAACTGATTGATAACCGACCATAGAGGCTACTTCAGTTACTTTTCCTCCAGTAGATAACAATTCCTTTGCTTTATTAAGCCGTATAGTTCGATGGAAATCTTTGATCAACATCCCATATTGATCCTTAAAATATCTCCTTATGGTACTAATATCTTGATTAACTAAATTAGCTAATTCAGTATCTGGAACTCGTCTATCAAAATTTTCACTTAAATATGCTTTCACATCTTCTACCCAGTCAGGATTATAAAATGGAGCATTTAATGGATGACATCGTTTGCAGGGGTTATAACCGCACTTTAGAGCTTCACTAGATGAAAAGACAAATACTACATTATTTTTTAGTGGTAATCTGGCTTTACAGGAGGGTAAGCAGAATATTTTTGTTGTTTTTACACACGGAAAAAACATTCCATCGAAAGAAGTATCATTTTCTCTAATCTTCTTGTACATAAAATCAAAGGAATATTTCATTAATTAACGTAAAATCAAATCTATTTTTATATTTTTTGATTTGAAGAAAGAATTCAAGGAAAAAATCGGGTAGGCAATTTTTAATCGGCTTAATAGAAAATTAAAAAACGATTTTTTCATGAAAAGAATTTATATTTACAAAAACTCCACTAATTTGATGAAATTTGAAATTAAAGGTTGATTTTCGACTATGTTTTTATTTTTATCATCCAAAGCTGAACCAATAGCGACACCAACCGCTACACCAGTTCCAGTACCCACTCCTATTCCGAGCGCAAGATTCCCAAACGCAATTCCGTAAACTATCCCTAAAACTACCCCAAAACATATCCCTAACGCGATTCCAATACCTAATTTACTTTCTTGATTTGAATTGTTATTATTCATATTGATTCTCTCTGAAGGTATTTCTTCATAATGAGATATTCTTAACGAATTAGCTTAAAGGTGAAATTGATATAAACTGATTGGTAGCGGAAGAATTGTCTAATTTCATCAAGTGAGGGTTGACTGGTCCCAGGCGGAAATTGATTTACTTATGATTAGGTAAAATTGTTTTCCAAGAGGAAAACGATTTCCTATTCATAACCTCGATAGGGCCCTTGCGGATTTCCTTTCTTCTCCAAATTATTCTTATGTAGAACAAGATTCTGAGAGGAGACACAATATCTCGTAGATCATTGTTGCAGCTACCAGTGCTGTATTGCCTGAGGGATCAAAAGAGGGAGAAACTTCAACAAGATCTCCTCCAACAAGATTTAAACCTCGTAATCCTCTTAATAACATTTGAGCATCAAATGTAGATATTCCTCCTACCTCTGGTGTGCCTGTTCCTGGGGCATAGGCTGGATCTAGGCTATCAATGTCAAAAGAGATATAAGTGGGACTATTACCTACTTTTTTTCGTGTTTCATTAATTATAGCATTTACTCCCTGTTCCATGAATTCTTCGATAAAAACGACACGCATTCCTGATTCATGAGAGTATTTCCAACCTTCTTCCGAATTCTGAGCTCCACGAATGCCAATTTGAATTGTTTTCGCAGGATCAAGAAGGCCTTCCTCAACTGCACGACGGAATGGTGTTCCATGTGTGAACTTATATCCCATTTCCTCATCACATGTGTCAGTATGCGCATCAATATGAATTAACCCAATTGGTTGATCTTTGGCAATTGCTCGAAAGATCGGTAAGCAGATAGAATGGTCCCCTCCAACACTCATTGGAATTACCCCACCTGCATGAACTTTATTGTAAAACTGAGTGATATCGTTATGAGCGTCTTGGATACTATAATAATGTGTAATGGGTACATCTCCTACGTCGGCAATACGACAATTCTTGTAAGGATTGATTCGTGTGGCATGGTGAATAGAGCGCATCATACTCGACATATTACGGATCTCACGCGGACCATCACGAGCACCAGGTCGATTTTCAACTGCCCCATCATAAGGTACTCCAATGATTGCGATATCTAAGTTTGATAGATCAGTAATATAAGGTGTTCGCATGAAAGTGGAGATACCAGTAAAGCGAGGAAGAGACATTTTTTGGTAAAAATCGTCAGATTGATTTTTTGATTTTCTTTTCTTTTGAGGAGATTCGTTTTTCATTTTCATTCCACTTTCCATCAATTATCATCATTGTGAAATAACACGTTTCAAGAACAATTTTAAATTGTTTTGTATCAGTGCTCAAGAAGACCTTAGCGAATGAATTGGGATTGTATTGTTATGGATGAAAAGGTGTTCCGAGAGTTTTTAAAGAAATCAGGAAGGCAATCAAACGTCATTGAAAAATATGTCTTATTTGTCATACAATTTGAGGATTATCTCGCAATTCAAACGCAAGGGAAGGAGGAACTAACGTTTACGACGGAATCTCTTGTAAATTACATTTCAGATTATGAAAGTACAACGAAGAAGTCAACACGAACCATATTGTATGCATTGATTCAATATTTTAAAGCAACAAAAAACGATTTAATGTATAAAATCGCATTAGAATTAAGAGAAACACGAAAGGTGAAGAAAGCTCCTTTTTTATTGAAGAAGATTCTAGGAATTGAGTCTAAATATATAGAACAGTTGAGTACCTTAGGAATCAAGAATGTCAACGATATGATTACTGCAGGAAGATCACCGAAACGTAGAAGGGTTTTAGTAGAAAAAACCGATATTCCGTATGATGTGATCGTAGAGCTTGTAAAAATATCAGATTTAACTCGAGTCGGTTATGTCAAGGAAAAACTGACAAGATTATACTTTAATGCAGGTGTACAAACACCTGCAGATCTCAGTGAGTGGGACGCTGCTGCTCTTCATAACCACTTCGAGCAGTACATCAAAAATTCAGGTTGGGATGGTATGGTTCCTTATCTTTCTGATCTAAGGAGCAATATTGCAAATGCTAAGAAACTAAAATCAATTGTTGAGTACGAGTAATGATCATTTATTCCTCAAGAAAGGATTGGATTTTCTTAGTTTTTTTTTCAGAGAAATAGTCCATATAATTTCTTCTTTTTTTTTGAATTTGACAAAAAAAATCCCAATGATCAGTTGAATAGGAAACAGTGTATAACCCGAAGTACGATTTGTGGTAGTTGCTATTCGTGTTTGGATTATGGAGATGGTAATGTTCGTCAATGGACCAATACCAAAATCGACGGAATCAGTTGGCGTATGGTTCAACATGTAACTGGTAATGAAATACGATTCATCAAGTGAATCACAGGAAAAATCGCTATTAATGATCTCATTTGATTCATCGTGAAGATTTTGGTAGAATTGCCACCCGTTGGAATCATGAATAACAAGAGAGACACCTATAGCCTGAAGAGGGGCTTTTTTTATTTGGAGTGTAAATTTATCAGGTAGCTCCTTTAGTTTCAAAACATGGAAACCATAATAGCGAAGTAAGATGGTTTTGTTATGAATGGGAAATTCATTCGCGATGTTAAAGCCAGATATTTGAGCGTTTAACTGTGAAAAGCCGTAAAGGTTATTCGCTACTTCAGGTTTATCGATTGTTACTGCGGTAATCCAATTTAAGTAGAGTTCATTGAATGTGACATTATAACCAGACGATTGAAGAACATTCTCAATACCTTTAGGACCATCAGCTGGCTCTTTGACTAATTTACGAAGGGTATCCAAACCATATTTTTCTGCAAGGTAGAAGGTAAATAGATATGCACTTCCATAATCGATAGCTCTGGGCATTCCCTCCTCGCTGTATACATTAAAATATAAGAGTGAATCTTCTGGAAGTGGAAGAAAATCTGCCACACGTGATGTTAGATTGGAATACGATGTTAGATAACCTGAATGGTACGTGGCATATTCTGCTAATCCCTCTAGAGTGAAGTGGGGCTCATCAAACTCATTGTTAAACCAAATAAGATGATGGAACTCATGCGCAATGGTGGTATGTAAATAAAATAGCCATTGAGATAGTTGGTAGTAGATGTAAATCATTTCGCATTCATTGCTGTAATCCAAAACTTGTTCGTTTCTCTGAGAATAGTAAGATGTCCAATTACGAGAAAGTAAAATAACAATTCTAGGGTCACCATCGATATCCCCTAAAGTTCCATTGGGATGGCCCGCTAAATCTGTAACTCCTGGATAGATTATATTGTCAAATTCAGAGCAGATCGATTCTGCAAGCATATATACATTTGATTCTTCAAGCTCCGAAATGCAGCTATTCTCCAAAAAAACATAGCAATACATCCCAACACCAAATATTGTTGCGTTTATTAGATAGTATATTGAATCAGTGAAATCCCAAGACCAGAAGGTACGCTGATAGCCAACCTCAAAGGTTTCGCTGTACCGAATTGAAAACGGCACTCTTTTAGAAGATTCGAACGTCCTAGAATCCTGACCATAATGAGAGGGTTTGACAACATCGAAAGGTTGAATTATGGTCTCCATCTGTCTTTGAGTGGGAAAAATATGTGCCTGTGTTTTACCTGTGATTAGTAAACCATTTTGAGTGACTAGACTCAAGAATAAAAAAATAACAGTAAAAATTATTCGTATCTGCACTCCTTCACCTTTGTTGTGTATTAAATCCAACATCAGGTGGATATGAATAATCGTTGGGTATAATAATCTACATTTTCGAACAGTCGTTCGAAATTTTATTCCAATTTAATCAATAAATAAAGAGATTGTAATCGCAATGCCTGGCCAACAGGTGTAACTGAGTGTATGACATTAAGGCCTATTCATTCAGGCCACGATATCTTAAAATCAGGATTAAGTGAATCTTGAGAAAATTCATGAGTCTTCTCCATAACAGAGTGAGGAATGTCTCCCATTGCTTCACAAGAATTAATTCTGAACTCATTGTGTATTTTTAATTAGAGGAATGTTATGCTTTTCGTAGTATATTATTGAGGAAACTTCAAATAGAATAACACCTCTTCGTATGTAGAATAGATTAGAATCTTAAATAAATAGGTTGAATGCATTGCTTTTGTCTAGGATACATAAACAAGCTAGATCTATGGTCTTTTGCCTCCTGATTATATTCATTATAATCCCAGCTCTTAATTTGAATGAATATAATGATTCTAATAATCATATTTTTGATTTTAATTCAATACCATCATTAACTGATAATAATGAAGATCATTATCTGGAAATTGAGCTGAAAAACCCCTTTTTCTCTATTCAACCCTTTCAACAACCTCGCATTCTCTTTGTTGTAGATAATCCCATTTCTCTAAATGTAGATAAAGATGTACGCTTTTTTGATTTTATGAACAAGTCTTTAAATTACAATGTTGTGTGTCATGAATCCAATGATTCGTATTCATATGAAAATTTTGACGCTATAGTAATTTCAAGTTCAGTGGGTGAAGAAAGTACCGTTGATTCATTATCGAACGTACCTATCCCGATTTTTACGATGCAAGCTGGTCATAATAATGAGTTCCAGTTGGGAGATGACTTTAGTATCAAGGATTCCGATAAATTTTATATTAACGATGGCGATCATTATGTTTCCCAAAATTTCGACAATAAAAGTTTTTTCACTGTATATGGAGCTGCAGATCCTATTGGGTATATTTATGATTACACTGCCGTGCCTATTGGCGCGGAAATTAACCCAATTGCTGTTAGAGTTGTCAAGAAAGAATCTGTTTACTTTCAAGAAGATGCAGTATGGTTAGTATTAGACAAAGGAGACAAAGATTGGAATTTAACTGCTTCTCCCGAAAGAAGAGCTTTTTGGGGGGCATATTTGGGGAATTCTCTCACTCTAAGTGGTTGGGAAAGTTGGAATCGCACTTTAAGTTGGATCCTTTATGATGACATTCCTGGAAATTCAACCATCAAAGTAGAGGTCCTCGATCTAGATAATAAGACTGTTTCTAATGCTCAAGTCACTCTTACTGACTCTGGAAATCACTCTGTAAGTTGGAGTCAGAATACCTCAAGTTATGGCTACACTACTTTTTCAAATGTTCCTTTTGGCTACTACAATATTACTGTGGAGTATGAAGATTCCATTAATACTGATTTACAATTTCTTGAGGTCGCAGGCGAGCGTACATACGATATAGAACCATTTTTATCTTATACCGTTCAAATAGATGAATATAGTGATAATGATCCCCCGATTATTACCGATATTCAGTTTAATCCCCTCAATTCAAATTTTTCTGCAAGTATCTATGATGTAAGTAATATAGATCATGTAAATCTAAGTTTAACTGTCAGAGATTCTTCTAATGGTAGCTTACTGCGGGATACTGTCTATAACATGGTATCACGGAATAATCTCCTCTATTTTAATGATAGTGCCTTGCAAGGATTACCTCTCACTGGATTAAGTGTGCTGTATAACATCACTGCAACTGATGTAGCATTAAACATAGAAGTATCAGAAAATAAGTTCTTCACTCTTGGTGATCTAAATGCACCAATAGTCAATAGTTATAATGTTACTGACAATGAAGATGGCTCATTAGTATTTTACGCAAATATAACTGATACTGAGAGTCTGGTTCAGGATGTAGTTTTAAGAATTAATGATACATATGAAAATATGTACGTGAATGCATCTGGATACTGGATTTTTGAAAAACCTGCCCACTTTGGGCTAGTATTGAACTATTCAATATTTTCTGCAACTGATAGCGTTGGGAATGTGAACAACGACAGTATTAATCCGAATTTTGGATTAATTACACCTCAAGATTCTGTAGAACCTTTGATTTATGCTGTTAGTGATACTCTTGATACTCATGAAGAAGGCTTCGTGACTTTTAGGGCTACTGTCGAAGAATCAAATGAATTCCAGAGTGGAATAAATGTAAGTAGTGTTTCAGTACTGCTTTCAATATTTAATGGTACATTGTGGGATAATGATACTTTTTATCCAATGACGGCACTCGGGGTAATCACATACGAATTTGAATACCATTTTCGCTATAATGATACTGTGGTTTATCAAATAGTTGCAGCAGATTTAGCAAGAAATTTGAATTTTGGGGATGAACATAATGACACGATAGATGACAATGCTATCCCCAAATTATCCTTTAATGCTCAAGAGTTTGGTAATGGAGTTGTCGAATTTAATTCTACAGTAGTCGACTGGCCATATAATGCAACAGTTGTCACTCTCCACTTCACCCAGGACTATTTTGGAACCTGGTCTAATGTTTCAATGACTAATATTACTGAGAATTTATACATTTTTCAGGTGTCAAATTTTGACTTTCGACTTCAAGATGTTTGGTATTATACGACTGCTATTGATCAATCTTCCAATTTATACGAACCTACATCAGATCAATACCAGAAGGTTGAATTAAGCGATATTATTGCACCGCAAATATTCTTTATTATAGAAAATTCCACCTCAATCGATGGTCAAATTTTCATTACTTCATGGGCAAATGATCCTTATGGAGATACCCCTAATATAAACAACACGTTTTACATTAATTTTACAAAACAAGGGGTTACTAGTCAATATGAAATGAACTATGATTCATTCTATTTCTATAAATTCAATCATGTATTCAATTATAATGATGAAATCAACATCGAAATCTGGACAACAGATAGTGTAGGTAATATCGGAAAAATTGACCGTACTATAATAATAGGTGATTTTTCAGCCCCAAAGATTTTGAATACAGGTATATTTGAATACCAAAATGGTACTGTGACGTTTTGGGCAGAAGTTATAGAATTTTCAACTGGGAGTGGTCTTCCTGCGGAAAAATCCTCCGTCAAACTCGAATATGTATTTATTTCCAGCTTTAATGTATCTATGTCGTGGAATGGCTCTGAAAATGTATATATCTATACTGTATCGGGTTTTGTACCTGGAAATGCCTTTACTTATCGAGTGAGTGCGTTTGACAACAGTAATAATTCTGCTGTTACTTTTTGGAATAAAGAGAATATTGAAGATAAGACACCTCCTATCATAAATAGCTCGGGATATTCTGAAACGTTAACGAATCATACATTCACACGACTAGACTTTTGGGTAGATGCTATTGATACATTTGGATCTGTAGTTGGAGTGACACTTACAGTAAATTATTTCAATACTACATCATGGATAATTGTTGATGGGGAAATGGTCAACACAGGGAGTTATTATGCATATTCTCTTTATTTGTGGTGTAATACGTCTTTTAATTATAGTATTCAAGTTTATGATGCAAAACCAAATATTATTGTAATAAATGATTCTAACTTAAGGACTTACTGGGGACCAGTAATTATCAAGTCAGGTATAAGACAAAATATAGATAATTCTCTGACGGTATGGGCTAATATTTCAGATTGGGGTTCAGGTATTTCTGAAGTTACTTTAGAATATGAATTTATACCTCAAGGTGGATCTGGGGGAAATGCTGCACATCTACAGGTTGAAACGATCTCAATGGAGTTTAATGGGAGTTTATATATTTCTGAACTTATATTCTCTGAGGCAGGGACGTTAAGCTGGACTATTATCGCAAAGGATGAGCTAAACTCATTTACTGCAACTGAATCATCTCCCCAACCATTTTTTATTTCTCTACCCACCGAATCAGTGATTTGGGAGGATCTACTACCCGTTATCTTTGCCGTAGCAATTATTCCTTTGGTTATCGTTTTCACTATTGCTAGTGTGAGAAGGAGACGATCTCGAAGAATTCAACAGAAAAAGGATATAGAAAGAGCATTAGCAAAGCGTTTTACTGATATTTTAAGTATGCGTTCAATAATTTGTCGAAATAAACATGGAATTCCTTTTTATACCACAAATTTTATGGCTGAAGACCAAGATTTAGATTTAACTGCTGGTCTTGCATCAGCTGTGTCTAGTCTTGTATCTGAAGTATCACAAAGAGCGATGAAAAAAGGTGAATTCGATCTTATAGAACGAGAAGGTTTTAGCATACTATCTCATCATGGGGAATACTCTACTATTAGTTTAGTTTCTGAAGGAAAATTAAGCCTATATATGAGAGACAGAATCTCCAAACTTCACAATGAACTGGAATCTCGTTTCACTCAAGAACAACTCGAGGATCCGATGTTTGGAGATCATCCTGAACTTATTCGAGGATTGGTATATAAATACTTGAATGTTGGTTTACTCAGTAAATTAACTATTGATTTTCAACGTTTCAAAGAGCTTGAGAAGGATTTCAGTGAAGATGAAAGAAAATTCATAACCTATCTTGCTGAAATACCACCGCTAGACGATGGTCAAATTTCATTTTACGTAACGACTTTTACATCCTCCATTACTCGTCATGGAGCGTCCTTGGCATTAGCCTACACGCTGTTAGAAAAATGCTTCAAACTAAGAATTATCTATCCTATCACATTTTGAGATGAAAGGAAAGCCGTGGCGTAATTCTGTTAGAAATGAAAGAATTTTGACCTCATCGCCATCGTTTGAGAGTTGGGAGGAGGAATTCGAGATAATTTTTCGCTTCTTCCAATGTCATATTTCGAGATTTTGATGTAGAAGCAACCGTTAGCTCAATCATTTCCTTAATACTAATTTCAGGTTCAGTAAATCTGCCAGTTTCGAAACAATCACCGCAATAATCGTTACTTAACGTTCCATCTGCTTGAGTACCTTTATCATCAGGATTTTCTAGGGAAATAGCGCAGCTTTGACATATTGGTTTTGTTGGTTTTTTAAAAGTCAATTTCCGTCATCCTCATCTATCCCTGTTTGTGTTTTAAAAATATATATCGCGGTAAAAAACTCAATACTATTTTAATCAACGATTTTCACAAGTAAATTATGTAGAGAATCCATATTTAAGCAATGGTTTAAGCAGACATCAATAATTTTTGAATTTATAAACCTAGCAGGCTCAATAGATGGAGAAATAGCATAGAGTCCATTAAAAAGGAGATATTTAGCTCTTGGGTGAGAATTATCATATCCTCGTGGTGTTCGTTTATAATGCAAACCTCCTATATTATAATTTAACCCATTGAGAGACTCGATAACTGTTTCTATCTCCTCACCTTGTTTTGAAACTACTATTTTTCGGTATTTGTCAAGAGATAATTTATCAAAACGGTGTAATCCGCCATAAACCCATCCACCTGAAGCATCAAATCCTATAAAAAAACCAGGATGATTCATCTTCTTTCCTGTTCCTTCCCAAAAGACGGTACGAAGCCTTGTGTTATAGGGAGTTTTATCTTTTTTAAATCGAATATCTCGATGGATTCGCATAATGGAACCAGAGCCGTTTAGCCGTAAATCATATCTGATTTCCGTAGATATGTTTTCTTGTAAACTTTCACCTAAGGTAACAACAAATGATTTTGCAGGGTTAATTATATACTCTAGATATTCCTGCTTATGGTTATTAAACCATTCTCGGTTATTATTTAGTTTTAATTCAGTTAGGAAATCCAAAGTTTCCTTGGGAAACCCTGAAAAATTATTTAGATCCTTCATTGACATTCAAATATAATCATTGATATCCTTCTTCCCATGTAATAATTGGGGGAGGCAGCTAAAGCAGGTCCAAGTATTTTTCTGTTTGTAAGAAATTGAGATCAATGGTATTTCGTCTTCAGATGTTTCACAGCAGACACATTTTGCTATCGTTTGATTCTGATTTGTCATCGTTCTTCACTCTAGTATGTGATTACTCGTAGTTTACCCTTTAATCCTGTCATTAAATAAGTAACTTCCCGATTTACAGAATCACATTCTTGATACTTGTCTATTATTTGTGTAGAGATTGATCGTTAAAGTGGAACGAAACATTTAATAGGAGATCTTTCAACTAGATGAGGCAAATATGATCAAACAATTACTCGTGATGACTGTTTTCATTTCCATAAATTTAATTCATTGGAGGTAAAAATATTACCCGTTTGTCGCTCGTGTCATAATTATGTAATGAAGATAGATAAATCTCATCCTTGTCCTCATTGCGGGAATGAAGAACCGCTTACAAAAGATCGTGAGATTAAATCTGTCATCCCAAATGATTTAATGCATAACTTTGGGGACAATCTTACTGATTTAGCAAATAGAACAAGTTCACTAAGCTTTGAAGAAATATATGGGGATATCGCTTCTCTTCCAAAAATTTCTAATCTAATAAAAAAGGATCTTGGGGCAGAGAAAATTCAGTCTAGATTGGTGTCCCAGAACCTACCCCTTGAATTTTTATTTCCTCACCTTGAAAATGCGACCCTTGATCCTGCTTCATTGAAAGTATTCTTCCAATTAGCAGTCGAGTACCAGATAATTCTAAAAAATGCTTCTACTTTTCAGGAGGGGATGTATCGGTGGAGTCTAATTCTTCCTGATCGTCTACAGAAATTTGGATTGACTCTCGAAGCTTGGAATAAAATCAGTAGTGTTGGAGACAACGATCCAATAATCCAAGGTGAATTAAGGAAAATCATGAATACGATTAATGAGCCTCTATAATTTACATCTCTGCTCTTTTTCTTTTAAATGTCGATTTTGAGGATCTAGATTCTTTGCTAAGCATGGAAAAAAAGAATCAACCTGAATCCATAGATATTCATACTTTATGAATGTATCTACTGAACTAGGTTAGTTTGGATGCTATTTAATAGCTTGAAACTTCTCGTTAGATGGATCGCTTAGAATTTTTGTTCTTTCAGCCTCAAATTGTTCTTGGGTTAATATTCCCCTTTCTTTTAGTGCCCCTAACCTTTCTAGTTGACTGATACGATCTTTTGAACGGAAGTTTCTATCAATTGAAGATGATATCTCTTTATCAACGATAATGGCGCCTTTTCCCATACTGTAGGTGAGTAATAACAATAGAAATCCCACAGCTACCAAAACAATTCCAATTACGATCAATAATGGGGTTACTAATTCAGGACTGTCAATAAAAATTTGTGCACCTACTCCTTCTATAGTCATAGAATTCACAACCTCCGGAAACACCAGAGGAATCCAAGATAACGCCAGTATTATCCCACCCGCAAGTGCTAAGGCAAACCCTGTCACTCCAAGTGTGAACATTAGTAATCCAACGAAAAATCCTCCAATCCCTCTATATCCCAATTTTATCAAACTTGCACTATCACTCATAATAAATCACATTTCGAAAAGTTACTCTTATGATAGAAGTAATAAATTTGGTGTATATATTATAATTGATCTAGTGACATGACCTGCTCTCTGCCTAGCTATTTCTTTCAATCAACCTTAATAGCTACTTGAAATATTAAAAGAAAGGTCAAATTTCTTGCTATTGCTAGCCCTAGAGGATTTAAATTTGCTTTTAGAAAACCACCGGTGACAATATAGAGAGGAAAGTTTAGGGACAAAAATTACTCTGAATAACATTCTGCGAGGGGGAGTTATCAGAATGAGGATCGAATATTGAAGTAAACGGTAAAGTAAAAATTCTTCAATTGGATAAACTGATCAAGTTTGTCTTCGTATTGAAGTCTTTCCGATTTATTCTGATTTTCGGAGAAAATTTTTTCCTCTTTTTTACATTCTGCCAATATTTTATCGTAAAATGCTAATCGGTGATCCATATTTTCCCAGAAGTTTGGATTAAGCATAATTCATTTCCTCTTCTATATTTACCAATTAACCAATATGTATACATCTTAATAAACTAGAATGAAACAATATTCCGCAGAGGATTATTCTCTGATGATTTATCTAGAGAAAAGAAAAGCTAAAATGGCTTTATTACCTCACTCGTAATGAAATTAATTTCAAAATAGGATAAAATTCGTTAACTTTGGCTTCTATATCTATGTAAAAATTTTTAGGGTTTAATTTCATAACAATATTTTTAGACATATCAGCCTCACTTGAAATTCAAATTGAAAATGGTGTACTAACATGGAAGAAAAAGAATCAATCCTTTACGTTGTTTTAGTAGCAATTACATTGATGATAATGCCAGGAACACTCAACAAGGACAATGCTCTTTATGAAATATCTTTATTAGCAATATTAGGGGCAGAAATCTTATTAGCTATAGCAATGGTATTGCTAGCAGTTAAAAATATCCCTTTTCTCACTCCATATCTTCCAGTAGGATTAGGAGATAACGTTGTCAAGCTATTAGCTTGGACTGGAGTATTTATTGTAGGGATTTTGTTTGTAATCATCAGTTGGTTAGATTCATTAGATTTATTAGCAGCTTAGAGGAAAATTCGCATTTATCGCTATTTTATTTGTTTCATGGCAAAATAAACTTTTAGCATATTATCAAGAGAACCCTCGAATTCAGAAAATATACTAGGTTCAATTAATCCTTCTTGGAGATACCCTGCATATTCTTCAAAAAACTGGGTCAAGATCACTTTCATTAGCATGTTTAATTTTCGTTTAGTTGCACGTTGTGGAGTTGTAACAATTGCTACAAGAATGGGTCTAATAATTTTATAGATTATTAAATGTTGATCGAGTTTTATTTCTTGAATTGCTTCTCCCATGATTCTTTCAGCAAAGTTCGCTATAGCGATAAGAAATCCGCTGATCATATTTGGCTCTGAATCCCCAGTAAAATAGTGCCTCGATACCAAACATAAACCTGATTCATGGATTACGTAAATGTCACGAATCGGAAGTTTCTTGGTATACTTCGAAGGGGAAATGGGTTTTCAACTCCAACCTATGTTGAGATAATTTCTCCACAAAAGAGGGTGGTCACTTTCAAGTATCCCCTTACGCTCCTAGTTTATAACGTACCCAGCTATCGGAATAAGACACATTATTTGGATGAGTGTCATACTTATTTGGTTGAGGAAATGAAGAATGTCACGGTTTCGTTTCAAAAAAAAGGGGTTATCTAGTCATTTTCTACTACAAGAATCATTTATTCACATTGTTTGGGAATGCGATTCATCCCACTGACTTTTGAATGGAAAAAATGAATATTTACAAATCGTTTCAATCCAGGTATTTTTCTGTGACCCATCATACAAGATGACCCATTGCTCATTCCATTATCATCACAGATCGCAATACTCTCTTTTGAAATCGTTCCTGGCATAAACCAGATTGCTGGTTTTGGATTTAAATTTGCAGCTTCTTTCACAACCTCAGTTGTTAACTCTTTCTTGTGAACTACGATAACTACATCTACTGGCTCAGGAAGAGATTTTAGTGTAGGATAAGTAGGTTCACCTTCTACTAACTCTTTATCTTCAACAACAGGATAAACTGTATTAACACAATACCAAGAGTCTTCCAACCCTGATTTGAAAAGTCGAAATCCTTTGCTGGATAGTCCTCCAGTAAATGTTCCTACAATCGCATATTTCATATCTGTGGTAAATCCGTGATCTATTTCAACCATACTACTCATCTCACAAATTACAGCTTATTTTATGAAAACTGCTTAGTGATTTATATTTGTGAACATAAAGGTAACCAAACATTTGGTTGATAAAGTTTGGTGATGCATTTATTTATGGAGATGATGCAAGCGCTAGAGAAGTGGTGAGTGAGCAAGCAAACGATTTAGGACTCAATGTTGTAGATCTCAGACCTTTGACCTAAGCACGCTAGTTAGAACCATTGGCAATGCTATGGATTTTTAGGCTTATCAACAAGGTTATGGATCAGAAATGGCCTTTACGCTCCTAACTAAATAGAAGACTATCTCATTTCAGGTGGAAGTGGAGACTTTCAAAGCGCCATACCCTTGGATGGAAAATACAACTGCCATAATATAGACAATTATTTTCTGTCCCACGACTTGAATGAACAATCCTTCAGTTGTCTCTGCAGCAGGTCCAAAAAATAATAGAATGAGGTATAGAAAAGAAATGCCTGTAAATGTGAGTAATGTATTCAAATATACACGTGGATAGGTTGTTTGCCTATATAAGACAAAAGAGTATATAGTTGAGGCAATGAATGTGAAAAAAAATCCAATCCTCACGGAAAGAAAGTGAGGTTCTAGTAATAGATCCCATGGGGTCAATCCCACTCCAATAAAGCCAATAGCCGCGATAATGCCAAAAATTGATCCCACTTGGGATAATCGATAGGTTGAAGCGTCATCCTGGAACAGACTGATCCATGCAGAGTAAAATAATATCATTGCGATTCCAATGGTCAAAACAGAAGCTGTAAAGAGTATCCAGGCTATGGTATTCGCTTCACCAGAATGTGCCACTGTTCGCCCTAAATCGCTAAAGAAATTATTTAAAAATGAATAACCTGATGCATCAGGGTTTGTATATGTACCTCCCGTATATACAAGCATGGCTACAAGTGTTAAGACAATATAGATACTTGCTCCAAGAAAAACAAGTATAAACGCGCCCCGTCTCCAATTTTGAAAATTCATACTTACACACCTAATATATCTTGTGAGAAAAGAAATTAACTTTATGGAATCATTGAACTCCCGCCTGCGATAAAAAACTTTCGAATTTACTCATTCAGTTACTTCAGTTTCATATTCTTCGTGGGCGAATAGAAAAGTTTTCTCAATCAGAGTATAGAAAACAACTAAAATGATTCCAATGTCAAATAATATAAGGGCTGGTTCTACTAGATGGAAAATCATCATCAACATAATTACGTAAACATGATCATGTGAAACAGGTTGTGCTTCCTCAAATAACCAGCTAGAGTATATAGATATAACACTAAGGAAACCAAGAAATCCTAGTGCAATAGCAACTAGAAACCACACATTAAAACCCATTAATTCTGTTTTTGTGATTGTTATGTTAAAACCTATTGCCATCCACAAGAAAGTACCTTTTCCCCCTTCTAGGACGAAATCTAACCATTCACCTGTCGTACTACTTATTCCTCTATTCCGTGCAAGTTGACCATCTACACAATCCATGATTGCTGAAACCCAGTAAATGAAACTTGCTAGTAGCAACCAGACAAAATCGTCTCCTGACAAAGCTAAAATCAAAGCACTGAGTACTGCAAGAAGAAAACCAAACCACGTAATTCGATTTGGTGTTATGAAAGAAAGTGGATCAATGACTTTTACAATCTGGTTTGAAATATTGCGATGAAACCGAAGTGTAAATCCTTCTTTCTTGAACGCATACTGCCCCCCTTTCTCTTCATTCGGCTTCCCTCCGATTAGTTTGGAACTTAAGTTTCTTAGACTATAATCTGTCTTTTTTTTCCCCATAGTATTTTCCTTCTAGAGAATTCAGATTTAAATTTGGTATCCATGACAGTAAATAGTGGAAATTTTCAGATTTTTTGGATATTAATGTAACAGAAGCCTCCATATGGCCCTTTATTAAGATTTACTATGATAATTTCCTATTTCAAAGTTACAACGGGCATACTTGGCGTGTTTAACCTGAATAAATTCTCTTTTAAATAATCATTTCTTATGGTCACTCAATATAAGCAAGGGATTTTGAAATTAATGAATTTCTCTCCTTATTTCAGTGAATTTTTTCTTGCTTTTATGAGATACCAAAATTGATTGGTAATTACTATCTCTGGAGTAAATCCCACTTTGGCTAATAACGTTGAAACTACGTCTGCTGTCCGATCGTTAGTAACACGGCGTTTACCGTAGGCTGTTTCAATAGCTTTACCGCTAGGTGTTATAACATGATCATTTTTGTCCGATAATTCCATAGTGTTCATATTCGCTGACCTCTCTCTCTTTCTCTTACAAACTTAAAAGGCGTCCCGCCCGTACTTCATCAACGCCGAGGTGATGACAAAAAAATTTACTTAGCTCCTAGGTCATATTCCCTTGTAACTTCGTTAGACGAGTTACCCGTCAAAGGCAAGAGAAGAATGATCCAGACTGGTCGAAAAGTATTGGTGTTTGGGATGTCGCCAGAAGATCTGATGCAAGTAGTCCCAATGGAAAGCAGTAATTCTCTTGTTGCTAACCTGCCGGATAGTGGATGTGTGACTCATCCTGTCCAGAACTATTTTTCAAATAGTTGTCTGACAAATTTAGTCATGGGGTTTCGCTTCATCAATTTCAGATTGGAGTTTATCGATAGCAGTTGCTTTTTTTTTCCCAATTTGGGCAATTATCCCCTCACCCCCCCCCAACATCCAGTATAGATCCACTAGGGATTTCTTGAACATTAATAGTTTGTCTAGGGTACTGAAAAAATTCTTCAAGATTACTTACGATCTTCATAGGAATCAAATAACATTTTTTCTATGCTATTAATTATTGGTGCGCATCTCAGACCAAAAAATCATGGACGAACGATTTCCATTATTAGACTCTATGTTATTAAAAAAGAAAAAAGAGGAGAAAATATCAAGTGGAGCCCAAAAAATTTATTTTTCGGCTGCTAATTTGACATCATTCTCTTTTACGGTTTTTCGTCCATTGTGACGTGCAATTTCAACTGAATATTTGGCTAAGTTCATACCATAGTCAGTTAAGATCTCATTCAAGCGGTTAATTGCGCCAGCAGATACTCTAAAAGCGCCTGCGGTTCGAATGAGTTTTTCTACACGTGCTCGTGCAAATCCAGTCATATTTTTCACCTTTTCTCAATATTAAGTTGTTCTGAGTCATTTAATAGACTCAGTGGTTACGAAAATCCTCTATATATTTATAAGTTTTATTCTACAACAATGCACGTTCTAGATATCTCGATGTTACTTTTTGCACTCGGATTGATTTAGCTAGCTATGGAAAATACTTTTTCACGATCTTCAAGCTGAACTAGATAATATATTATGTATTCACTGAGGATAGATACTCTATTCATAAATGATTTGAAAAAGACAATAATTTTACCTGATGCTTCTATCAGCCAAGGGAAATAGATCTGAAAATATAAACTCGCTATCTAGAAAAAAAGGGGGAAGTGAGAGTTTTTATACTCTCTTTCTTCTCGAGAGAATAGGAACTGAGATAATGACTCCCATGATGCTGATAAACTCCCATCCAGGTGAGAGACTTGGAATGGTGTTATTATCAGTTGTCTCACCAGTGAATGACTCCATAAGCTCAAATTTGAAGATTGATATTTCAGAGCCATTAGTAGAAATGGAACCAGATATTAATTCAAGCTTTTCAAGTACACCAGTTTGTCTATTCCACTGAAATTCGAGAACTCCGTCATCAGAAGGTTGAGTTTCATTATAATTCCATGTTAGTCGATAATAATCACTTTCTTCAATTAAATAAGTATTATCGAACATTTTGAAGTTGGATAGATTTCCATAAATTGGGAGAAAAAGGAAGTTATTAATTCCGTTTCCTAGATAATCATCTGTATTTTTATGTATTTCAACTTCTATACCCCATTCAACAAATTCAAACATTATCAGTTTGAGTTGATCTCCCTGAGCTAAAGATAGCGGGATATTTTCTTCTGTGTTTTTATTACGAAACCATTCTGTTAAATCAACTTCAGCTGATGCACCACTATATTCAGTCAAACTATAGATGAAAGTGTCACCAACTGAAATTGAAAAGTCCTCTTGAGTAAAGCTATCATCAGGTTTTTCATCGATTTTTGGTGGATAAAATCCCTTTCTAATCCAAATATTATCCCAAAAAACTAAGGTTTCAGTGTTAATTTCTTGGTTATCAAAACCAAAGCCAATATTTCCACATTTAAAGACGTTAAAATCATCATTTGTGAAAATTATATAGGATTCTAGCTCTTCTTCTTGAAGAAATACCTGAGTTATTTGTTTGTCACTTTCTACAGCAACCGCTATGATTAAACGCCCCCATGTTAGTTGTGATTCCATTGGCATGGAATAAAAAGTAGATTTTTCGCCTACCTCATTTTGAGCTCCAAACTCAAGAACATTTCTCTGATAGCTATAGCGAACATACTGAACGTCTGCACCACTGTTGAATCGCCATCCAAGTAACAATATATCTCCATTTGCAATGTGAATATCATAATCAACCTCAATGGTGTAACTGTACAAGTCTTCATAAGTTTCCAAACCAGATGTTGTTAACCAACCACTTTCTGAAGAAACATTATTGAAATAATATCCACGCAACCATTCATTCTCAATATCCCAATTTCCTTCTGGTCCTCCATACCAGACATAAGGATCAAGATTATAGCTGGAAAAGTCATCATAGTAAATAGTTTCATCAGTTGGGTGGTCTGGAGGCGTGTGATATCCTGTATATACACTAATATTGTCAAATCGTGCAGAAGAGTTATAATATAACCCAAAACCGATATCCTCTAAATTAGGAACATTCATCATCATACTTGAGATAACTGGTTCTCCATTTACCCAGAGATCAAGTTGTCCACCAGCTACAGCCATATGTACAACGGCCCATTTGTCCGTTGGAAATTGATAGTCAAAATCATATAAACTTCCATAAGAATCAATATAGTGAGAGTATCCCGATGTTGATCCTAATTCCATTACTGCATATCCAGAGTAATAGTTGAAAATGAAATGAAACTGTTCTTCTCCATACCCTGACAACAAATTTACATCAAAGATTACTGTATATTCACTCATATTGAAGATCGTATCGTCTAATACTATATCATCCCACATTTCATTTGTACTAATGCCATTAAGACTATTATCAAGAAAATCACATGCACCGTTCATAACAGTCCAGTATCCATTATCTACTTCAAAATCTTGGAAATATACAAGATCATCAGGAGCCATGACTAAATTTGTCAGACAACTATTTGAAAAATAGTTCTGGACAGGATGAGTCACACATCCACTATCCGGCAGGTTAGCAACAAGAGAATCATTGCTTTCCATTGGGATTACTTGCATCAGATCTTCTGGCGACATCCCAAACACCAATACTTTTCGACCAGTCTGGGTCATTCTTCTCTTGCCTTTGACGGGTAACTCGTCTAACGAAGTTACAAGGGAATATGACCTAAAAGCTAAGTAAATTTTTTTGTCATCACCTCGGCGTTGATGAAGTACGGGCGGGACACCTTTTAAGTTTGTAAGGGAGAGAGAGGTCAGCGAATATGAGAAATATGAAATTGTCGGACAAAAATGATCATGGCTTGAGGAATAGTTGTTATTAACATCGGTAAAAAGAGAAGGATTAAAAGCATTTTTTTCTGATTTTTCATTTTTTTGAGATCCTCCTTCTGAAAATTATATAATAATAGAACCTTCTTCATACAAAAGTACCTAGTGAATTTACTCGTTTGTAAGGCTATTAAAATTTGTAAATGGTCAGTATGATCAATTCGAAAGATAGTTGAAACACATAAAATCGAGAAAGAGATATGCAAATTTACTTGATTAGACACGGAGAAAGTACAGGTAACAAAGAAAAAGCTTTTCAGGGATGGAATAACGTTCATTTAAGTGAACAGGGAAAAATCCAGGCTAAAAAATTGGCTGATTATCTTTTCGGGGAAAAAATTAACCTAAGGATAATATTTTCTAGCCCTCTCATTCGAGCAATGGAAACTGCAGAACCATTAACGATTTGTTCAACTAGTCCTGATATAATTACAGTTGATGGATTTAAATCGATTAATGTCGGTGAATGGGGAGGAATTTTGATATCAAGGGTGAAAGAGGATTTTCCAAAGGAGTACAATATTTGGAAGCATTCACCAACAAAATTCCGTTTTCCGAAAGGGGAATCCTTAACTGATGTTCACAACCGCTCCCAAGCTTCTCTTATACATATCTTGCATAAATATATTGATTTTGGTGGAAATATCGCAATAGTTTCACATATGATTACTATCAAAGCGTTAGCATTGTGGATGCTTGGGAAAAATCTAGGAAACATCTGGAAAAAAGAATATACAGTGCCTAATACTGGTATAATGGTTTTTAAAGTGGAAAAGGAAGAATCGACCGATTTCAGTTTCCAGCGCGTTGAAATAAATAATCCTATACCACATTTAGAGTCTACAATCTAGGAAGAGAGAGATTTCTTCCCACAATGCGTACAGAAGATACTACCTGCCTCTAATTGCCTTCCACAAGATGGACATTGTGAACCAGATATCGGATCTGATAATGTTTGCTTATTCAAAGTCTTATCAACATTCTCAGGTGGATAATAACGTTCTTTATACTCTGAAGTTGATCTTTCTTCAATTAATGCACCTAAGGTTCCCGCAATTAGAAAAAATCCATAAGCTGTAACAAGAGTGTATCCAAAGGATATTGTTGGTAAAAAAAGTCCAATTAAAATAACAAACGCCCCTATTCCTCCAATGAGCGTTATGACTGCCCCCTTTTGAGATTTATTAAGGATAAATGGACCTGGTTTGCTGGATGTTACAACTATTAATCCGTTTAGGACTCCTGTCACTAGAAAGAATGGAAAGGCTATTACGATTGCCAAACCAAAGTCTATATGTTGGGCAAAAATAGACAATAATATAGGAAAAACGCCAATTCCACCAATAAATGTGATCAGAGCTTCTTTGTAATTCTTCTTCAATCTGTACACCTCTTCGGAAGTAGGAATTATATTTGAGAGTACTGTTCTCGTGTTTATATGATTTTGAATAGAGGTATACATTCTCACCATCCTTAGCCTAATCAACTCACTAAGTTGTCCCTACTCTGGTGTTTTCCTTTTTATTTGTATTTTAGATATTTTCGTTTTGATTATTGTGGGAGGGACAGATTCTTCTTCCATTGGTCTTTTTTCTAGGATAGATTTTGGAGGTGTTTTACTCCTGATATCTTTTTTGTGCTTTTGTTTGAATCCTAGTGTGCTAGGGGGAGGTATAGTTGTTTTGTTGGGAATTTCTGCGGTGATGCGATGTGGAGGAGTCTTGTTTATTATCCGATTTCGTTTCTTTTCAGCAATACCTCTACGAGTTGGTGGGACATTTTTATGATCCTGGATTTTTTTTCTTCGTGGGGGGACTTTTCGATTTACTAGGCCTTTTTTACGTCTTGATTTTGGGAGGCTCCCTTTAGTAGATGGAGTTGCCAATTCTTTCCTACCGTGAGTCTGAGTAACAGGAGGAAGATTGTTCGTGCTAGGTATTTGCTTTTTTCTCTTTTCTTTTGTTCCATGACTGGTGGGATAGGTACCAGATTCTTTTTTTATTAGTCCATTCTCATTTTTTCGCGCAGGAGGTAGCTTAAATTGCTCTTTCAAATCATTAGGAGTTTTTTGTTGAATAGTAGCAACTTTTTCTTTCATTGGAGTTTTCTCTTTGATTGTATCCTTCGGCTTTTTTGATCGAACTTTGAATCGAGCCACTTTGTACATACCATCCTGCACTATTTTCAAAAATAACTTCTTCAATTAAATGTACATTATTCGATTTTTAACAATTTGGAAATTGCGTAAGGATTATTTTCCCAGAATAAATCCAATTCCAGAGAAAACGAAAAAGAGACCGTATAATATTCCAAGAAAATCAGATGCAAATGCTCCAGCAATTAGAAATAGAATCCCGAAGATAAGAAATGTGAAAATTGCCGTCCATTCGGCGGAAGGCCCCCTCTCAGACTGAGCAGTAATTCTAATGAATTGATAGCGAGTGAAACTTCTTATTAACAACGCTGTTGAGACCACTAAATACGGAAAAGCAAGTAAGGAAGGGACTGCAATATGAAGTTCGATGAATTCATTTGAAGGCATCATATTAATTTCAAAGGATAATAAAACTTCTTGAAAAATAGGAATAAAGGGACTAGTAAAGACAATTACTAGAGGAATGATATTTGCAAGGGATATAAAGTAGATTTCGTTTAAAGTGGCATGATGATCAACGTAGTAGAATATCCGTAGGAAGTACAATATAGTAATCGCGGTGTAAATGGATAAGAAAAGGATGTTAAGAGCTAATGTATCCTTATTCTGTATAAAAAAGAAAATTGTAGCTGATACGCCAATGAGCATGATAAACCAAGCGATATTATGTCGTATAGCCATAAGTAATCAATAAACTCCTTATTTTCTGTATTTTTTCTGGAACATTTGAATTATTTTCTGATAACTGGGTCCTGAAATCCGGATCATTTTTACATTATTAATGGGTTTATTACAACGGCTACAAATATTAGACACTAGAAGCCATTTTTGAAACTCATCAGCATGAGATGGATGTTTACAACGGGGGCAAATGACTACTTGTTTATCTGATTCTGTGGGAAATTCATAGCAATAAATACATCGAAAATCGTCCTTTGAAATGTTCTGACCTGCTGGGGTTAAACTGGCAATAAGTGCAGGAGTTAGCTTCCTCTTTGTTCTCTTTGGCATGTGTATTGGAGGAGCGACCTGAACATTTGATCTCTGGGGACTTCTACTCGCTCTTTCCTGTACTTGAGTTACACGTGATGGCTGTGGAGTTGATCGACGAGTTTCTACTGATGTTCTAGAAGATCTAACAGCTCTTCTCTGTGATTGAAAATCTCTAGTGGAAGTTCTAGAAACCCGTCTAAAGGGAATAATTACAAATTTGAGTATATAATTTTGAAAGAAGGTTAGGATACTGAAAAGTAAGAAAAATAATGACGATAGTTCAATTGTTTTCTGATCTAACCAAAAAATGGTGAAAATTACAAGAAAACTTGCATTTAACACAATTATCGATTCAGAAGGAAATCGTCGTCGAAATATGAAAATATTAGGATAGGTTCCAGAATAGTATCTTCTAATTAGAATTCCGAGGATTGCAAAGAAGGGTAAACAAAATATTAGACTAAATAAATTTAAAAACAGATAGAAAGAATCTAGCTGAAATAAATTTAGGTTTAAATCTAATTCAATAAATGTTGCATGGAGAATATTTTCAGTATCGTCCAATGTGGCAGTAAATGCAGTCAAACTCCCCCCGATAGCAATCAGGGCAGGAATACTAATGAAAATTGCTGAAGCTAGTGGAGCATTATATGATCGGTAATATCGCCATTCATCTACTAGTTTGATTAGTAAAATAGCAACGAAAGTGAAATAAATTAACGTTATCGAGAGAGAGCTTTGTGGGTTAACGATTTGGCTTAAGAACGCAAAGACCAATCCAGTGAGAAAAACAGAAATATAGACATTTCTTCCAACCAAATAGATTTCACGACCTCATCTTCTCAATCATAGTCATATTCTAAGAACATTGTTTTCCCTTCTGCTAAGGGTAGTAGTGTGCTGATTAATTCCGGAAGACTTTCTAAAGGACAGTTTAAAACTTCATGACGAGGTTCTTCCCATGTTTTCAAATCTTTTTTTAGCCTGAAGATTTTGAATCCATAATTTCTTCTGGATATTTTAGTTGGATCAATAACGAGGGCTATCGGCGCCGCGAGTTGAGATCCTTTAGTTCCTAATTTTTGATAGCGAACTTGTGTTCTATAATCCGTTGTACTCATAAATGCTCCATAAGAAGGATGTGAATGGTACCATCCAAGAATTAGTTCCTTTTTCTTCCTACTTTCATTAAATACTCGCACCATGCTTTGGGGATCCTCGATTTGGGCATTAACATTTGTGCCATGACCTACTGGAAATGCATCTGTAATCACCAGACACGCAAGGGGAGTGTCTTTATTTTCAATATGTCCTGTTAACAGCCCTATAACTTCAACCCATTCTACTTGAGGAATTGTTGAATTTGCATACTTTAGAGCATGGAGACTTAGACGGATATAGGCTTTTAATTGAAGTTTCACTCTTGCTGGATCAATTTCAGGATCTAGATCATCAATATCGAGTAAGTCTTCTTCTCCCTGAGTGCGGTCATTTTTCAACGAAAACGTCTCCTCTGAAGGAGGAATTTTTTTGGATTCAGTAGTCGGGAATTTTAAAGTAAGAGTTAAATTATCTGGATCATAATTCATGGAGGTATCTCTCAGAAGAAGTTCGAATAAATTCCGCGGTTTTTCTTTTTTTTTATCTGGCATCAAATAGACCACTTTTGCTGGTACTTTACTAATCTTCTC
Source organism: Candidatus Heimdallarchaeota archaeon B3_Heim (assembly GCA_003144275.1). Taxonomy (GTDB): domain Archaea; phylum Asgardarchaeota; class Heimdallarchaeia; order Hodarchaeales; family Hodarchaeaceae; genus Hodarchaeum. The sequence goes on from NJBF01000037.1 coordinate 27,397, forward strand.
AAATCCTCACCACTTCTTTTTTGCATACTTCTTAGTGATTTTTTTAGCCTTTTCTTTGAATTTACCCTTATTTTTCAGGTATTCCACTGCAGCTTTCTTGTTAAAAACATCATGAGGGTTGGTGTAAGCTTCATCAATATTGAACATGGCTAAAATTGAGTATATCACTGTGGTAACGTTTTTTGACGGAGACCATCCTTGTGGTTTCCCTACCAAGTCGGGGTCGACTAATCCAAGACAAATATTCCGTTTTCCCTTGTATTCATCAGGTTTGGGCCAAAAATTCGGGTGCCAAATCGGGGTATGTAATCTTACGAAAGGAGGAGAATAGGGGTAATTGGAACCAAATTTGATTTCGAGCATAAACTTCCCGTCTTGGTAGGGAGTACCTTTTGGACCTTCGAGAAGAATAGCTAAGTGCTCTACACTTTTTTTCTCTCCTGGGAAAGCTTTTAGCTGTTTAATCGTCTTTTGCTTGTAAAGAGTTTTTAATTGATTATAATCTTCTGCAATACGTTTAATGCGAATAGACATGATAAATTAACCTTCTAACTTTAGTGTAAGATATGCTTGTGATCCATCGTCAAAACCTGTTACAAGAACTGTCTCACAATCCCTTATTTCAGCTTGAGATATTGTTTGTTCCATAGATATTTCCCCAACTTCAGAAGAATCAATCCTAAATATCATAGGAGGAAATTCAGGGTCAATTGGGTAATTTTTATTATGAGAAAATTTCTCTATTAACCGTGTTAAAGGAAAGTTTCGTTTAACTTTGATACGAAACATTGAAGTTCTTCCCCGTCCACACATCTCGCATTTGGGATTACGTGGTTTTTCAATCTCATAAAATTTACCCGTTAAACCATTATAAATCAAATAGTTCAATTGGATATTCCCCAATTTCTTATCTGGCTCTGGTGTGTGAATATGATGTAGTATTTTGACAGCCTCTTGTGATTGAAGAGATGCCATTACGCAATTTATCGTGATAACTGTCGGCTCGTGATTATCAATTATCTGAATAATCTGGTTGATCGAAAATTGCTCTTCTTGGGGAAAATATTCTTTGAGAAGTTTATTTGCATATAAAACCACATCTTTAACTTCATTTGACTTTAGAATATTAACTGGTTTTCCGTGTTTTTGTTCGAAGTGTAACTGTCCTTTAAGAATACAATGAGCTGGTCTACGAGGTTTTCCCACAAGTGTACATGCTCCAAGCTGATCTTGATTACGTTCAGTTAAAGGATCACACTCCAAGCATGCGTTATTGAACGGAGAAACTACATATGTATGGCCATTGTACACTGAAGTGCCTGCATCAATGAGATATTTCTTGTTATGAACTGCTCTTCGATTTAATTCAGATCTAGCTTCAATAGAGTCAAGACCAGCAATATAAAAATCGACCTTGCTGTAAATATGAGGAGGTACATCTTGTAAGGGGCAATCATAAGCATCAATGGTGATGAATGGATTCATTTCACGAAGTCTTTTCGCTGCGATCTTTGCTTTTGAAGCACCCTCTGGTGCACCAATAAACAATATCTGACGATTCAAATTTGAATATTCTATTGTATCAAGATCCACAAGTATTAAGTGTCCAACACCAACCATAGCCAAGTTTTTAGCTATTTCTACGCCTAAGCCCCCTATTCCCGCAATGAGGACTGAGCTTTGTTTTAGAATTTCCTGGTTCCATCCAGGAAGACGAAATTGACGATCAAAGCGTCGTTTTTCCTCATGTGTTAGTGTTTTACTTGTGAAATTTGACATACCATTTGCTCCTCTGAGAGTGGGATTATCCTGCAGTACTTACAGGAATAATTAGGACTTCTAGTCCATCTTCCAGATCATAATTTGACAATACATCATCCGAATCCAATGTTCGTCCACTAATTGAAAGGTGAAAGTCTTGTGTATCTAGTGCAAATATTTCACCAACTGTTGCGGCTAATTCTCGTACAGACAGTTCTGGATCTACAGTTAGTTTTTCTTGTTTTTCATGGCGTCCAATTGTTGATCGGAAGAATAATGTTATTCGTTGTCCATTTGGGATTTTGGAACGCGGAACTTTCGATTGTATCGATGAATCGTTTTGCCCCTCTTCCTCTTCTTCTTCAAATTCAATAAACTCTTCATTTTCCGACATAATTACGGCTTCCCTAGTATTCTCGGTGATAAATTCTGGAAAGATTTTGTCCTTAACTTTCGGAGGTGTTCCAGTTCTTAAAATTTGTAAAGAGAATACAATCAGTTTCATCGTAATCCTTCCATAAATATCTATCTGAATTTTCAACTATATGCCAGTTAATTGGGATTGAAGAGTTTCTATCTAGTTTTAATTATTTTCAACCTTTTATTTTTGCAAAAATTGGGAAAAAGTGAATTAATCCCCTTATTAATTCCATCCAGCGGTTGAATGAGGAATTAAGAGGATTTCATCACCATTTTCGATTCCATAATCTCCGATTGGAGAGCTTTCATCCAGAGTTCGTCCAGCATGAGATAAGTGAAAATCATCTGGATCTAATCCAAATATATTCGCTAGTGTATCTCGGACATCTCTCACGGGTGTTTTTTCACCGACGGAGAGTTTCTCTGTTCTCTCAGGGCCAACGGTTGATTTAAAGAAAATATTCTTCTTGGGTCCAGAGGTAGTCCCTGTTACGGGTGTCTTCGACTGTGCAGGAGTTTTTGCCTTTACAGACGATGTTTCTTCAAGATCAAAATCTATATCTTCAAAGTCACTCATTTTTTATTCACTTTTTTTTCATTTATTGATTGTGTTCCAATTATTTGTGATACATGGAACTCATGTAACTTACGTAACCCACCCATTTATAAAACTTACGAAATACCCGTAACACCCGAAATCTATAAATATGGGAATAATCAATATTTCTTTTAAGAGGCAAGTTAAGTGTCGAAAGAAGCTCAAAATGTCAAGATTTCTAGTAAGGCATGGGAGATGCTTCGTTGGGCAAAATTTGAACTAACTGAGAAATCTTATAGCGATGTACTCATCAAATTAGATGGTACAATTCAGAACAGAGCTCATTCTCTTCAAGAGGAACTTAAGGAGTTTGATGAAGGTCGTCATAGGATTGAAATGAAAATCCCAGGAGAAGGGAAAGTAACTAAAAGTTCGAAAACTATTCTACTAAGACCAGATGCTCATAAAATCTTAAGTCGTCTCAAACTTGAAAGTAATACATCTGCGTACACATTTTCAGATGCTATTGAGTTTCTGATAAAACAAAATTCAGCTATTTGGGAAAGTATTCCAGATCGCTTGAAATAATTCAATCTCGTTATTTTTTCCTTTTTTCACCAGAGAAAAAAGGGGATTTATGAAATTTGGGTGGAATTTGAGAAAAACTTCAAATTCCAATTTTCCAGAAATCAATAATTTGGTCCGCATGTTCCGCTGATTTAACTTTATCATGCCCTTCTGCGCCATAAATACCCTCAATTAGCCCTTCTTCATTGATTAGATATGTAATTCTTGCAACTCTGTTTCCTCGTTTAAAGGCACCAAATTTTTTCGCTAGGGCTAATTTTTCATCCATTAAAAGTGGGAAAGGTAGTTTAAACTTATCTATGAATTTTTGATGTGACTTAGGATTTCCTCCTGATACTCCGTATACTGCTATTCCTTTATCTAGAAACATCTGATAATTGTCTCTAAAGGAACAGGCTTCTTTCGTACAACCTGGAGTATTATCTTTGGGATAAAAATAGAGGACATACTTAGTACCTTTCAGGCTTTCAGAATCGATTTTAGTTCCTGCTTGTGATTTTGTTGTGAATTCAGGGGTAGGATCTCCTACTTTCAACATCTTTTTAATCTCCTTTTTCCTTCTTAAACATTCTATCTTAATAAAGTGAGAATTTATTATACACTAATAACCTGATTTCTACTATTTCGAAAAATTTAACATTAAAAAACCTAAATTAATCTATACTCTAGATTTAATAAATTTCAAATACTATTCAATCTTATTGACTTGTGAAGACAGTAGAATTAATTTTCTTTGAATAGGTGTGTTAATCTTTGGTACGAATCCGTAACTTGATATGTTATTTCATTATATCAGTCTTATTCGTAAATTTTCCTCATTTTATGAATAATCGTGCCGTCCCAAACTCCTTTGGGGTTAATCAAGGGGAGAATATAGAATTTGCTGTTATTGAGAAGCCAGAAAGGCCTGAATTTACCTTAGGCTCCTCTTTTCCTCTTGGTATCAACATTAGTGATATTAGAGCATTATCGATTCTAACAATGGAAAATTTCACTCTTCAACCCGTTTTCAATCCTCTTCCTCCTGAAAATACGAATTTCACTTTAAAAATAATTGAATTAGAGGAGACTTCCAACATTGGAAAAATCAATGTTTCATACCAAGTCAGTGAAAATTCTTCTCTCGGAAAGGATGAGTATCAGCTCACACTCCACAATTTATTAGGTGAACCATTCATATCAACCGACTGGCAGGAATGGATTCAGGTTGTAGACTCTTTATCGACAAAAGATTCCGTGGATGGAAAGAAAATCGAACAGGTCTCTTATAGTTTAACAGATCAAACCTTTAAAACATCAATAATTATTAAACCCATAATTCCGAGTAATTTGCGGTTATATATCACTGGTATGAGAATAAACCAAACATTATGCTATTTCACAAGTACGGGAATTCAAGCGTATTTGGTGATAATTTCCACGTTTTCAGTTCGTTTTTTCGGAGATTTCACGTCTGTAACATATTATAAATATATGGGAACAACTTCTGGAGTAGTAGGGAATATTTCTATACCCAGTGACCGTTTTAATCCACTTCAAATCATTTTCCCTATCGTAGGAGGAATTGGGATCTTTATAATTTCTACTCTGGTCATCATCCTTCTTAGAAAACGGCTAAAATAGCCTTTCACTAGAATGAATCCTAGACTTTAGGGAATGGTATAAATTAATTCATAAGTTTGATATGCAAGAGTAAATACCAAGAGTACGAAAATTGCTCCGCCAAGGAAAACAAGTGCTTCAATTATAAGAAGAACTGATAAATCCACGAAGAACACTAAAATTATATTCCCAAGATAGCCTATTGAAAAAAAACCTACTAACATAGTTGCAGTTCTCCATCTTTTAACAATGCGTGTTTCTTCAAGTAATTTGGAAATTTTTTGAGCATATCTCCAGGCGGAAAAAAAGAAACCAATCCTACACCATTTAATTCAATGTTGAAAACTATCGCATCGGTCTGCTCAAAATATGGATGCTTAGACGTGCCCTCTCTTAAAAAGCTTGTTCCAAAACTTCATAATTTACCTCCAAATAAAATTTTGGAGATTAAACCGGGAGTTGAGGTCGATGTAGCCATAGATACCACCCCCACTTCAGGAGATCGTCTTCGAAACGCATTAAGTAGACTCTGAACTTCTTTGAACGAATCTTTGATAAAAGAAGGTTAGCTTAGCTAAGTTCTCAATTTAGTTTTTATGAAACATAATTCATACTGTTCTCTGTAGAAAAGTCATCACCTAATACATATACCCAACGTTTTTCCTTCCTTTCAACCAAAAAAACGAGAAAGATTGTCTATGGCTGAGAATACTTCAGTAAGAAACGCTTATATGCTTCTATTCGCTTCCCAGATTGTCAATATCGGTTTTGGATTACTGGCAATCTTTATAACGTTGCTTGCTGACGAAATTAATCTTCGTCCTCTTGAAATAGGAATTGTCATTTCGATATTTGCTGTTTCACGGGCTATCTCGGCTGCAATTGTTCCAGCGATTTCGGATAAAACGGGAAGAAGAGGCATACTAATTGGAGCACTATTTGTATATGCTGTTAGTACCACCCTTTTAGGTTTTGCTCGTACGTTTGAAACGCTCTTACTGCTTAGAATTGTCGAAGGAGCAGCAGCTGGTACAGCTTTTCCTACAGCTGAAGCTTTATTGGTTGATTCTGTTTCTATCGAGGAACGTGGGGCGTGGATGGGAAAATACTTCACCACATTTTCTTTTGGATTTATCATTGGTCCCGCGCTTGGAGGAGTCTTATTTACGTTTGGAACAGACTTCTTAAAACTCGCTGTATTAGAGGCATTTATCGTTCCATTCATTTTTACTGGATTTTTGGGACTTATTGCTACTATCTTTACTATACTATTTGTTGACGATGTCATTACAGAAGAATCGGTAACTATGGGGACAGATAACCCATCAGACCAAATGGTTGTTAATACTCCTTATATGTCTTCTTTTCTTCTTGTTGGAGTTCTTTCAGGATTTGCCATAGGGTTGGTTATTCCTATCTTTACCTTGTACATGACAGATGTATTTGCACTTGATGAAGGGACGATCGGTTTTGTATTTACAATTAGTGGATCAGCTGCTTTATTAGTAAATTATCCAGCAGGACGATTGAGTGATAAAATTAATCGAATGAGCATTGTTATCGTGGGGATGGTGTTTGCAGGATTAGGGTTCATTGGTGTTGCGTTTAGTACATCGTTAATTATGGTAATAATTTTCTTTATTTTCCGACAAATGGCGTTTCAAGCATATTTACCAGCATATAGGGCGTTTCAAGCAGATAAAATTCCTCCAATGATTAGGGGTAAAGTGATGGGCAGAATACAATCCGCATTCAACGCTGGATTGGTTCTTGGTCCCCTCCTTGGTGCTGTAATTTATGAATTTTATGCACACAAATCTGTTTGGTTTTTCATTAAGGGGTTTACTTTCTTTGGTGGTGGAGTTCCATTTCTTATTGCGGGGATCTTTGGTATAGTACAAGTGTTTATTGCTATATATATAAATAAGCAAGAAAGAGAGAAATCATTACAAATTTGATTTAAAGTTCCTCTTTACTTTTTATCTCCCTCAAATAAATTTTAGAGCAAATCTAGTACCGCAAGTGCTAAAAACACAATAAACATTCAAGTGAACGATAAGAGTTTTAATTTTGATCAATCTCTATTTTTTTTGCTACATAAATAATAGAAAATGGAATAATCTGATTTATTCTTGTGAATTGCTCATCTATTCTCTTATTATGATAGGCAACTTCTTCAAGGTCGATTGTCTTCAATTCTTCAATTGTATATCCCCTTGGTTCAATCACTCTCTCTAGGATTAACCCGTTCTTTAAGAGTCCATTTACAAATTCTTCATAACGATGAGCTCTATCACTAAATGTAGCAATTGGAGTTTTCGTATTATCAATCCAATCCCAAGTTGAAGGTTCCGAACCAAAGTAAGATTGTACTTTTTTAATTGAATCTTCCTCTAGTGCTTCCCACAGAACATACTGGAGGGGGTGTATTGTACAAAGAACCACTCGCCCGTTTAAACGGAGAATACGGCTAATTTCAGATAACACATTCTCAATATTACTTACATAACTGATTGCGTGAACTGAAACAACTAAATCAAAGGAAGCATTCTGTAATGAGGAAAGATTCTCCATATCTCCGTGAAGAAAGGTTATATTGGCTTTTTCTCTAGAAGCTAATAATCGAGCGTGATTTAGTTGTTGTTCTGAGATGTCTAAGGCTGCAACATTCTTAGCTCCCATTTTTGCAAGCACAATTGCTATTTGACCTCCCCCACATCCTAGTTCAATGACATCTAAACCTTTTACATCTCCTATTACATTAAGTTCCTTCTCACCTGGGCTATATGGGGCATAATGAATATCATCTAGTGAAATACTTGTGCTTAACTGATAATATTCGCTCAGTTTATCCCAAGATTGTCTATTATTCTCATTTGACAAGGGAACACCTTCCTACACGCGATCCAAAACCCTTTCCAGAATATTTAGAAGTGTTTCTACATCTTCTTTCGTGGTGTAGCGATCTTGCGATCGATGGAGTAATCCATTCCTGTGTTGACGAATAAATTTTAATGATTTATTTTCTTGGACTGTCAGCAGTCGTTCCCGTAATAAGCTATTTACAATTGATAACCACGATTGATCATCTTTTGGATAGGCATCGCGTTTCCAAAGGGCATGCCGGAATAGTGATTCTACTGATCTCCAAAGGAACAAAAAAGTCGAGATTTGTTCGTCATTGGTGCTTTCTTCCCAGCGTTCTAGCTTTTTTCTTGTATATAAAATATCAATTTTGATAGATTCAGTTTCTTCTTCCGTTGATACAAGTTCTTCAATTACACCGGTTATTTCCTGACCAAGATAAAATTGTAATTCGAGCTCTTTCCTTTTTTCTGGAGAAAGATCCATCTTACTAAGCATTAGAGAATACTGTTTCAAAACTAGTGTTTTTGCAACTTCTCTCTGGGAGAACTCACGAATTTCCTCATTTAGCGGTGATTCTATAAATTCGAAATACAATTTGGAAACAAGATCCCAGTTGCCAGCTAGTTTTCGTCCTAAACGGTCTTCTAATGGAAATTTTCTGAGAGATTCAAGCTCTATGTGGCGGGATTGATCATTAAAAGTTTCACTATGTGCCGTAACTACAAGATTATAGGATAACTGATTTATCAAGCTTGTGACAATCCTCCTGGAATGAAGAAACAAGAAACCTGATACAAATACGAATGAAAGAAACATTAAGCCAAAAAAGAACACATTTTGGAGATTTATAATTTGATCTATATAAAGAAAATCAAGATCGATAGAAGAGTAATGAAGGTAAGCTATTGTAGTAGTGTTAAGAACATTTATTAATCCAAAAGAAATTGAAAAGAGGAATAGGGTTTCTCGAAAAGAACACAATCGTTCATTGGGTATTGCGTCGTTTCTGGTAAAATAAGGATCAATGTATCCTCGTCTAAACACATTTTTTAATTCCGGAAGAAGGATCAATCTAATATTTTGCCTTAAGTCTTCTTTAATATTCGCTTCAAGATGGATAGAATCGAGATAGAATATTTTGTCTAGATCCTCAGATAGTTCTTTGTGATACTTTTCTGCTGCTTTAGTAACCTTCAGGATAATGTAAGGGCTATAAACGTAAAACATATAGGAGGGAAAAACTAGAAATAGTGCAGGTAGAAAGAGAAATAGTTCGACTCTATTCGCCATGAAAAAAAGGTATGCTTCAATCAATCCTATTTCATACATAAATGGAAAAAGTATTCCAATAACAAATCGATTTTCACGTAAAGTCACAGGTCTCTCAATTCCGTGGTAATTTTTTCAGAATGTTTTACTTTATAGTGACGTCCTAAACTGAATAGGACAGTAAGTACAATCAAATACATAAGTACTAGTATTGATACCAGCATCAAATTAATGACGGGGAATGAGTACGCCCAAAGAAGTGTGACTACAGACAATAGCATTATCATCATAAGAGCGATAAGGAACGTCTTTCTGATCACTTGGCCTTCAATCCCAATTTGATCAATGGTGGCGGCCGCATTTTGAACTTTAGCCGGAGTTATAACACTTGCTAATCCTCCTCCTACACCATTTGCAGTAGCAATCGTCATAGGATCTAAACCTAAAGCATTACTAGTTTTAACATGGTAACGGGTAAACATTACAATGGAAGAAGTCTCACTGCCAGAAACAAATCCACCAAAAAATCCTATCAAAGGAACCAAAAGAGGAAAGATAATTCCAAAGTTCGTCGAGGTGAAATCTGAAAGAATTGCTACCATGTTGAGTGAGGGATTATTTGGGGCAGAATTATTGAGTATCCAAGCGACTGCAAAAAAAGAAGCTGAGGAGATCATTGGTCGAACTGCACGTTTCCGAAATACTGATAGTGTTTTTTTCAACATTTGTCAGTCGGTAGGAATGATAAGAAATGATACTGCCACAGCGAGCATTACCCAGGTGTAGGCTTGCCAAAGAAGACGTGTTTTGATAGTAAATTGACCTATTTGAACTGGAAAAGTCAATGTATTAAAAAGAAGATTAAATACCGAAGGAATTAGATTTGTTAAACACGCAAAAATAATTAAGAGGATCCATGGAGAAAATGCCCTTCGTAATGATATTTGTTCCTCTATATGACGATCTTCTTCCGATAAACTTGTTCGATTAATTATAGGGTACCCCTGACTTAAAGCAAAAAGTCCTAGTACAATAATAACAGCAATTCCTGAGAGAATTCCAGTCAAAGTAACAATCCCAAGAAAATTCGAAATAACTGCAGTTACCCCTGCAGTGGTTCCCGTTAATACAGCAATAATAATCGATTGAGGATCTTTCATCATTTTCCAACCCCCTGCTAAGAATAACATTGATAATGCTATCCCAGTGGAAATTAAAGGCATATACAAACTGAAAGTCATTCCTACTTCTTGGAGTGTTGGAGCAGATGATTGAAGAATGCCAAGTTCAGATAAGGTATTCATTTCTCCTGTAAACACGACAGCTGGAATCGCAAGTAATGCATATGTTGTTAATGGATCATAACCAATCGCAGGTAAGGCTACAGCAACAACTGGTGGAAATCCCAGAGCTATCATGATTGGAGGTAATATAGATACTGGGGTGGCCCCAATAGCTACCAGAAAGCATCCAAAACCGAAGTTTAAGAACAGAATTTGCCAAGCAGGATGAGAACCTTTCAATGTCTTTATGAAAATTATTATACGTTTTAGAGCCCCAGTTTCTCCCATATAAGTAATCATAAAGATTGATGCTCCAACCATTAGAGTTATTTTAAATGAGTCTACAACTCCCGCTAATGAAATTGTCAATATATCAGGAATTGTTGTTGAAAGAATATAAGCAATTAAGGAAATAAACAACCAGACTAATATTCCCGTCGTGTCCGCTTTCCACTTTTTTACAACAAGTAGGTAGATTGCTAAAGCAAAAGGAGAAAGAATGAGCATAAATTGCAGTAAATCAGTCATATTATGTCAGTTCCTTTTTTAAAGATGTTTACAGAGTCCACTATTCGTCATCTTATAATTTGTGTTATACTATTCTTTGGGAGAAATCGATTGTTAACATATCGAGTATATGAAATAGCTGATGTCTTTTGAAAAGCTATAAACAAACTTCAGAACCTCAAAAAACCCTACAACAAGAACAAGGCTTAAATAGGAGAAAAAAATAGTAAATCAATGTGGAACTATTATATAAATCCACGAAAAATATCATTTGAGAAAAGGTGAAATAAAAATGGCAGGATTTGCACGTGCAAGAGTTGAAAATTTGATTCGTACCGCAGGCGCTTTTAGAGTATCTGCTGGCGCAATTGATCGTCTTAATGAAGTGTTAACTGATTACGCTATGAGTATGGCAAAATATGCTGTAGACATTGCAAAGCACTCCGGAAGGAAGACTGTCAAGGAATCAGACATTAAACTCGCAGCAACCAAGTAAAGAATATCTCTTTACTAAAATTTCATAAGGAGGAGTCTCTTTCTCTCTCTTTTCTTCTTAGTTTATTACGTTTTTTATCTATAAATAAC
>NJBF01000004.1 GCA_003144275.1 Candidatus Heimdallarchaeota archaeon B3_Heim
TTATTCGCCTTTAAGTGGTAACTAGCAGCATCCTAGTGGGATGTCGATTTTTCCACACGTCCTCCAAGAATTGGGGTACACCAGTTAAAACGACTGCTAGAACAGACCAGTTTTCTTTGGAGACTCGGGGTCTAAAAAAAGAGACGGTCTTTTCTGCTAGTTAACCACTAAGGTAACTTATTAGATTAAAAATCTTTGTCTCCCTCCCTTCTGTTGCTTGAAAACAAAGCATTCCAGTTGAAAAAATTGAGAATCAATTTTCAGCTAGTTTTCTTTTTTTTTTATTAATTCATTCGTTATTCTTGTTTTTACGTTGATACTCGCTTTCTGACTTTTCCCTGTCCTCAAGCGGGATATAATTATATCGAGATGTATCCTATTTCAGATAACGTTGGGTGCATAAAGATGGCTGATACACGTCTCTCTACTCTCCAAAATAAGATAGCCTTGTATAAAACGGAATTATTTGTTATTCTGTTTGCGGCCATCCCGACCAGCCTATTTATTGTATTCGCATGGATTAAAAGTGACTTTCTAGTTCTGGATCATAGTTATTGGATAGGAATAGTTGCTTACAATCTTGTATTATTTTATGGTATCTGGCTTGCAAAATCTAAGAAAACAATCAAGTTATCTGAAGGAATACTTTACGTAGGGATAGCTATCACCCTTATTCTTTATACTGCCTTTAGGGGAATCATTTTTTCGGGGGATATAACCCAAGGTGTTATAACTGGTGCACGTATGTTGTGGGAGGGAAAAAATCCCTATGTTGTAGCTGAGGTGCCTCATGCTCAACCGTATCCTCTCCCTTTAAGGTATGATGCGACTTATGCATACTTACCTGTCGATTTATTATCATATGCGTTATTTCTTGGAGGATTGAACTTTTTTTCCTCATTTATTGCTGGAACTGATATTCCTGTCTTTCTTCCTGGGTTTAATGAGATGGGAATTCTTGTCACTAATCTTGCTTTGATGTGTGTTTCAATTTATCTACTAAAAGAAATCCTTGAAATTCGATGGAAGCAAGCAACAGTACTTGGGACATTTTTGTTTTTGATACTCATTTGGAACAATGTGTGTCTAGCACAGACATTTTTTATTGCAGGTTGGTATTTCCATAAGCGAGATCAAACAAATTTGGTAATATTCTTCTGGTCGTTGAGTATGCTTTCAAAATACTTTGCGGGTATCTTTATAGTCGCATATATTGTTGAATATCTCAGAAAGCAAGAATATGTGGAAGTACTTATCAAAAGTGCTATCGCTGGTGTACTAAGCATAATTGTAAGTCTCCCCTTTGGTATTCTAGATGTTTTAAACTCAACAGTCTTTTTTTACAATACAGAAGAACGATTATTAGATGGATCTTTTGGTGGGTCAATATTTTCTGAACTAATATTATTCCTTAAGTTACAGGATATAATATGGCTATTCACTTTGATAGGATTCTGTATTATCTTAATTATTGCAATATCTTTGAAGGATCTCTATCAAAGACTAGTTATTACCAGCTGTTTAGCACTATTCGTCATCACAGGTATTTCTGCACAATTTCTCTCCTTTATTATGTTGATACTGATAATAGCAGGCCAGATTCGTCTATTTGAAGGACAGAAACAATACTCAAGTTCCGAAATAACTAATCCTGCCGTCTAATGAGGAAAAAGATCATAATTCTGGGATAATCTTCTGTAAGTATTCAACCAATTCATTGACTGGTAGATCAGAAATACTCACCTTACCTGTTCTTCCAAGCGATTTTCCCTTTTTGTGCCGATTAATTACCTCTAGCTTTATTAATCCGATTTTATGTAATTCTTGTAGATAAACCCAAAATTGGGTCTGTTTTCTAGGACTTACTCCTGTATTCTGACAAGTTTTTTCATATTTTCGCTTAACATCCCCAGTAAAAGCATACATTGTGTCATTTTGTCGTTTTAGGATGCTAGTAATCGAAAATAAAACAATTTTTTGATGCAAGGGGAGATCGGTAATCAGACTCTGCTTGATAGGAAAACTACTTACTTGCGCTTTCCTAACGTGTTCAAAAAGAATTTCTTTAGAATGTTCACTATCAGCAACCTTAGCAGCTCTCCATAAAAGTTCAAGTGCATACCGTGCATCTCCAGAAGTGTGTGCAATGATAGCTATTTCTTTTAATATCTCATTTGAGTAGGTAGACAAATTTAATCCATTTTTTGCTCTAGCAAGCAGAATATCGTAAAGCTGTGTTGCATTATATGGATGAAATATTATCATTCGCTTACTCAGAGAGGAGTAGAGGGCAGAATCAAGATAAGTGTACAGCTGACGACTCCGAGTGATGAGAATTAATGAGAGAGGGGAATTGTTCTCGTGCAAATATCCTTCATTATTTCGTATCAGCGCATAGAGGATATCTTGACCTTGTGCTTTAGAAACTAAATAGTCAATTTCATCAAGACAGAGAAGGAGTTTTTGGTTCCGTTCCTTCATGATTGAACACATATAAGTAAGAAGTTCTGCCGCGCTAAATCCTCGTACGGGGAATGCTGGTACTAATTGACGAAGAATTGTGGTGAAAAGAATACTCCAAGATCTCTGTCGACGACAATTAAGATAAAAAAATAGGATTTGAGCAATATCTTCCCCTTGTTTTTCACGACAATACTGTTCTAGAGTACTCCCAAATTGCTTGACAATCGTGGTTTTTCCCAGCCCAACAGATCCCTGAATTATAACATGTGTTCCCAAAGCGGTTGGTTTTCTATTAATTATTGGTTTAAAGTGTTGTACAAGAGTTTTGAGCTCAGTTTCCCTATGTAGAAGACATTCAGGAATAAAAGATGGTTCAAAGACTTCCTCATTTTGAAAAATTTGAGAAGAATGTTTTAAACTTTCAAACAATTTATAATTTGAGTCAGTCACTGAAAATTGTTCCTGTAAAATGAAAGTGAATCGATACAAACCGAAATATTACATTTGATATTCGAGACCTTAATCTAATTACTGAGGAAGCTGAAAAATTGGGACTTAATATACCTCCTAAGTGTTCTATCAAATTCAGCTCGTCTATTTTTCTTAATAAAACATTACAAATCGCTTTAAACAGATTTCTCGTTCTGTAGAGGTAATGTGATTAAAAAAAGGGCAGAATTTTAAAATATCTCGTCATTAAAAGGCATAATTTTGTCAGAAATCCTGTGATATCAGAGGAAAAACTCATAGTAAAAATATAACTAGCAGACAGATGCTATCTTGAGGTATCAACCTCATTTACAGAGATAGGTGAATATGACCCCCGATAATATAAAAGCTAAGATCTACTCCATTCAATCAAGTTCGGATACATTGAATTTTATTATGCTAGCCCTGCCAAAAATATCAGGTGATATAGCCAATCTTTGTTTTGAAGATTACAAACATTCTTAAGAGGCTAAAAGATACTCTCTCCTCAATTCTATAAAGGAGATAATCTTAATGGCAGAGGTTACAGAAAAAAATAAAACAAAAAAGAAAAAAGAAAAACAGTATTTAATCGTTCGATCTTATCCTGAAACTCTCTTTTTTTATCCATCAATGATTGTAGGAATAATAATCTTTATTCTTCAATTTCTTGGTGATGTAGCACCTGGTTCAGAAGTAGCCAACCAATTTGGAACATTTTTCTTCGCAGTTTTTGCGTTTAACTTCCTTATTGTTGCTTTCGACTTTGGTATTGGGAAAACAGCTCTCATTGCGGCAGGTTTCATCATCTTAATCTTAGCTGTGGTTTTATTGAAGGAGCAACTAGGAGAATTGTTAGAAATTTCTTTAGCAACTCCAAATATCCATATGTCAACCGATTTCTACCTGTTCTTCGACCTACTGATGATTGCGCACTTCATATTGCTATATATCTATTCGAGGATTGATTACTGGCTAATTTCTCCAACAGAAATTTACCATCATCGGGGTATCCTTGGAGATGAGCGACGATTCGGAAATGCTCAACATGCCCATATTGAGAAAACAACTCCAGACATTTTCGAGAAAATGTTATTCTTAAGTGGTGATTTATTTATTAAGCCAGAAACTGATCCGCATATCTATCGAGTATCTAATGTCTTCCGTATTGACAAAAAGGAAAAAGCCATTCGTGGAATATTGTCCTATGTTCCAGACCAACGTATAGATGTGTAATTAAAACTCCTTTTTCCCCTTTTTTTTTCTTTTCATGAATCCTTTTTTGGTATATTCGCTTTTATTACGGTTCCATCGGGAATGACTTGGTCTGCATCTATTATAACATAGGGTTTTATGACGGAATTTGAGCCTATCACAGAGTTAGGTCCAATGATAGCTCCAAGTTTGTGATACTTTCTACCCTTAATTTCCTGAGTTGACTCATGCATTTCATCATCCCGTAAAACGTTCATTGTCGTTACACCTGAGCCGATTGTGACATTTTCTCCTAGTATACTATCCCCTACAAATGATAATCGACCAATTTTCACGTTTGATTGGATTACTGAATTTTTCACTTCAACAGAATATCCAATATTAGAGTTCATACCAATACAGCTAAATTCACGGATGAGACTATTGGTACCAATATACACATTTTTCCCTATGAAACACGGCCCGACGATTTCTGCATTGTGATCAATGGTTACACCCTCTTCAATAAGGGCTAACCCCGAAATATGTGCCGAAGGAGAAATTTTAGCTGATTTATGAATACGAGCATAGTCCAGTCCTTTGAATATGTCCTGATTTGCGGCAAGTAAATCCCATCCATAGCCTACATCAATCCATTCATCCTGCCAGACAGAAGCACAAATACGTCTTTGTTCTTTCAACACACGAGCGAGTGCTTTGGTTAATTTCACTTCTTCGCTTAAGATTTCGAAAAATTCTCCGGGTAGAATAGATGCTCCCGCAAAAATGTAATTAGTATCATTATCACCTGTAGAAGGATCAGGAGATATCGTTTTAATGAAACCTCGATCATCAATGTTTGCGATCCCAAATTCTTGTGACTTACCTATGAGTGTGACAGAGATTGCCCCATCAGCCGCGGTATTAATGTAAGAATTGAGTAAATGATGATAAAACTTGGGAGGAGCGACAATATCTCCATATGCCAAAAGAAAAGGTTTATCTTTACCAAAATGAGTGGCCGCAGACAGAATCGCACCCTCGATTCCTTGTAAATTTCCCTGGTTAACCGTTTGGATATTGACTCCTCGGGAGCGATAAGCTTCAATTAGAACGTGCAGTTTTTCTCCTTGGTGCCCAGTAACTACAATGAATTCTTCCACCCCAGTTTCAATTAGTCCATCTAAGACATACTCTATCACATGTTTACCATGAAGAAGTAGCATGGTTTTAGGGCAATATTTCGAAAGGGGTAACATTTCCCTTCCACTACCACCAGTAAGCACTAATGCCTTCATCATTTAATTTCACAAATCCTTCACAAATTTATAATCAAATTTTTTCTTTTCCAAGCATAAACTCAGACTTTTCAGGAGTAAATACTTATTCATTTTGAGTGGCGACAGTTCGTTGAATTTAACTAGTATTCCAAATCACTAGGAGCGATGATGTCTTTTACATTTAGATAAATAATTGTTAAATTAATGTAGTTCCGATTGATAATTAAGATTGTTCTTTTTAAACTCTTCTCCATCTTCCTCTTTGACTAAAATAGCGAGATGTGGAAGCAATAAATGAGTGGCCATCCAAAACCAATAATGTTACACTGGGTAGACAAGCTAACAGAAGATTTAATTGCTCATTGGCCAGATAAAAAGGAATTTCACTGCAATTGTGGTATTTCAGTCTCTGGAAGACAGCATGTCGGACGGTTACGAGGGGAAATCGTACTCACGAATGCGGTTGTAGAAGAGTTGAAGCGCAAAGGAGTTTCTGCGACACATTATTTGATTTTATATACATCTGATCCGTGGAAAGGAAAAGAAGCGCAATTAAACGCATTTTCAGATCCAAAGGATGCAGAAAAATATATTAATTGGCGCTTAGTAGATGTTCCTGATCCCACAGGTAAACATTCTTCGTGGATTGACTATTACTGGAAAGATTTTGGTAACCCATTGCCTAAATTCGGTAAAGACATTAAAATCATCCGAACACATGAATTCTATCAAACAGAAGAAATGAAAAAAACTATTGTTGCATTAATTCAACAGAAAGAAAAAGTACGAGGAATTCTTAACAAATATCGAGCAGAAAATCCTTTTCCTGAAAACTGGATTCCTTTTAATCCAATATGTGATAATTGCCACCGAATAGGCACGACTAAAGCGTTAGAGGTTGATTTGAAAACCTTCAAAGTTCGCTATTCGTGTTCTGAATGTGAGGATGAAGGATGGTCGGATATGAAATTAGGCAAACTAACATGGCGATTGGAATGGCTAGCCATATGGTACACCCTGAATATCCATTTTGAACCATATGGAAAGGATCATGCAACACCAGGTGGGTCACGAGATAGTTGTATTGAAGTATTAGAAACTGTTCTTGAACATCCTGGCCCTTATGGATTTTGGAACGAATGGGTAGGATATTCGGAAGGAAGAACTGACTTTGGTGATATGACGAGTTCAGGATTCATAGGGTTTACCCCAACTACATGGTTACAATATGCAGAATCGCATGTATTGCGGTATTTATACTTGAAACCCCCTCCAAAACGTAGAATAGTCCTAGGATTGGATAAGCTACCATCTTACATTGCAGAATATGATAAAGCTCAACGAATTTATCATAATATTGAACCGTTTGATGATCCTTCAGAATTACAAACAATTCTGCGAAGCTATGAGATCGCTCACTTCAATAAGGTTCCAGAGTATATTGGTTTTCAGTTGGATTATAATCAAGCTATCATTTTAGGGCAACTTGTCGAAGAAGGGGAAAAGGGAACTGAGAAAGCAATTATTAAACTGATTGCTACAGGTATATTAGAAACGAAACCATCACCAGAAGTAAGAGCTCACATTCACTTCCGTTTAAATCTTGCTCGAAAATGGATAAAAGACTGTGCTCCTCCCCACCTTCAAATAAATATCCCAAGCGAAATACCTAAGGAAATAATAAAGAATATTGATCCTGAAACGCGAAAAATTGTCTTAGCATTAGCTAAAACGTTGGAAACGACTTCTTGGACTCAAGAAGAAATAAAAAAGTGTATGATAGAGTTAAAAACTAAATTCAAACTATCACGCAAACAAATGGCTATATTTTTCGGAATCTTGTATCAGATATTTTTGGGTACCTCCCGAGGGCCAAGATTTGCCCCTTTTATTGCCGCATTAGAGCAGGAATGGGTCATTGGGCGTCTAACACAGATAAAATAATAATCAAAAGAGGCTAATACATGACAGAAGATAACCAGGTTGACATGTCCAAGTATCAGTTAACCTATCAACCGATAAATGTGCTAAATGTAATCATAGCTCTTCTCATTCCCGCAGTTGTGGGATACTTCACAGTGCTTCTCATAACGAGTGTTTTTACATTTATATCCAGAGAGTTATGGTCGATACCTGTAGTTTGGCCAGGAATATTATACTATGGAGGACTAATAGGAGGAGTATTCGGAGGAATCATAGCTATAGTTGAAGTAGCATTATTTCACCATAAAAACCGTCAAATATCATCTGGAAAAATAATACCTTCTGATCTATATTACATTGGTGTCTTAGCATTATTCACCTATGTGCTAGAATTCTTTTCAGAAAGCTTATTACTACAAGTAGTACTTTTTATTTTGGAACTAGGGTTTTTTCTGGTTCTAGGCTGGAACATAAGTAAATTATCTCTGGAATCACGTATTAGCGTGAATAAAGAAAACCAGCTTACGACTGGCATAATTCCAGCGAACAAAGCTTCAACGGAGAATACAGAAACAGAATAATCACATTCTAAAGAAAAAATGTAGATAAGGAAACGGTGAAGACAACGAAAGGTTTTTTTCCTAGAAGTACCATTGAATGTAGATTGAATTACAGAATTTCGAAGAGGAAAGTTCTTTGATCTTCCTTTATATTATGTAGATGAAGAATGGTTTGAACCTTTATGCAATTTAGAACATTTGGTTGGATCGCACGGCAAAATCCACACATTCGCTTGACCGAAAGTGAAACTATTGATGATAATCGGTTTATTTTTAGTGGCCTTAAAGGAAAATCGGTTGAGACACCCGTTAAAGAACGAAAAGACTGGTTTAAGAAAGGGGAGCTGTGGCCGACGTTAATTTTGGTTGAAAAAGCATGGGATGAGGAAACAGGTGCACGGACAGAACATTCGTTTGTTCGCATTTTCCGGCATGAAGACGGCGCCATATTGGATATTCTTGTAGCTTTAAGCATGGACACCGCTACACTTCTTGCCCACGACTTTAAAGTACCATTATTTAGTGTGACCTGTTCACGAAAAGGAACTCGGGGAACTGCTCAGCGCATACACATGGATATCTTATAAATCCAATTCATCCAGTGAATCTTGGTAGCTTATTCTTCACGCAATAAGGTAGTATATTTTGTAACGGTATTGATTGAGCGGACAAACCCCTCAGCATCAATGAAGAGAATTCGTACATGGGAGGGATCCATATCGATTCCGTGTGTATCCACGAAGATGTCTAGACCAGTGAGATCAGGTTGTAATTCAGAGACAGGTACAGACAACGCAAATGTCTTATTACATGCAGTACAGGGTTCTGTTCGCAGGCGTAGATTATCTGACATAGATTTCATTCCTTATCACTATCATCAAGAAATTCGGATTCAAAATCACCCATTATACTATCGGTTACATCATCCATATCTGTTTCAATTTCCTCTAAAATCTCCACAGTTCCAGAGATAAACAGACGGAATTCTTGAATCTTTTGATTGATGATTTCTTTGTCTTCACCAGCAATAATATAGTTCTTAATATCTTGCATGCCTTCTTTGATTTCTTCTTGGAAGTTATGTGAGACTTCAGTCCACTTTTCACGCATCAGAAGCATCATAAACAAGACTCCCTGCCGAGGGGTTTCAGGAGTATGTTCTAACGATAATGTAGACACCCACTTTTGAGGTAAACTCGCAACAGGATAGGCAAAAGTAATTGCTGAACAGCTAATTTCTTCAATGGTAAAGTCAACATAGGTGACCATATCTTCAGCCCGAGTTTGCATGACGAAATCCACAGTATTATTGGCTCTATCAACTAGTTCTTTCAAATATTGATAGAAATGCCCAATCAGGGAAGGCTCCCAAAGGAGGGTACTGGTGATTCCTTCACCTTGACCATAGGCTGCCACAAAACCAAACATAGCCTCTTCCCCGAGGTACGCTAGACGTTCGCCACCTCTTAATGCAACGTCGAAGCGTCTTCTACGTACAGTTCGCAATCTCCGTCTTTGAGTAATTTTAATTGCAGCAAATAATGAAATTATGATGGTAGTGATTATAGTTTCTGTTATAAACAGGCCTATTGCTGTGCTGACAAAAATACGAGTAATATGAGCATCTATAGGTCGGTTTTCTGAACTAATACTGTTACCATCATTATCTATGGCATTAATTCGAAATTCAATTCGTTCACCCCCAATTACACTAGTTGAAAGACGGATGAAGTAAATTCCACCATCTTCATCAAGATCAAGAGTAATCGGTTCACCCCAGCCAGATCCCTTTCTCTTTTCTAATGTAACTTCAGCTATCCCGCTACCTCCATCGACCGCTTGAACCCAAATATTCAATTGACCTGGGATAGAATATTTAGATTCCCTGATCTGTACTTTGGGAGCAACAGTGTCCTCAAGCACAATAATTTGGGTTGCACTATTCGTATTTCCTTGTTTATCAAGGACAGTTACATTGATGGAATAAGTGTTTAGATCTCCATAGGTATAGGGTAATTTTAACGCTCCACCTGGGGTGGAAGGGGTTGATCGAACTTCAAATAACCCAGTTAAACTATTTCGACTTAATTGAACGCTTGAATAATCAATCAATCCTGATCCATCAGGATCATTTGTTATAACAAGAGATCCGTTAGCAAATCTAGCAGCCAGAAAAACTCTATCTATATCCCCAAAAGGGTCTGTGGCAGAAGTAGTAACAAAAACATGGCCTTCCTCAATGGTACTGGGGATAATTTGATTGATCTGTATTTCTGGTATCACAATATCCATTGATGAAATAGTGGAAAACCCTGAATAGGATTTCGAATTTCCCTGGGTATCACTAAGGAGGATATTAAATTGAAGATTACTTTCATATCCTACCTCTAATTTCACCTGAAATAGCGTCACATTTCCCATTGTAGATTTGTTAGTCATAGGTACTGATTGAGATTGTAAACCATTAAGAGTGTAGTTTAATATTGCTTCCTCAACACCAAAACCCCAATCACTAGCATTAATGCTTAATATGACAGTACCATTGCCAAAAAAGTGAACAAAATCAGCATTAGTAGGATCTAATTCACTGATGATTACGGGAGGAGTATAATCCCCTATTGTCTCCGAATATACCCCTGTGGTGAAAGAATTCCCTGTACCATCGAAGATGACAAATTTGTAGGATAATATATCACTGACATTAACACCAACACTTTTTTGCCAATAAGTCTGATTATATCCCGCGGAGGTAATATTGGTATTTATTTGATATTCCAAACTTGTATTTGTTTGAATATTGACTGAACCAGAACGATTATAGAAAACTGTAACGTTTTTTATTGAACTTTCCCACGTACCCTCACTGAAATGAGCCCAGAAATTATACATGGAAACATCAGCGGTTCTTTGCAACCCCACGTCTGTAGGTTCAGGTGGACTGTTGTCTGTGACATCAGTTATCCCTATGATTTCAATATCATCAAACCACACATCAAAATACTCATTCCAGTATTCACGAGTGTTTAAATAAGTCCCTAATTCTAATGTATAATTTGCAAGATCATTTCTAGGGACATGAAAACTCCCTGTAAAACTAAACCATTGTTCGTCATAAATAACAGATGGACCTACACGGTAAAATACGGACCCATTCGGATTATGGAGAGTACTGGGATTTCCCAACCAGAAATAAGTTTGATCGTCAGGAAAAGCAATATTACAGCGAATTTCTTGATAATCAGGTGAACCTTCTATAACAACTCCCGGTACCAATTCTGAGAAATTATCAAACGCAGGGGGATCATAAACATCAAATCGCCATTTGAAACTTATATTTATTTGATCATAGTCTTGTGAAACAGGAAAATCAAGTTGCCAACCAGCTGAAATTCCTTCAGAAATATTTTCATTAAGTGTATCATTTAAATAACCCCCATTACCAATTCTAACAAACAATGATTCAGAATCAAAATCCTCATCAGTAGGATAGATCGTCCCATTTTCATAAAGAGTTGGATCTGATAAGACTAAGGGATCTGATCCAAGTGAATCATTCCAGATATTGTTGACAAAAGTGAAGGCCTCATTATCATTATCTATATTTTTTGATAATATGTTTGTAACGTTATCTTGCTGAATAGAAAAACGAGAAACTTGATCTGATTGAGTGAAGAACGTATCTTCGGATACTGGTACATTTTTACCTATAGATTCATCTGTTATTTCATGTACAAGGTGAGTCTGTAATGTAGGAGAGGTGTTCATGTGCATTGTCAAGATAATAACGTTAGTATTGAATAATAGTAGTAGTAAAACAATATTTAGTCTATATTTAGTCATTAGAATTCCTCCTGCATAACTTCGTCATAATTAATTCCAGCATATAATTTGTTGAAAGAGAGCATTAATCGTGATACATATTCACGTAATTCTCGTGCTTTTTTCCCTATCTCAATAGGATCTTTTTGTGTTTCAATCATGTCACGTATCTCCCGAAGCTTTTCAGTTAATTCGTCTTGGAAGACTAAGAGATTATCTCCCCATTCTTTCCTAAGTAAAAGGACAATTGTTAAATTTTCTTTTCCGCCACGAGCTTGTGGATTATCTATTGCAAATGAATAGCCTAAAGCCGTACACTCATAACTCCCAGTTGAGAAATCAAAAGTCCCAGTTCTTTCGGTTTCATCTATCCCAATAAATTCCAAAGTTGAAAACGCCTTGTCAGAAAGATCTAGCATAACTTGTTCTTGATCTTCAAGTAAGGCGGGTTCCCAAATCACAGGGACAGGTCCTTGAATCTGATCAAAGAAATTAACAGTAACCCCAAGAGCGTATTCATCCATTTGAGTGAGAATGACTTCACGAGAAATCTTCTCACCCTCATCGAAGATTTTCTTCAAATCATATCCTTCGGTTCTAGAAGTAATTCTAATCCCTATAATGATTGCAGAAATTAAAATAATGGCTCCAAACAGTAAGACGTAGGGATGAAAAACAAGAGGGGGTAAGCTACCGTCAACAGGTAGATTTAGTGACTCTAAATCACCTTGATCATAGATTTTCCAATTGCCCGTCTTATCAGCAAGTTTTATCTGAATACTATAAGACTTTGAGGAGACGAGATCGAAGAGGTCGAGCGGTAAGGTTGTAGTAGCATAATAGTAAATACTTTGATCTTGATCTACCCTACTTCCTTTACCAACTTGCTTAGTAAGATTTACCCATTGAAAAACTTGTGTACCTTCTAGATTAAAAATTCCTACTTGAACATACTCAACACCGAAGCCTAATTCATTTACTGTTACATTAATTGAGAGGATTCGATCAGTGTTTTGGGTTATTTTTATTGATTTAATTCGAGGAGCAACATGATCTTCTATAGTAACTTCAATAGTGCTATTCACATTATTCCCTGCATTATCAGCTATCAAAACTGTGAGCCTGTAAGTTTTCCCTACGGTCAACGTCCCGTTCCAATCAAATCGTAGCTCTGCTCTCTTATTCAGAAATTGTGGTGAGGCAGCTATTGTCATTAATGACGTAGTAGTAACATTCATTTCTATATCTGTTATTAAAATCCTAACATAACTCGTATTAATGCCAGACCAGATTTCATCTTGAATAAAAACAGAAATTACGACGTCTCCATCCGTTATGTTACTTAAATCGTCAATTTCATCAAGATTTAAGTAGAAAACTGAGATTTCAGTACCAGCTTTCAAATTGAATTTGGGATCATATGGGTCATAATCTGCTCTGACAGTGAAAATTTCGGTAATTGTATTGGTCTTAAGTAGATCCCCAACAATATCTGGATACTGGTCTGGTTTCACCTGATCAGAAATCTCAAGAGAAAATGTAAGAGGGTCATCTTCATCGAAATCAAACTGAAAATAACTTAAACTCAACCCTTCGCTATTATTTATTTCTTGATTATACGTATATCTGATATAATAGCGATAGACACCCGATGGAAGAATGATGTATTCAATATCTCCAAGAAAATTGTAAAATACATCAGGACGTTTATCAAACAGTACGACAGTATCCACACCACTTCCATTCCAAGCTTCCGTGTCATCAGATATATCTACGACAATTAAAATAGTTCCATTTCCAAAGTCATATGTATAAAGCTCCACAACTTGTGGTGCTTTGTCGTCAATCCAATAAACAACTAGATCGCCTACTTTAGGATCCATGTCAATGTCTAACCATTGATACTGAATCTGTGCTTCTGAAAGGCTAGTATTAGTATCAATTATACTAGTTATAAGATAAGTATGATTATCGGGACCGAAGCTAAAATCTCTAAAGTGTGTCCACGATACGTTTTCCCTTAAAGTGCCATTATTTAGAAGAAGGGTGTAAGAAATAGAGCTAGGATTGACAATCTCATCACTAATTAAATAATTATAAGTAACGTAAATATCTGACCATGTCCCATGTGAAGCTGTTATATTTGCTTTTAAGGTAAGTACAATCTTATCCCAAGATATTATTATACTATAGACCTCGGTTGACACATAGAGGACATCAAAATCAATTTCCGTAGTAATTTCCATTACAGCGAAGTCCACCGTACCTCCATAATCTGTTAAATCACCATTCCAGACTGCAAATCCATTCACAAAACTAACAGAATAATTTTGCGCGGTTTGAAAAGCAAATACGAGTGCAGTTCCATTGAATGGAGATTGATCAAAGGAATGTCGGCCATAAATATATAAGGTTCCTTCTTCTCCGTAATTTACAAAGAATTTATCTACACCTATATTATCCCAATCTGATAAATTAGAATATTGAATATTTGAATAAACAAACTTTATTTCCTCCCAGATTAAATCAACTGAAACACTAGGATTTTCGATATCGATCACAGAGGAATTAGTAAACTTTGTAATTCCATAGGTGGAATCATCAATCTCTTTAATTCTATACCCGTAAATTCCAGTATCAAATTGAATCAAACCTGAATAAACACCAAAACCAGCCGTCATTGGTACTTCTGACGCAATAAACCAAACATCATCTTCTACTACAATAATCTCATCAAAAGTAAGGTTTTCATCATGAGCCCAGGATGCACTCAAGAACACAGAAGTCTGATTTACCGTGGATAGCCTTCTATCTAATTCCTCGGGAAACATATCGATTATCAGATACGTCCAAGTAATGATGAGGGTAAAATTCGCATCGCCAGCAGTTTTATCCACAAATAGAGTCCCCTGAGGATCAAAAGCCGATCCACTTGTAATGATACAGTGAAAGGGGACAATGCTGGCATTCAGATGTGTATAATTTATGGTAAATATTCCGTCTAAATCATCCCCGTTTGTACCATCAGTTAAATTGTACCAACTTTCGGTTCCGAACTTGTAAGAAACATTCCCTCCCATTGCAGAAGAACCATCAGAGGCATAGAATACACCTAATTCTAAATTCCAAGATTCATTAACATCTACCCATAGAGCCTTTTGGCTAGGTAAAATATTACTCCCAGAATTTTCATTATTATCAGTGTAAATATAATCAAAAACTAAGAGGTCCCAAAATATAGTCATATTAGAGGGTTTATTAATTTCTTGCGATGTTCTATGTCCACGGACGAAGAAAAGTAGGCTATAACCACTTGTAGGCGTGAGATCTGTTGCGGATAGTGCAATACTTCCGATTCCAAAGTCATTAGTTTCCTGATATAATAATGCTGTAGGATCTTCAGGCCTATTTGGATTCTGATATCCAATTGAATGTCTACGTGGTGAATTAGTACCTTGTTCAGAGTCAAAAACATGAAAAGTGACATTTAAGGTATCATTGACATTTAAACGGAATTTTATATTCTCTTGGGTTCCAGACACTAAGTCGTCATAGCTGATAGGAGGATAAGATTCAACAGTCAATTCTTCAAGGATAACATAATAGATAGTTCCCTTTGCAGTAAACTGAACGGTGGTATTATCTGTTATTCCTTCAACAGTAGTGACTGATACGATTAATTCATGATCACCCTCATTAAATTCTTGGGATACACTAACAGGCAGACTATAATTTAAGGTATATCTCCCCTCGGCAGTAGTGTTGGAAATAAATCCAGCAAAGGTAAGTTCACCACTAGTTGTTGTTGATTTAACTATAGCTTTTGGATTCGAATTTGTGATATTAGGTAAAAAGTCTACAAAATAGAAGTTAGAATTAGTTGTATAGTTTTTAACCTGTATTTCAATAGTAAAAGGTTGCTCATTATCAAGCTTATTGTTAAATTCGGCAGCAGGTGAAACACTTAAAATATCAACCCTTACATCTCGCATGGGAAGAGATATTGAATCACTTGAAAGATGTCCCGAAACATTTGTGTACATGATAAGATCGTAAGAGCCTAGTTCCAGTGTTGTTAAGAATGAATTATTTAGAGTAAAAGTGAGGGAATATTGATCTATAAATGTACCATTCTCATCTTGCAGTTCAACCCAACCTCCAGACCAATCTGTGATCTTAAAATTACTACCATTGGTTATAATTAGGTTCTCAATATCCTCTGAACCGTTCACACCTATTGCACCTTCTATTGTGCAATTAAGTATAAATGTCATTGAGGTTGCATTCTTTTCCATTGCCTCTGGAGATATTTTCGTAATGGTAAGGTCATCACTCGCACTAATTCCAAATCTTGGAGAGAAAAAGGGATTAGTATGAAACGCGTTTAAAGAAGAAAGATCAGATTCGTGATTATCAGTAATTTCAGAAGATGAAACGGATTCTTCGAGTTGAACAGAATTACTTGACATTAAACGGGGGAGAATTTTTGAGACTGGATTTTCGTTCCGAAGTGAGGAATTTTCTGAAATACCCTGTTGGGGAGATATCACAGCAAAAACATTGAAAAGCAGAAGTAGCACTATTCCCAATGAGTACTCTCTCTTTTTTACCCTAGGCACAGCAAGTAACATCATTCTATGAACTCCTTTTTATACTTCTTTCTGAAAACGATCATTGCTCTAGTTAAGAAATTACGAGTAATTTCCATTTCTTTTTGTACCAGTTTTGAATCAGCATTTTCCTTCATAAGATGATGTATATGTTGTAAACGTTCAACTAATTCATTCATGAATCTATTTATATTTTCCAGATTACCCCAAGGAGGCCTAACAACAAAACTAAGGGATAAATTTTCCTGACCTCCACGAGCTTCAGGATTGGCAACAGCAAACGCATATCCAAATACCGTACATTTATCAGCACCAACTTGGAACCGGAACGTAGCATGTTTATCATCCTCAGGATTAGATACAAATCCTAGAGTCGAAAATGATCTGTCTGAAAGGCTAGCGAGCATTTTTTCAGATGAACGAAGCTTTTCGGGATAAACAATTATAGGTACAGGCCCTTTCGTTTGATCAAAGAAGCTAGCAACTATACCGATTGAAACACTATCATTTTCTTCCCAAACTTCATTGTCTGATATATTCACCATTTCTGTCAAAACTTTTTTCTTATCAAATCCACTGATTGTCCTAAAGCGTTGAACCGTAATAAAACCAATACTGAACAGTATGGTAAAAATTAGGAGAATTACGATAGGATTATTAAGTAACTCCTCTGCACTTGACGGAATATTATATCCATCATCACTCAGTGATAATGAAGATAATTTCAATGTAGAATTTATTTCGCTATTGCTAATAATTCGAGTGTTTCCCTCTGAGTCAGAGAGAGATAACGAGAATAGAACAGATGTATCATCAATGAAGTTGGTAGGTATTGAAAAATCACCTAGAAATTTGGCATTATATCTAGAAGTTGTTTTTTGTAGAGAAGAACCACTTCCAACAGACAAGACTTTCGTTAAATCAATATATTTCCACTCCCCTCCAACATAATATCCTAATACTGCCTTGGAGATTTCTGATCCATCATCTGCGGTTGCGATATTAATAGAGAATGAACCAAAACCTAGATAAGCGAAAGTACCACCTACTAATTTGGGACCAGCTCTATCAAGAATTTCAATATCGTCAGTAATTATCTGAACATTTCCGACTATGTCGGAAATTCGAATTTCATACTCTAAGAGAGTTCCAACATCAAACACTGAACTAAAAGAATATTCACGTCCCCTATCTACATTTCTATAACTCATCGAATAGAATTCAGACCAGTTTCCTGTAGATGGATCTTTAAAAGCTATAACTGCACCAGATAATCCAGACCAGATATCTGTTGAATTTACTGATACTGTAATTCTTCCATCTTGTGAACTAGAGAAATTTATGAACACAGGGTCATGAATAGGGGTAGCACTATCAGAATCAAGAAATTTTTCAAACACATGGCTAATTTCATTCCCTTGATTATCTTTCAGAGAAATCGTATAGGTAACGCTCTCATTAAACTTGAAATTATTTCTTGGGGTACTACTATCTGTAGTTAAACTACCATAGAACATTGGACCGGAGCTAGTATTATATTCTGTCAGGTATAGAGGATCTCCTGGTGGAAAACCAAAAAGAGTCAATTGAACAGTAATATTAGCTATGTCGCTACCGAAATAACTTTCTGGAGAGTCATCACTTGCGATAACAAGGAAACCTATGGATCCATTTCCCCAATCTAATAGCTCATGATAAACTAAAAGTGGATCAATATTATCTATCCATTCGATAGTAATTTTAGCCTTAGGTTGTTTCACAAGACCGCTAGAGAATGTACCTCTCAGATTTGTCTTGTAATCAACTGACCAATCAATATGATAAGTATGATTTAAAGCATGTATCTCGAAGTCGGTGAAGTAAAATTGAGTTCTATTTGACAAGAAAATCTGCCCATCTCGATACAAAGAATATTCAAAATGAGAGGAGTCAAGAGATTTACCATCTTTCTCATAGAAAATAGAGAGAGAGACATTCAATGATTCACCAGGATAATAATCTAATTGATCAGGGATAAAATCAACAAGAATTCTATCCCATCTAATAATCAACCATCGACTACCAGATTCACTTAATACTAGATATCCTTGACGTTCTTTTGTACCATTCAGTCCATGCAAGTCCTCAAGAATTCCATTAACTAAAAATAAGGTATCTCCAGGTCTTGTTGTATATTCAGGAGCAATAGGAACGCTAACACTATCATTCCAATTCCTTGGATTGTAAAAAAGGGACGAAGAATTTGAAAAACTTCCATGTTGCATTTTAATTATTCCGTTGAAAGGGGTGTCGTCATAATCATAGTAAGCTACAATTTCAACAAATGCTGTTTCATTAACATTAAATCGTATATTGGATCCCCATGGTTGTGCAAATCCAATTTGGAAAATAACTTGATCCCAAATAATTTCGACTTGTATTTTGCCATCATCTGCTTCAAAGCTAGAGATTCCAAATCTAGGATCAATAAATTGGCTAATACTATAAAATGCATTTTCAACAAGTCCATTAGAGATTAGATTAGGGAAGGAAACTTGATAGCCATCCCATTGGGAACTGGGGTAAGCTGTAGATATATTCTCATTCAGAATAAATACTCTAACACCAGTCAAATCTAAGGTTGAATCGTGTGCATATCTTACAGATACATTAATAGTTGCTCCTGTTAAACGTGGAATTCTATAATCTTCAGCCCATATATCAACTATAAATTTCGTCCAAATAGATGTATTTTGCGAGTAAGTTGCACTAGTCTGGTTAACAAACGAGAAAACCTCACCAGGATAGTCAGGATAAGTAGAGTAATATCTATAATCGTACCCATCAGAAGTTGCTTCCTCTGTTGCTCTCACGGTTACTGTTGCTTTTACAACCTCACTAAACTGAAACTGGAAATCGAGTTTTCCATCGGCAAAATTAGGAGCGGAAGGAGTATCAATTACAAATAGATTGCCAATAGTCGCTGTTCCATTGCTAAAGAAAATGGGGAGTAAACTACCATCGCCATCTGTATGAACAAAATTAGTCTGATTAAATTGAATCCAATCTTGACCATCATACTGCCATAATGTTATATTAACCTGGAAAACACTCCCAGCAGCATTTATTCCAGAGCTAGCAAATTGAGTATTGTAGGTTAAGGTGTAATTACCATCAACATTAAGAACAGAGTTATTAATGTCAGTTGGATCATCGTCTACATCAGATGTTGCTGCTTCCATTTCATCCCACTCTAAGTAGAAACGCCATGTACTATCACTGAAACCAAGTTGTTTTTCTTTGTTATCTTCGACATAAGCAATAAAAAGCTGACGTATTACCTGATTAGAAGTAACATTAATTGTAATAAACGAGGTTTGATTTAGGGCGCTTTTTTCCTGTTCTGCACTATCCCAAGGAGTTTTCCAGTATATATTCTGCGGATCTGTACTTTCTACAGTAGGATTATCGAATGCATATATCCGATATCTAATGGTAATTGTCGAACCAACTGAGACTCTAAACGTCCAATCCAGTACTTCAGTAGAATTTTCATAACCAAATGTGAATAAACCATCTGAACCAAAATCTGGAATGTAAACCCATTCTAGTCCCAGTAGAAGTGCGAGATCTTTACTTGTAAGTATGACGCTATTTTCCTCACTAGACACTGTTACTTGATGACCATCAATGTCGCTTATTGTTAAGCTTAGTGCGATCTTTCCAATACCTAATTGTGTTGCATCTTCAACCTCTAATACAAACCTGAGATAGTACTTCCCTTGAACTTGATTGATATAACCCCACTCTAGGAATGAATTTATTGTTGCATTGAGATTGATAACTTCAATATTCTCTAAGAATATAGTAATGAAATTATCTGTGAGATTAATATTTGTAACGGGTTCATTTCCAAATCCGATATCATCTAAAACAGTGAAATTCAGAGTAAAAGGTGTCTGTTCATCAGGATCGAAGAAATCTAGACCACCAGGCCAAGTTCGTATAGAATCAATAATCATTTTAAGGTCATGGCCTTTAATAGTCACTACTCCCCATTCCCAGAGATTGGACACAGTAGATTGTACTTTGAAGCGAATGGATTGATTGCCTAACCATTGGATTGTTGTATTAGCGGCAAATAAGTCAAAACTAAAACCATAACTCCCATTAAGGGAGTTGAAAAAACTGCCAATATCAATTTGGTTGGTGTAATCAGAACCTTTGATAGACAGTTCTTCTAGAGATGTACTTAGAACATAATCCAATGATTGGTCCCCTTCATCTTCGCGAACATCGTAATTGACTGATATAGAGAAATCACCATCTATTTCAAACAATTGCATACTAGAGGGAACAATGGCATCAATTACAATGTCATAATATGTTACTCGACCTAAACTAATATTTGAGTCAACCACATGATAGTACAATCCAGAGGAAAACAGCCAATTAAACTCAATATCTTTTAATCCAGTTGTTAAACCCTCTGGAAGCTGAAATGTTAGATTATGATTGCCATTCGCTAGATGAACAGATTGGATAAAGGTAGCATCAGCTCCATCAATTGTAAGATTTACATTAAAATCAACTAAGTCTGTAGTATAAGGACTATCATCGTTCTCGAAATAAAGAATCACATTCATTAACGAATATTCTGGATTGTTAGTTTCAACTATATCAAGATCATCAGATACATATGAGATTTCTAAATCGTGATATGTAACTACATTGGGTTTTGTAAAACTAAAAGCGAGAGAAATGTCCGCAGGAAGATCACTGACAAACCAGTTGATTTGGATGGAATATGTTGAACCTACAGAAACAGAAGTTAAACTATCTGGTAAATCAACAATTAAAATAAGAATATCATCTGACCAGCTAATACCACCTAAAATAGGAACATTTATACCGTCGATTGCTACATTAAACTGTGAAATATTAAGAAGACGATCGATTATTGCTTGAGTCTCATTAATTTGTAATCCGTCAAACTCAAAGTTAAATGTAATATTCCATGTGCCAGGATCATCAATTTCTACATGACGAGGAATAGTAGTGACTAAATTTACAAAGTTAAATAAGTGATAGGTAATATCTGCTGTATAACTATATTCATTGTTAACATTATCATAAACAATAATAGATACAGTTTCATTTTGTCCAGGAGTAATGACAGAATCGAAATTTGAGTCATTTGAAAGGCTCCAAGCGGTGAATCCAGTAGATACAATATCCTCAAACAGTGTAGAAATAATAGTAATATTTTGGATTCCTGATCCTAAACCATCATCAGTTTGACCAGAGAGGATAAGCTCCTTTCCATTCTGGTGAAGAATAGTCGTATCAATAACGTAACCCGCTTCAAATGGATTTGAATTATCCAGTCGAATAAGAAGGTATGCCTGCGCTTGATTATTTACTTGGTCGTAAACCGTTAAAGTAATATTAACTACACCATCATTATCATCTGAAATATTTATACCTAAATCAGAAAGAAGATTACCATCTCCATCAGCACCAAGGTTTTGTGAAAAATAGGAATCACCACTGGTACTATCCCAAGACATATATACACTGAAAACTCCACTTAGGGAATCACTGGGAATTGAGAAAATATCATACCCACCTGTTAATTCTCCCTGATCGTACCAATTATCCAGATTATCTAGTTCATTACTCGATGGATCATAAACAGGATTAGAAACATCATTAAATGCAACAGTAGGATTTAAAAGGTCTCGAATAACCTGTAAGGGAATCTGATAGGTGTTCCCCACTTTATCATAGATCAAGAAAAAGACTGTGGCGTTTGTATCATCAGTAGAAGTTAATTGATAAATTCTCGACCCAGAAGTGAGATTAATTTCTGGATCATTACCAATTAGTGGATAAGTAGTAGTAGCAACTCCAGCATCATTTACGTCACTATCAGATGTTGAAATCGTAATTGTAACTGACTGAGGAGAGGAATCCATCAAATCGGAATACCAAATCTTATCAAGATCAGCAGAATGAACATAAATTGAACCTCCATCATCAATAGATACTATACTTCCTGAAGGAGCTTGTGTATCACGTCTCACTTCCAAAGAAACAGAATCAATATTACCACAGTTATCGATACTAGTGAAGATCATGTTCCCAATATCAGTAGATGTGTTGGAAATAGTATAGGTCCAAGCATAGGGAGTAGTAGAATCATTTAATGCTAGACCTCTGTTAAAAAAGGAGGGAAAGAGAACAAATTGTATACCAGAATCATCAATCTGTGCTCCATCATCTGTAACAACTGAAAAATCAACAATAATATCGCTAGGCATTTGATTACCATACCATATAACCTGAGTCCCATTAGCAGGATAATAAGCAAAATCGGAGATTTCAGAAACAATAACTGGATTAACCGTTGGAACAGTATTATCCTCATAACAATTAATTGCTAAAATTCTAGTATTTCCTACCCAATCGATAATTATTAATGTAATCTGATCATCAAGACCAGCATCATCAGTGAATCCAACGAAATAAGTTAATTCATACATGCTATCATATGTCGTGTCTTCAGGAGATTCACCACCAAAATCAGAGCTGCCGCT
The DNA here is from genome assembly GCA_003144275.1 of Candidatus Heimdallarchaeota archaeon B3_Heim. Taxonomy (GTDB): domain Archaea; phylum Asgardarchaeota; class Heimdallarchaeia; order Hodarchaeales; family Hodarchaeaceae; genus Hodarchaeum. The sequence continues at coordinate 22,896 of NJBF01000004.1, forward strand.
AACTTTTTGCAGATCTGATATACCATCTGAAGTAGTTAATTGGATGGTAAAGGAGTCATTCATACTCTGATCATTTGAATAGAAAATACTTGAACCATCATAATATAGATGTTCTGAGTCCTCAATAACATCCACAATGGATGGAACAGTCGGAGCTGTATTATCAAAGGTACATGGAAGGTTTACGGTATTATTGTTCCCAACATTGTCCACAACAGTTATTATTATTTGATTATCTCCACCAGCGTTATCATTTTGATTCACAGTATATACCATCTCGTACATTCCACTATAAACGGTATCTTCAGGAGTTCCTCCAAAATCTAAACTTCCTATAGCTTTTTGTAATCCCGAAAGAGAATCAGTCGAAGTTAGTTGGATTGTAAAGCTTTCTGCCATAACCTGATCATTGGAGTAAAACAGATTGGTTGTCGTTAGATTATATAAGTAGTCAGATGTCTCAATAATGCTTACTATTACAGGTTGTGTAGGTTCAACATTATCAACAGAGATCGTAAGACTAACGCTGGTGGGATTGCCTACGTTGTCCCATACGGTAATACTAAAGGCAGGTTCTAATTCTCCTTGGTTAACTATGAACGATAATTCATAACCGCTTCCACCATAAGTACTGTTTGTAACAGTATCCCCAAATTCACTAGCATTGGCTTTTAAGAGATCACTCCCAGTATCGATAGCCGTAACTTGAACAGTAAAACGTTCATTCATAATTTGATCATTGGAATAGTAAAAGGTTTCACTACCTGATTCATAGAAAAGATATTGGGATCCAACTTCAACAAGAACATCCACAATATCTAAACTTGTAGGACCAGTATTATCAAGGACGCAAGAAAGAGAAGTGGCAATTGAATTGCCAACTCGGTCATAAACCGTTATAATAATTTGATTATCCCCACCTGCGGTTTCACCATCGCTTAAAGTATAATAAAGTGAATATTCGGATGAATAGGAAAGATTAAATGGAGATTCTCCTCCAAAATCAATACTTCCAGTAGCATTAAGAAGATCTGCTCCGCTATCGCTCGTAGTAAAGTGAATCGTAATGACTTCACTCATTTGATAATTATTGGAATAGTAAAAGGTAGGGGCATTGTAATATAAATACTCTGAATATTCATCAACTGAGGTAATCACTGGAACAGAAGGATTGTCATTATCCAACTGAAGATCAACACTAAGAGAGTTATTAACGTTTCCTACTAGATCATATACATTAAAGGTGATGAGAGCGCCACCTGTCTCACTTTGACTCACGGTATAATTAATTTGATATCCACTATCATAAGTAAAATCACTTGGAACCTCACCGAATGCGCCAGTACCTGTTAAATTGTATAATCCGGCTCCACCTACGTTATCTTGAGCAAGAATGGTAATAATGAAAGTATCGGACATTGGTTGATCATTTGAGAAGAATAAACGAGTTGAAGAGTTATCATAATAGAGGTATTCACCATTTTCTACAAAGCTAACAATGGACAGATTTTCGGGACTTGAGGTATCACGAACCACTTGTATAACCATATAGGTTTCACTTCGTCCACTAGCATCATAAGCCGTCGCATTAATCCAATAACCATTAGGTGTTGCATTCGTAACATTGAAGGTACCAACAAGGGTCTCATTTTGTAAAAGAATTGATAAGAAAGGTTCAAACCGTGTGTATCCTCCTATCATTCCACTCCCACTGTCAAGAGCGGTAATCGTCACATTAAAGTTAGCTGGATTCGATCCCATTAAGGTGCTGTAATACAATTTGTTATTGGGTGTATCAGCGAAGATAGTCCATTTATATGGAATAAATTCACTCAGAGATTGAAGTGAGACAATGGGATCTTCTTCGTCTACGAATAGATTTACTTGTATCCAGCTACTATTGATTCCAGCTAAATTCCGTGCTCTAACGAGGATACTACGATTTCCTGTGTTTCCAATATCATAATTAATCAAGGAATTGGTGGCATTGTAATAATCAGTGTTGATAATATTATACCATCTCAGCAATTCTGTTGAATTATCATAGTTTTGCTCTGTACTGTTTTGATCGCTTTTTATATAGATATCAGTGATTTTTGAGCTCGATTCAAAGATAAAGGTTAGATTAAAATCAGACCCATCCCAATCATATAAGAACGGATTAGGAATCCCTGGTTCATTTCCGAGGACATCAATGCTAAAAATGATTGGTCCCAAAGTATCTAAACGAAGGTTAAAACCATAGAGACCTGAACTAAAAATGTGTGTCTGAATATTCCCCGCCTCATCTTGGACACGAATATCAATTGTGTTTTCTCCATTAAATAGAGTATCATTCCATGAAGAGATAGTCCAGTTTGTGACATAATCGCCAGCTTGGGTTGAGTCAAATATAACATACCAACCTTGGCCGTCATCTGTTTGATATTCCGCTTTAGTCAATCTACTAGCTAACGAATGAGTCTCGTTGTTCCTCAGAAAATCTACATCAAATGTCGTTAGATAATCCGCGAGATTGTAATAAGGAGTTAATCCACCTGCGGTTGGATCATTATATTCTATTTCTGGGGGAGTATCATCGTGCCAAATCTGAACACTAGCTGATTGAGTGTTGTTGACGTGATCCCAACAATAGACTGTAAGAGTAATATTAGCGTTATTTATGATATTAATTTCATTTTCATCATTCCAAGTTGACCCTACTAGGGAATCGACTGTAAATACTTGTTGTGTTGCAACGTAAGAGGTTAATACTTCATCATATTGCGAAAATGCAAAGCTTGTAGTAGTAATCCCACTATTATAAGTTCCTAAATTATCAATCGCTGTTCCACCATATGATGCAATTCCTCCAACAGAATTGTTCCAACCTGAAGTGGGGAAATCAATAGTTAATGAAGGAGCTGTATTATCCTTCCTACAGGTTAAACCAATCGAATTTCTATTGCCAACTAGATCATATAACCAGATTGTAAGAGTACCATCCGAAACATCGTCATTTTGGACAATATTGTATTCCAGTTGATAATATGTACTGTAAGTTGAATTTCCAATTCCTGTATCACCAAATTCGTCATCTCCCGTTGCATTCTTTCTTCCTACTCCAGAGTCTGTCCCAGAAATATGAATTTTGAATGTGGCACTCATAGGTTGGTCATTGGAGAAAAATAAATTAATTCCATCATAATAAAGAAAATCTGATTCGGGAGACTCAAGAAGAGCAACAATAGCTAAACTTTGAGGCGGTGTATTATCAAGGTTGGTTGTTAAAGCCACACTTGCAGGATTACCAACATTGTCCCAAACTGTTATACTAAATGCTGGTTCTGAATCTCCTTCATTAACAACGAAGGATAATTCGTAACCACTGGGTCCGTAGAAGCTCTCTGAAACACTGTCCCCAAATTCAGTAGCATTAGCTTTTTGTAAATCACTTCCCGTGTCGATAGCCGTCACTTGAACTGTGAGGCTTTCTGCCATTGTTTGATCATTAGAATAATAGAAAGTCTCTCCACTACTGTCATAATATAAAAATTGTGCTCCGACTTCTTCTATTACATCATCTATTGAAACACTTGTTGGACCGGCATTATCTACTACACAACTTAAAGAATAAGTTCGTGAATTGCCCACTTGATCATAAGCTGTAATATTTATCCAATTATCAGCACCTGCAGTTTCACCATTACTTACGGAATATGTAAGGATGTACTGAGAATCGTATGTAGAATCCTCAGGTGTTTCTCCTCCAAAATCAGTACTACCGTTTGCTTTAAGTAATCCCGATATTGCATCGGTAGTGGTAAATTGAATGGTTAAGCTATCACTCATCGGTTGATCATTGGAATAGTAAAATGTAGGCGCATCATAATAAAGATATGCTGAAGACTCAATAACAGCAGTTACAATGGGTAGAGAAGGATTACTATTATCTAGAATGCAACTGATGGATGTTGAATTGGCATTTCCTACTCGATCAAAGACCTCTATCACTATCTGATTATCTCCACCTGCATGTTCGGTCTCCCCGACAGTATATACAAGATCATATTGCCCAAGATAGCTAATATCTTCAGGTGTTCCACCAAAATCAGTGCTACCATTTGCTTTCAGGAGCCCCGCACTTAAGTCGTCAGTCGTTAATTGAATAGTAAAAGGATCATCCATTGGTTGGTCATTAGAATAATAGAAAGTCTGTCCACTAATGTTGTAATATAAGTACTCAGACGACTCAATTATTCCTATAATGGTAGGTTCTGTAGGTGATTGATTATCAAGCACTAGAGTCAGACTAACAGAAGAATTAACATTTCCTACACGATCAAAGACCGAAAATAATATTGCTCCACCACCAGTTTCCCCTATACTTACAGTGTAGGAAATAAAATATTCACCTACGTAATCAGAATCTGATGGTTGTTCGCTAAACGCAAGGCTACTAGTAAGATTTTTCAACCCTGCACCTCCTCCATTGTCCGCAGATAGTAAGGAAACATCGAATAAAGCATTCATTATTTGATCATTTGAATAATAAAGAGTTGTGATGGAACTATCATAGTAAAGATATTCACTTGAATAACTCACACTCTGAATCGTTATCCCAGATGGAGGTGTATTGTCTTTGACTAAGTTTAATGTTACAGAATCAATATTATGTACCCTATCATAAACTGTAAATGTTATTTGATCTCCTGATGCTTCTTCATCGTAACCGACTGAATAATTTACAAGATAATATCCTTGATACGAGGTATCTGAAGGGGTGTCAGTAAAATCTGTGCTTCCTTCAACTTTTAATAATCCACTTCCCACACCATCTTGACTTGTGATATTAACACTGAATAATTCATTTTGTCCAAAGTGCTGATTTGCATAATAGAGAATGGTAGCTGAATAGTCAAGAAATTCACTGTTTTCGATGATTTCATTTATAGGATCAATTATGGGAGCAGTATTATCTAAAGTAACTGGAAGAAGAATACTACTATTTACATTGCCCACTTTATCATATACAAAGACTTGAACCACTCCACCGCCAACAGTTTCTGATTGAGAAACAGTATATTGGAGGTCAAATGTCCCTGATGCATTTGTTGTTATAACAGGCGATTCTCCAAAGGCTAATGAGCCCGAGACATTTTCAACACCACTCAATAATTCAAGAACATCAATATGGAGCGATAGGCTTTCACTCATTGCTTGATCGTTGGAGTAAAATAAGACTGTTCCACTATAGTAAAGGAGATCGCTGACATCAGGGCCAGTTAATGAATCGAGTGTTACGAAATCTGGGGCATCGTTATCTAGGATACAATCTAAATTGAGAGAATTACTATTACCAACGTTATCAAATATCGTTAAGATAATATAGTTGTCAGATGCATATTCATTTGTGTTGAGAGTATAAGGAAGTTCATAATAGGAACTATAAACCAAATCACCCACGATTGATCCACCAAAATCTGCTTCACCTGTAGCATTCAATCGTCCCGCTCCTCCCACATCACTTCCTGTTAAACGAATTGTAAATGGTTCATCTAATGATGCAGTCTTGTTAGAGTAGTATAGAATATCATTTGATAAGTCATAATGGAGATAGTATGAGGACTCAATAATATCGGAGATTGAAATACTCGGAGCGGAGTTATCTTTGATACAACTCAAATCAATTGAATTTACATTACCTACCCTGTCGAACATCGAAATTGTAACCAGTTCATCAGAAGCATTGTCATTCTGAACTATATTATACGTAAGTTCATAAAATGTAGAATAACTAGAACTTCCTACCCCTACATCATTGAATTCTGCTTCACCTGTAGCATTCTTTCTTCCCGCTCCAGAATCGGTTCCATTTATACGGATCACAAAAGTAGCTGTCATTACTTGATCGTTGGAGTAGTAGAGTGTGGATCCATCAAAATACAGGTAATCTGAATCTGGAGTTTCTAGTACTGTTATGATATTCAAGTTTTGGGGAGCTGTATTATCAACCTGTGTCACTAAGGTAAATAATTCTGAGTTATCTACATTATCCCATACGAGAATAGTAAATGTTGGTTCCGATTCTCCTTGATTAATAGTAAAACTTAATTCAAATCCGCTACCTCCGTATATACTTGTCGATACGCTATCTCCGAATTCGCTTGCATTTGCTCTTTGTCTTCCACTTTCAAGATCATCTGCAGTTACCTGAACTGTAAAGCTTTCAGCCATCAACTGATCATTAGAATAATAAAATACTTCAGAACCAGAATTGTAGAATAAATACTCACTCGATTCTAAAATATCAGTCAATGCAACATTTATTGGAGGAGAGTTGTCGTGGTACAAATCAAAGGATATTGTCTGGTTATTTCCGACAAAATCTAAAACAGATATTGTAACAGAACCATTGTAGCTCGCAACTGCAGGTCCGTCTATCTGATAGCTAAACTCCCATAATCCTCCTACATGACTAGTGTCAGATCCTCCAAGAGTAAAACCTGATCCAATATCAGGAAAAACAGCATAACGTAAACCAGCTCCTCCTGTATCCGAAGAATTAACTCTTACTGTGAAATTACGGGATCCACGATCTGGACGAACATTTGAATAATATAAAGTCGTTGTAAGGTTGACATAATGGAGATATTCAGCTAGTAGTTCTTCAATGATATCATCAATAGCCAGGTTAGATGGAGCTTCATTATCAACAACAAAGAAAACCAAGAATGTGTAATTGTTATTTACGTGATCAGTGATAGTAATCGATATGTTACCTGTTGTTGTATCGTTTTCATCATCTGTTGAATCTATCCCATAATCAGCTGACCATGATGCTCCTAAGTCAGTAGAGGGAGTACTCCCAAAAACTGTTTGAAAACTAACTCTATCGACTCCTGATCCTCCTAAACCATCAAATCCAGTCCCATAAACTGTTAAAGTTTGTGTACTGGACATTTCATCGCTGAAGAAGAAGTGAGATGTATTATAATGGAGAAAATCACTGCCATGGTCATCAAAATAGTACTCATCATTTAACAAAGAGGGATTAGTCAAATCACCATATACCGTTAATGCAACACTATTGCTATTATTCACTTGATCATATATCCAAAATGTTAATGTACCATTTTCCACATTATCAGTGGTATTTAGGATGTAGGTAGCAAAATTAGAAATATCTGCGTAGCTTTCTCCTAGATAGGATCCTCCAATCATTAATTTGTAACCACTTTCATTCGCAGGTTCATTATAATCAACAACTACGGTAAATGTATGGTCTACGGTAGATTTATTGCTGAGATATAATGTTAAAGTCCCTGTATCATTATAAAGGTAAATGAAATTCGATCCATAGTCATTTATAAGACTAATTTTTACATCACGAGGACCAGAGTTATCAATTCGCGTAACTAAATCAACGCTATCCGAATTACCACACATATCAAAGATAGTAATTGTTACTAGATTATCAGAAGCATTTTCCGATTGTAAAATGTCATATGATAATTCAAAGTACCCTGAATACGCACTTGTACCTATTCCAGTTTCCTCGAATTCATCCTCACCTGTAGCATTCTTTAAACCCGCACCAAAGTCTGTAGCATTTACACGTATTGTGAAAGATTCAGCCATTACTTGATCATTACTATAGAAGAGAATCTCTTTTGGTGAATCATAATAAAGAAAATCACTCAACTCATCGCCAATAATATCTAATATAACAAGACTCACTGGGGCATTATTATCTAGAAACGTGGGTAAAGAGGTTGAATTAATATTACCACAGTTATCATAGAAGAATATAGCTATTTGATCCCCTGTTACAGGGTCACCAGAATTCACTGTATAATTTAATTCATAAAATCCTGCATAGGTGGTATCAAACACATTTGTTTCACCAAGATCATCCTCACCTGTGGCATTTAATATTCCAGAACCACTATCACTTCCAAAAACTCGTATAGTAAATTGCTCATTTAATGCTGGATTAGTATTGGAGAAGTACAGATTTCCACCTGTATAGTGGAGATATTCACTGTTGGCATGACCATTAACAGCTTCAATTGACAATTCTGTTGGACCATCATTATCAATAGTTAGCGTAATATTATCTGTTGCACTATTCCCGACCATATCATAACCAGAAACTATTAAGTTACCTGTTTCATTTTCATTTTCATTGATGTAATAACCAAGATTATAGTAAGAATCACTTACGTAGATTGTCCCTATAGGAGAATCTCCGAAAGCCGTTGCCCCTGTCGCTCTATCACGTCCACTTTGTCCGATACCATCATCAACTGTAACATTCAAAGTGAATGACGAATTCATACTTTGATCGTTTGAGTAAAACAGCGTTCCACCACTATAGTGAAGAAGCCAAGAATTTTCTGTTAACGTAGTGATGTTAACTATTGGTGCACTATCATCTCGGTATATTTCAAAGATAGTGCTTCCGTTGTTACCTACAAGATCTGATATTGTTACTGTATACGAACCATTTGCCGTAGCTGTGGGAGAGAATGAGTACTGATGATCCCAGATTAATTGATGACTATCCCCAGCTCCTGCAGTAGTATTATACCCTCCATCTGTACTGAAAATATCTGGGAAAAAGCTAACATTTAGACCTGCATCAAGATTTGCATGAGTTTCTTGACCATCTATTTTAACAGTAAACGCACGGGTTCCTGATCCAACATTAGAGTAATAGATTAAAGTAGTTGATGCATTATACAGATATTCAGGTAATAAATCTTCTGCTAGACTAAGTATTGAGACTTCTGGATCATAATTATCTTTTAAAAACGTAACAGTAGCTGTTATTTGATTTCCGACATTATCCGTTGAAGTAATTACAATATCAGTTTCTGGGCCAGTCTGTTCAGAATCAGTTCCATGAATAAAGTATGAGGCACTCCAGATAGTACCAGGAGTATTATTATTTGGAGAATCACCAAAATGAGATGTGAAATTAACAGTAAGTAACCCAGAGGGAAAATCATTTGATGTTCCGCTGATATTAATCTGGACAGGAACACCGCCCATATTATCACTAAAGAAAAAATAGTCTCCTGCAGGAGTAATGTAAACAAAAAGACTGTCGGAAATATCCTCAATAAGGGGAGTGCTTATTGTAGGATCAACATTATCCACAATAAAATCAAAAGTATCCGAAAAATAATTTCCTACTAGATCGATAGCTGTAAATGTAATTGTGAGGTTATTATACGAAGAATCGGTAGCTGTAATATCATAATCGAATGTCCACGCTTCTAACGAGCCCCCACGTGCAGGATTCCCTCCAAAGTTCGTATCATCATCAATGGTATCTAATCCAACGTATGCATCACTAGCTGTTCCTCCTATAATAAATGCATCTGGAGTACCACCCATATTATCTGAATAGTAGCCATAACTTGAACTTCCATCATAATACAGGAAAACCGACGATTCACTAGTTGAACTTGAACTAAATTCAATAGTGGGATTTGCATTATCCTCCTTGAATTCAAACATAACTGTATCAGTATTACCCACGTTATCGGTAGCGGTATATGTCACATTGAAAGTATCATAAGAGGAATCAGCCGAAGTTATGTTATAACCAAACGACCATATAGTACCCCCACCACCATCTAAAGGATTCTCTCCAAAGTTCGTATCATCAGTTACTGAGGCTATGCCTGAACCCGTATCTGTAACAGATCCTGCGACAAAAAATGGATTTGCAGTTCCTCCCATATTATCAGAATAATATCCAAAAGCAGAGCTTGAATCATAATAAAGGTAATCTGAGGATTCAAAAGTAAAACCTGAATTATGTTCTATAGAAGGACTAACAAAGTCATATCGAAATTCAAATGTGGTCGTTCCGTTTAATAAACCAGAGTTGTAACCAATAAAGGTGACAACAAATGTCCCGTAAGATGGCCCATCATTTTGATCAATTTTGTATGTAAAACTCCAGGAGTCATTTACACCACTCAATGACTTGTTAGTAGGATCATTTCCAAAGGAAGTTGAATCGTTTACTGATATCATTCCCGCTGATGAATTGGCATATCCACTTATCGTGAAATTAATTAGACTTGCTCCCATTTTGTTCCCATAATAGCCATAAGAAGAGCTACCATCATAGTAGACGAATGGTCCATTAGCAACAATCGAAGTTATCACAACTGTGACATCCTCTGGGAATTCTACAACGGTTATGTTCCATTCTTGATAATTACCATTATTCGATAGTAAGCGAAGTACAAAATTTCCTTTTAGACTATTGAAATAACTAAAGCCATCAGTAGCATTTAATCCACTTATGGTTTGATTAAAAGTAGGAGTAAATAGGCTATTAATATCCCAGATTATCTTCCAGAAACTTGAACTTCCAATTGTACTCGAACCGTTATTAAATATAGTTATGTTCAAGTAATCATCTTTGTCAGATCTTATGTAAAGCTTGTTCTCAGTTTCATTAATTAATGCAAAATATCCACTACTAGCTCTATCCCAATCTAAATCAAATTTTTCTGGAGAGTTGGTGTCTACAATTACCCAGTCTGCATACGTGGTACCATTGTTTCCCACGTTATCCCTAGCAACCATACTTACTGTATGATTAATTTCTGACAGGCTGTACGGTTTTATAAGAATACTCTCCCATGTAACTACAGGTCCATCCAACCCAAACCCAGTATGATTAACTGGTAATCCTGATCCTGAACCATCTGTTATTGTACCTGTGACATTAAAATCAACGCTTGTATCATCATAGTAATTAGTATTCGGTGTATACCCCCAACTTGTCGCTGTATCGGGAATTAATAGGAGAGAGTATCCACTAGGGCCTGTGATATCTCGATCGATCGTTAAAGTCACAATATCATAATTACCTAACAAATCGAATACCGTGATTATGATATCACTAGTGTTTGTATCTGAGGATGTGATACCTCCTACTTCAACAAAATAAGTTGGATTAATTCCTTCGGTGGTATTTGCAGAATTAGACCCTAAATTATCCGAAGCAATAGCAGAACTTAAATTCACTCCTTCATCAGAAGCATTTATTCCAACTAAGAACGACTGTGGGGAGACCATCCTTTCTCCATACCAAAGGATTGAACCCACTGAATCCCAATATAGGAAATCAGAGGTTTCAATTACATAGTCAGTTAAATGATAGAAGTCTACTGATGGAACAGTATCATCTAACTTGATTTGATACTCACCAGTGAATGAAGAGTTGATATGACCTGCCTTATCCGTAATTGTTAGGCTAATAGCATAAGTTCCATCTGTTTTCCCACTGATACTAAGACTGGAATTGAAAGGTGAAGTTTGCCCTTGTCCAGCTCCTGTTGCAGAGATTCCCCCAGTTACTGATACAGAGATTGAAAACACATTAGTCTCAACGAAATTTATTTGATAGGTTGCACTGGCTGTAGATCCTTGATCAAACCAATTTGGAGAATAACCTTCATTTGTAAAATCAGCTGTAATCGAAGCAGGCGGAGTTTCATCTACATAACCGATACCAGATCGTACAGTCCCATTATTCCCCACCTTGTCAATAGGTTTTACATAAAATGTGTAACTTGGCCCACTTCCTAAATCACCAGGATAAGTAAATCCAGGAGAGGTATATTCGAAGGAATGATACGAATCAGGCGTGCTATCCCCTTCTTCTACAAAAAAACCATTATTTCCTGATCCACTATCTGTAATCGCAGAGGGAGTAATATTAATTCCAATTCCATCTTTATCCCAATCCTCGACATATGCACTGTCTCCCAAAACGGTTATTGAGGCCATGGAGGGGTTAGTTGTATCGGCAGTTGTAAAAATTGTAATACGATTCCGAATTCCACACCTATTGACAATATCTATCCATAAATCTCCTTCCGAGGTTCCATTTGTCCAATAGTTAGAGGATTGATACGGGGCAGAGGAATCATTATAATTACTTACAAGTCCCCAACCTGCTTCGAAAATTACAAACCACCCAATATTTCCATCTTGCCAATTAGCTGCTCCATCGGCATCAACGTTTATTGTCCAAGTATCAGGGATTTCTGTGTTGAGATAGAGTGTTCCACTAGTAATATCAGAAGCACTAACAATATAAACATAGTTGTGAGCTCCTGGAGCCCAAGCTGCGGCTCCAATTACATCGATATCAAAACCACTTGGTGCCGTAACTCCATAATAGATGTCGACATTCGAGGCTGTTTCATTAACATTACCCACATTGTCTTCAAACCGATACCAAATTGTATTATTTGAATCAGCAGTAAGCGTACAAGGAACATTGGTACCAGAGACGATTGAACTACCATATGATCCAGAATCACTTTTGATTTGAACAGAATAGATACCAGATCCTGACTCCGTAAAGGAAATATCTGCTGTAAAGTCTGATTGATCGTAAAAGGCTTCGGTTGAACTAATAGAAGAACTATAGGGGAAATATCCGTCTCCGTTACTATCAGTTGTATCTGAATCTACAGTAATAGAATCAAGGGAGGGAGCAGTAGAATCTTCAGTAATTGTAATAGTTACTGTCTGAGATCTTCCCGCATAATCAATTATCAAGACGTTAATAGATGTCCCACTATCAGTGCTATTGATATCATAATCAATCACTCGTCTATATGGAGAGCTAATATCTTCTTCTTGGGATTCTCCAAAAGCAGCAGGAAACCTAATTTTCCAGAAATTTAACTCGGTTCCTGTGGATATTTCAACATCAAATTCAAGGTTGTCGAAACCTCCATTGAAATAAAGTAGAGTATTACTGTCATTGTACAAATATTGTCCATTACTAATCTCATAAAGTGTTGAGGTATAGCCTATTGGGTTTGTTAAGTCGACTGTTACGCTAATAGAATCAAGGTTAGTTGCATTATTCCCTACATTATCCCGAACTTGGACATATATCGTTTGAATGCCTTCAGGTACTCCTGTAACAGTGGATCCTCCAGCTACCCAAGAATCATACAACCCTCCATCGTATTTATAAGAGTACGGAAGAGAATTAACTCCACTTCCACCATCATTAGCACTCCCTATAACAATTAAATCAGTAGAATTGTCGTCATAATAATCTGTGTTAGGATCAATTCCATTTGCGACTGAATCTGTATCAGCAGTCAAAATCAGATTTAATGATCCTAACGTAGGAGCAGTAGAATCTTCAATAACTGTGATAGTGATTGTTTGAGATCTCCCTGCATAATCAATTATTGAAATATCAATTGTTGTACCACTATCAGTGTTATCAATATCATAATCGGTTGTTCTTCGATATGGGGAAATTGTAAGTTCTTCTTGTAATTCACCAAATGCGGCAGGTTGACGAACCTTCCAAAAGTTGCTTTCAGTACCAGCAATTATCTCAATATCAAATTCTAAATTATTTTGAGCTCCATTAAAGTAAATTAATTCCCCTGTTGCATTAAACAAATACTCTGGATTATTGGTTTCATGTAATATTGAGGTATAGCCCACTGGATCAGTTAAATCAACGATTACTCCAATAGAATCAAGTTGAGTGGCATTATTACCTACATTATCTCGAACTTGTACATAAATTGTACGAGGACCTTCTGGGACAGAATTAACTGTTGCACCCCCACTTACCCATGAACTATAATTTCCCCCATCATATTTGTAGGAATACAAGGAGGAGGGAAGACCACTATCACTATCCACTGGTGTTCCGCTAAGTGTAACATCAACTGAGTCGTCATCATAATATCCAGTATCAGGATTAATTCCATTTGCTCCTGAATTTGTATCAGCGGTCAAGATCAGATTTAAAGTTCCCAATATAGGAAGAATTGAATCTTCCACAACTGATATCGTGATATTCTGAATCCTTCCTGCCTTATCAATTATTATGATATCAATCGTCGTATCAGTATCAGTATTATTAATCTCATAATCAGTCGTTCTTCGATATGGGGAAACTGTAAGTTCCTCTTGGAATTCTCCAAATGCAGTAGGTTGACGAACTTTCCAAAAATTTATCTCTGTTCCACCAAAAACCCCTATATCAAAATTAAGGTCACTTTGTGCTCCATTAAAGTAAATTAATGTTCCACTGCCATCCTCATGAAGGTATTGAACATTAATAGTCTCATAGATCGAAGTAGTAAATCCAGTAGGATCAGTTAAGTCCACAACTACCCATTGAGAGGTAAGGTCAGGAGCAATATTGCCTACATTATCAATCACACGAACATAGATAGTTCTGTTCCCTTCAGGAACAGAATTAAGTGTTGTTCCGTTACTTACCCATGATCCATATATCCCACCATCATATTTGTAGGAAAATCGAATGGTTGGTAGACCACTCCCTCCATCATTAGGAACTCCTGTGACATAAACATCAACAGTTTGATCATCATCAAATTGTGTAACAGGATCTATCCCATCTCCTCCATCGTCTGTATCTACTAGAATGTCGATACTCAGCGTACCTTGATCAGGAGGAGTCGTATCCTCTATAACATTTACTGTAATAGTTTGGGTACGTCCAGCATGATCAATGACTAATACATCAATTGTAATTCCAATATCAGTGCTATCAATATTATAATCAATTATTCTTTCGTAAGGAATGGAAGAATCTTCCTCTTCAGATTCCCCGAAAGCAGAAGGAAAACGTACTTTCCAAAAATTGGTATCAGAGCCTCCACTCACCTTAATATCGAATCCAAGATCATTGTTTGCACCATTAAAGTAAATTAATTCCCCTGTTTCATTATACAAATACTCAAGATTATTGGTTTCGTAAATAGCTGATGTAAATCCTGTCGGATCAGATAAATCCACTTCTACACCCACAGAAGCAATACTGTCGTTGATATTTCCCACATTATCCCTTATTTGCAAATAGATTGTACGAGATCCTTCAGGGACATCTGTAAGAGTGTAACCACTACTAACCCAAGCGTTGTATACACCACCATCGTATTTATATGAATAACTCAGGGTAGGAAAACCGCTTCCGGTATCAGTAGGTACTCCCGAGACGGTTACTTCTGTAGAATTGTCATCATAATACCCCGTATCAGGCTCGATACTATTTCCTACCGAATCGGTATCAGCTGTTAAGTCAAGAGTTAAGGTACCTAGGCTTGGTGCGGTTGAATCCTCCGTCACAGTGATCGTGATCGTTTGCGTCCGACCAGCTTTATCTATAATAAGAATATCAATAGAGATTCCACTATCAGTACTATCGATTTCATAATCCACCTCCCGTCTATATGGAGCGGCGGTATCGTTTTCTGCACCATCATTAAATACGTCAGGGAAATAAACTCTCCAGAAATTTATTTCTGTTCCCGTAGAAATACTTACATCAAAACTAAGATTATCGATTGCACCATTGAAATAAATTAATGTTCCACTTGCATTGTACAGATGATCAAAATCATTGGTTTCAAGAATTGTTGATGCAAATCCTGAAGGGTTGGTTAAATCTACTGTTACGAGTTTCCAATCCAATTCGGCAAAATTCCCTACCCTGTCTCGAACACGAATTGTGATATTCTGATCTACACCTTCTGGTACAGTTAACGTGGTTCCACCGCTAACCCATGATCCATATGATCCCCCGATATATTTATATGAATAAGGAGTCGGGTTCACTCCGCTATCGTTTACTGCGCCATCAGATGCTGAACCTGTTACCGTTACACTGACTAAATCATTATCGTAATAACCTATTTCTGGATCGATTCCATTAAGAACTGTATCAGTATCGGCTATTATTTCTAGATTTAAATCTCCAAGAGTGGGAGCATTAGAATCTTCAATCACATCAACTGATTTGTTACGAACATTTCCTGCATAATCAAGTACTAATACATCGATTCTTGTTCCGATATCTGTACTGTTAACCGTATATATTCTCTCGTAATCAGAAGTACTATCATTTACCTGGGATTCACCAAAAGCTTCAGGGAAATATACCATCCAGAAATTTGGATCGGCAGTATTTTCATTTATTCGGATCCTGAATTCTGTACCATCTTCATTGCCATTGAAATAGACAGTACTTCCTCCGATGAAATATAAGTAATCGAAATTTACCATCCAGGATAATTGAGATGAATATCCAATGTCACTGGGGGCAGTAGTATCAACTACAACATTTACTGAATCAAGATCTGTGGCATTATTACCGCAATTATCTCGTACCCGTACATATATTGTACGAGAGCCTTCAGTCACGGATGTTAAAGTATTACTTGTGCCCAACCAAGTGGTTCCATATGATCCAAGATCTGTTCGATACAGATACTTCAAAGTTTGAGTTGCTCCACTTCCACTATCCGAGGGTGTTCCAGATATAATCACATCTACAGAATCATCATCGTAATATCCTAGTTCTGGATTAAAACCATCTGCTCCGTCATCTGTGTCCTCAATTAACTGTAAATCCAATGATCCAATTGTTGGATTATCATTATCTCTCATGAACTGGAATATAACTGAATTAGTGTTGTCAACCAGGTCAGTTACAATTAAAGTAATTGTAATTGTAGCTCCGATACTGGAGTCATCAGAATTGATTTCAAATTCAAACAACCATGAGTTATTAGTACCGGAATTATCTGGATTTTCTCCAAAGGCAGGAATATCATGAGTAATGGATTTTAAACCTACTCCATCACTTGAATCATTAGCTGTGCCAGTTACATTAAACGGGGTTAGCGTAGAACCCATATTATCGGAAAAATAACCAAAAGCATTGATTCCATCATAATATAAGTAATCAGAGTCTTCATTGGTTGCACTCGGATTATGTGTTATATAAGGAGCCTCATTATCCCACCCAATATCAGGAAGGGAGGCGGAAATACTCACTTCTGTTCCATATTCATTATTTGCTCCAATAATTGCTGAACCAACAGTGATGTTATCACGTAATTGAACTGTCCCTAAAGCGGGATTTTCCTCCACATCATTTCGAATCAAAACTGATGTTGGTCCATAAATCTCAGAATTTCCTATATATCCAACATTGACTTCACCAGTGTAGGGATTTCCTGTATAATCCCATTCAGCAGTAATAGTAATAGTAAAGGCATCACCGGAAGCATCATTATCCTCCCAATAACGTGTACCATTATAAGCATAGGCGGATATGGTGATTGCTGTAATTTCTACTCGATCGACAGCTACACTAGTATTAGTGTTTGTGAATGATTGGATTAACCCATCTCCCGCTAAATCAACTCTCGGATAGTACGTATAATTACTAATCGAAACTTCTGAATTTGCAGATACATTGAATGAAGAAACACTATCTACTAAACTAGTGACATTTTGTGGACCTGACTCGACCCGATAAATTGAAACTTGATCGATCTGGGAATCTGGTACAGGAATAATAGTTCCATTATAGTAAATATTCCCAGTAAAATAGAGATCAGTTGAATAATTCGGATTAATAAAATGATCATCAACCGTGAAAGAAGAGACTTGTATCTCGTGATTGAAGTTGTATGTTGTCGCTCCTGAGTCTCCCAAATTATTTGTTCCTGAAGTATCATTGGTAAATGCTCCTAATTGAATATTTACTCCATTCGGAAAATCCCAATCTGTTAAAATGCGAAAGTTGACCGTTAATGACTTCCCTGTACGTGTGGGGGATGGATTTGCTGGATCAATTATGAAGTGATCACCGTTGTCAGTGATTTCTGAAAAACTGTCAGTCTGATTATCATACCCAAATGTATATTCAAACGAATTTACAGTAAAGTTCATAATAACCCAATCAGTAGGGGCAATACTCTCAGTTATTTTGACCTGGAAGTTATAATATTGCCTCTGTGCATGAATAACTCCCGTATCAGCATTTGTTACTAAGACATCAGTTATTTCTGGTGATTCTTCTTCTTCTAAATCATGAATAACTGCAGGAGCGTTAGTTACTGTCTCCATTAATGCCCACATGCCTATACGCATACCTGTACCACTTGCAGAGAAAAATAAATGACCACTAGAGGGAAGTCCCCATTCAGTGCTTGAAACATCAGGCGTTCCTGGTTCTAAATTCTCAGCTAACCAAGTTTTCCCTTTTAAGATATTTCCTGTTATCTCATATCTGTACATATACCATTTTGTTGTACTAAAGCCACCTGGATCATTGTCGAAAGGATAATCTGTCCCATTCCATCTTCGAAGATTCAGATTTGTGGTTGTATGTTCCAAAAAGATATAGTCATTTCCACTATCAGATCTTAGAGCAATTGCTGATTGAGTCCCTGAATTCGTTGTTTTCCCTAGAACAAGAATCTGACTATTGGCAGTTATTGTACCTGTTCGATTTAGATCAACCCAACTACCTGAATTTAATAAGGCAATATCATCATTAGTCCACCATCCAAATTCTGTAGGTTTACTTGTATCAGGGGTCGCAATCCATCCAGTGTTTGGATTATATCCACTCAATGATTGGCTACTGAAATCATCATAATCTAAGAATACTTCCGAGGCGTTTGATGGAGGATTTCCAGGATTTCCTGTTTTTACCCCATAGTATACCGCATAGTTAGAATCGGATCCAGAAGTGGAAATTGCACTTTGCAACCTAAAGTAAATTTGTGTTCCTACTGAATTATTATATAAGACCGTACGGTTCAGCTCTATCCATTGTGTTCCAGTATAATAAGCCACACGAAGATCCTTGGCATCAGCACGCATCTTAGAGGCGGAAACGAGAGTTTCTGTTATTAAATCTAGCTGTACCGTATAATCGGTGCTGAGTGCTGAATCAGCAGTAATGGTTACCTGTTTCATGTACTTATAACTCGTATTCCACCAGGAGGGAGTACCAGAAATATCCTTAAAGAGATAGTTAATTTTAGGGACAGAATAATCCGATATTACATCGATTGGTGGGGGAGAATCTCCATCATCAGAAACTGAAGAAAAATCTTCCACTTCCGTGAAAATCAAAGGCTCATCAGGTATCGTAGGGTAAATTACTCGATTCCCAGTTCCTGAAGAAGCAACTAATTCGAATGCAGCAGAGAGATCCTTTACTTTTCTGAGGGAGTAATAGCCATTCCCATAATCTTTTCGCTCATATACAATATTAAAAAATGTGAAACGTGTAACAGTACTATCCGTTTCAGGGAGGGATTTAAGAAGCGACTGTACACGACTAATAACTGTTATAGGTACAAATGCTAGCACGAAGATAAGTACTAGTATAAGAAAACCATTAAATCGACGAGGTAAGAAAAAGGAAATCCCGCATAATAACGAAAAAATCGATCCAATTACTAAATTCGTCTGAGATGAAATTGGTGGGGCAGATTGCTGGAACTTTATTTGTTCAAATCCAAGACTTTGGATAACAGATGATCCGTTCCACGCAGAAAATGACACCTCGAAATATTCAAGATCATTGATTGCAGTACCGTTCAATTGAAATGTAATGGTGGTTCCAAAGTACAATTCTACGGCATTAATCACCTGAACTGAGCCATTCTCAGCATCAAGGATAGCTAGATCAAAGGGATAGATACTTACGGTAATATTTCTAAGAAATCCCCACAATATCCGAGTAGTATAATCAGGGGAAAAAGTCATTCGCATCCGTATTGATAAAGAATCAAAGGGGTCATTTGGTGACGGAAAAATCAATCGTAACTTGTAAGCAGGTTGCTCACTAATGATTGAATGAGCACGGAGACCAGAGTCTAGAAGGGAACTAGTATTACTGAGTCCCTGAGTGATTTCACCATCATCATTAAACGCAAAATAATTGGTTAAAGGATAAATAGTATTATCAGGTCGGGCTACTGTCAATGTAGAGGACAGCAGTAGAAATAACAGGGCTAGAAGCCCGTAAGAGAGATGTTTACTCACTTTTCTTTTCATAGATATTACCCTCAATCAGATACCAATTCCTCAGTTGGAGGAACGAATGATGATAGGTGATTTCATCAAGATCGTAACGGCATATTGCCTAGTCATGTTTGAAATTTATCTGGGATTTTGATTTTGGTGATATTCTAGAATTACTGAAAGCAGAACAGCTCTCAATAAACCGACATTATAAAGCACTATTGGGTTTTTTAGTTTTTAACGATTACTGTATTTAATTAGAGTTTTTGTCACTCTAAAGAAAGAGAATATCGTCTTACGTGTAAGAAAAATTAGTTCTAGGGAAATTGAATTTTTCTGCTGGATCAGTAGGAAAAATTCTCCTTACCCTAGTGTCGTCGTCGTAGGAAGACTACCATCCCTATTAGTCCAATTAAAAGGAAGGGAAGTTCAAATCCAGGGGTATTAGTAGGAATTACATCTGGAATAGTATCTGGTATATCGATATTGATAGTGACTTTTCGGTTTGCTACAGTGAAATAGTTATCAGATATATCTTCACTGGTCAAGATTTGACTATCATACACCGTTATCGCTTCAATTTTAATTTCATAGACAAAAGAGGTCACTAAAAAGGTGGTATCCCAGAGGTAGCTGGTATCATTAAGATTCTGAGCCACAAGTACCCAGGTATCGCTTTGATTGATACTATAGTAGAGATTGAAGGTCGTATTTAATTTCCAGGGATTGTCAAGGGCCCACGAAATTGTCCAATAATCGGAGGCAATGACTTCACCACCATTCGGACTAACTAATGTCACTTTGATATCCACAGGCACATCATACACCTCAAACATGGTTAAAGCAATTCCTACATTATTAGATGCATCAATGACCGTGATATTTAACAGGTGGAATCCAACGTCTAATGGAGGAATTAAACCATTGTATGGATCAATAGCCAATACGCTCCCATTCAGATATACCGTTACTGTATAATTTGCTAATTCTAAGATCTGTGTATTAAGTGCAATAGAATCAGTTTCTGGATATCGAATATCAGATACTGGGGAGGATATAAAGATAATCGGTGCTGTTGTATCTCGTACGAAGAGAGTAATTTCCGCGAGTCCCACATTATTTGAGGAATCAGTCACTTTCACCTGTAACAAATGAGTACCCACAGGGACATTAGAGAGAATGCCACTATTGGAGATTATATTCCCATCCAGAAGAACTTCAACTGTAGCGCTACTTAAATCGGTATACTGATAAGTATAGAGGATATTAGCACCAAATTCAAACGTAGTTTCATTTTCAGGGGTATTGATAGTAACCACAGGTTGAATGGTATCTTCTACCACTAGAATAATCTCATCGAACCCAAGATTGCTAAATTCATCAGTAGCTTCGACTGTAAGAATGTAAATACCGACTTCAAGATTTGCGAGTACTTTTAGATCACTGATTACAACACCATCTAATTTTACCTCTATAGACATAGGACTAAGATCGGTGGCTGTATACCCGTAGAAGACAAGATCGCCAAATTCAAAGAATGAATTATTAGAGGGATCTGTGATTGAAACAACAGGTAATATCGTATCTTGCACAAAGAATGTAATTGTATCTGAACCAAGGTTGTTGTAAATGTCCGTACCTTCAATATATAAGACATATGTACCAACGGCTAGCCCAGAAAGCAGACCTGTATCAGGTATTGGCGCACCATTTAATTGAACGATAACTGATGTTGGACTCAGATCAGATACTGTGAAAGTATAGCTGACATCGGTCCCAAACTCAAAGAAGGTAGAAGTTCCAGGGTTCGTGATTTCGACAACAGGTGCAGTTGTATCCACAAGGAAGAAGAAAGTCGTTTCTGCTGAACCAACATTCCCAAAGGCATCGGTAACTTCGATGTTGAGAGTATAGGTTCCAACAGCAAGTCCAATTAACAGTCCTGTATCTGGTATAGGAGCACTATTGAGGCTCACTACTACTGAGGTGCCACTTAAATCGAAAAATGTATATGTATAGCCGACATCAGAACCAAATTCAAAGATAGATGCATTCACGGGGGAAGTGATGGTAACTACAGGACTTGTAGTATCCACTACATACAATATAATCTCCATAAGTCCAACATTGCTGTAAATGTCAGTAGCTTCAACAGACAGAGTATAAGTACCCACTGCAAGTCCAGAAAGCAAACCACTATCAGGAATAACGGCACTGTTGAGTTCTACTACAACTGAGGTGCCACTTAAATCGAATACAGAATAAGTATACGAGACATCGGTTCCAAATTCGAATATAGAGGCATTAGTAGGGGATATAATTGTAACCAAAGGATTAGTTGTATCAACCACGAAGAGTGTGATTTCAGCAACTCCTACATTGTTGGATGTATCAGTGGCTTCAACGTTCAATATGTATGTACCTACTGACAGACCACTAAGAATGCCACTGTCGGGGATAGGAGCCCCATTAAGGCGTATAATTATCGTTGTACCACTTAGATCATCGACTGTGTAAGTATAGGCGACATCATCTCCGAACTCAAAGTATGAAGCATTCACTGGATCGACAATAATTACGACAGGTGCAGTTGTATCCACCACGAAGAAAGTTATTTCGTCTGAACCAACATTATTGTGTGCATCAGTCGCTTCAATATTCAATATGTAAGTACCCACTGCTAAACTTGCCAGCACTCCACTATCGGGAAGAGGAGCACCATTTAGTCTTACGACAACTGTAGTACCACTTAAATCAGTTATAGTGTAAGCGTATGAAACATCGGATCCAAACTCGAAAATTGAGGCATTATTTGGAGAGGAGAGGGTAACAACTGGATTAATTGTATCTTGAATATAGAAGATTATTTCATCAGTTCCAACATTGCCATAAGTATCAGTTGCTTCAATAGTGAGGGTGTAAGTACCAACTGCAAGTCCAATTAAGAGGCCTGTATCAGGGAGAGGTGCACTATTGAGGCTAACAACTATTGAAATACCACTCAAATCGAAAACAGTGTAGCTATAAGAGACATCATTACCAAATTCAAATGTAGTGCCATTTACAGGTGCAGATATAGATACAACGGGAGATGTAGTGTCAACCAAGAAAAAGAAAGTAGTTTCTGCCATGCCTACATTTCCATACGCATCTGTTGCTTCGATGTTGAGAGTATAGGTTCCCACTGCAAGACCACTTAACAAACCTGAATCAGGAATGGGGGCACTATTGAGGCTTACCACGACTGTAGTGCCACTCAAATCATTAACAGTATACGTATAGCTGACATCTGAACCAAATTCAAAAATTGAGGCATTTACGGGGGAAGTTATTGTGACCACTGGACTAGTAGTATCAGTTACAAAGAATGTTACCGAGTCAGATCCAACATTACTATATGTATCAGTAGCTTGAATATAAAGGGTATAGGTTCCTACTGATAATCCAGTTAATAATCCATTATCAGGAATGGGGGCGCCATTAAGCTCCAACTCTGCTGTTGTACCACTTAAGTCACTAATTGTATAAGTAAATGGTACATTTAAGCCAAATTCGTAAATTGAACTATTTGCTGGGGAAGTAATACTTACTACTGGTGCTGTTGTATCAGCAATAAAGAAAGTGATTTCATCAGAATTAAAGTTGCTGTACACATCAGTGGCTTCAACTGTCATAACATAAGTCCCTACAACGAGACTGGATAGAATTCCTGTATCTGGAACAGGAGCGCCATTTATTCTGACTACAACTGAGGTGCCACTCAAATCCGTTACAGTATAAGTATAGGGAACGCCAGAACCAAATTCAAATGTAGAACTATTACTTGGCGAGTCAATCGTGACAACAGGAGCTGTTGTATCCACTACAAAGAGATTAATCTCAGTAAAACCATTATTTCCATAATCGTCAACCGCTTCAACTCGTAAGACATAAGAACCCACTGCAAGACCTGAGAGCACTCCACTATCAGGGATAGGAGCTCCATTCAACTTAACCCCGATATTTGTGCCACTTAAATCAAATACTGCATAAGTATAGGGTATCTCTGAGCCAAATTCGAATATAGACGCGTTTGAAGGATCAGTAATCGTCAATGTAGGTGCAGTTGTATCCTGAATGATAATTGTTACTTCATCGCTTCCTGGATTGCCGTAAGTATCAATAGCTTCAACTGAAAGAACGTATACACCAACGGGTAACCCTGAAAGGACTCCACTGTCAGGAATAGGGGCGCTATTCAATCTTATTGTTACCGTCGTACCACTCAAATCATCCACAGTATAAGTATAAACGATATTTGAGCCAAATTCAACGGTTGAGGGTTCGTTTGGAGATGTAATTACAACTACTGGTGATGTTGTATCTTGAATAAAGAACGTTATCTCATCTGATCCAAGATTACTGTATGTATCAGTGGCTTCAACTGTAAGGGTATATGTACCCACAGCAAGACTTGAAAGTAAACCACTATCAGGAATAGGCGCTCCATTGAGTTTGACAACGATAGTAGTGCTGCTCAAATCACTTACAGTATAGGTGTAAGACACATCCAAACCAAATTCAAATACTGAACCATTTGCAGGCGTAGTAATTGCTACACTAGGAAAAGTCGTATCAACCATGAAGAAGGTAACTTCATCGTCTCCCACATTACTATATGTATCCGTAGCTTCTACTGTTAGAACGTATGTACCAACAGCAAGTCCAGATAATAACCCACTATCAGGAATGGGGGCGCCATTGAGCTTCACTACAACTGTCATTCCGCTCAAATCACTTACAGTATAGGTGTAAGAAACATCAGACCCGAATTCAAAGGTTGAGGCGTTTGCAGGAGAGGTGATTGTTACAACAGGGGATATTGTATCATCTAAATAAAAGAAAACAGTTTCTGCAACGCCTACATTACCATAAGAATCAGTAGCTTCAACATTAAGAGTATATGTTCCTACTGAAAGGCCTGTAAGAAGACCAGTATCTGGAATGAGGGCACCATTCAATCTTACTTCAACAGATGTGCCACTTAAATCGAATACCGTATAGGAATAGCTAACATCATTCCCAAATTCGAACGTAGTGGCATTAACAGGAGAAGTTATCGTGACAAATGGAATTGTGGTATCCTCGACATAAAATATTATTTCATCAGATCCCACATTGGTATAGGTATCGGTAGCCTCGACGTTTAGAATATAGGTACCTACAGCTAAACCAGAAAGCGAGCCACTATCAGGTATGGGAGCGCCGTTAAGTCTCACCACAATTGTGGTTCCACTCAAATCATCTACAGTATAGGTATAGCCAACATCCGATCCAAATTCAAATACAGTAGCATTAATAGGGGACGTAATCACAATAACTGGGTCTGTAGTATCTTGAATGAAGAATATTATCTCATCAAAGCCCACATTACTATAGCTATCTGTTGCTTCAACATTTAGAATATAGGTACCGACTGCAAGACTAGAAAGTAATCCTGAGTCGGGAATGGGGGCACCATTGAGTTTTACCACAACACTAGTACTACTTAAATCGTCAACAGTATGTGTATAGCTGACATCAGAACCAAATTCGAAAGTAGTTGCATTAATGGGTGAGGAGATCGTGACAACTGGAGAAGTAGTATCAGTTATAAAGAAGACTATTTCTTTCGACCCAATGTTGTTAAATAAATCCGTAGCTTCAACAGTTAGGGTATAAGTACCGACTGCTAGGCTAGATAGTAAACCGCTATCAGGAACTGAAGCACCATTGAGTTTGACAACGATTATAGTGCTGCTCAGATCTGTTACTGTGTAGGTATAACTGACATCATTTCCTAACTCAAATGTAGAACTATTTGATGGGGTGGTGATTATTACTAATGGCGATGTAGTATCGTGGACAGTGAATATTATCTCGTCAGATCCAACATTACTGTAGGTATCAGTAGCTTCGACATTTAATGTATAGGTACCGACTGCTAGGCTAGACAATACTCCACTATCAGGGATCGGAGATCCATTGAGCCGAACCACAATTGTTGTTCCACTTAAATCATCAACTGTATATGTATAACTTACATCGGTTCCATATTCGTGGAATGAAGCATTTAATGGTAATGATATTGCTACAACTGGTGCAGTGCTATCCTGAACGTAGAACACAATTTCCTCGGATCCTATATTACTATAGGAATCAGTAGCTTCAACATTTAGAAAATACGTACCAACAGCGAGTCCTGAAAGAGTACCACTATCTGGTATTGGGGCACCATTTAATCTGATAACAACGGTGATCCCACTCAAATCAGTGACAGTATAAGTGTAAGTGAGGTCAGTTCCAAACTCAAATTGTGAAGCATTAGTAGGAGAAGTGATTACTACAACAGGTGAAGTTGTATCCTGGACAAAGAAAGTGATTTCATCAGAGCCAAAATTACTGTAGATATCTGTAGATTCAATTGTTAACGTATACGTTCCGACTGAAAGACCACTTAAAAGACCTGTATCAGGTATGGGAGCACTATTGAGCTTCACTACGACCGTTATACTACTTAAGTCAGATACGGTATAGGTATAAGACACATCAGTTCCAAATTCAAAAGTAGAGGAATCGGTAGGAGTCGTGATCGTTACAACGGGTGAGGTTGTGTCTTGGACAAAGAAAGTAATTTCTTCAAAACCAACATTACTGTAGGTATCGGTTGCTTCAATTGTTAGCGTATACGTTCCGACAGCAAGCCCTGTTAATAACCCTGTATCAGGTACGGGTGTTCCATCAAGTTTAACTATAACTGAGATTCCGCTAAGATCACTAACTGTATATGTATAACTAACATCAGCACCAAATTCGAAGAATGAAGCATTGGCAGGAGAAGTGATAGATACAACAGGGGGAATTGTATCGACTAAATAAAAGAAAACGGTTTCTGCCACTCCAACATTCCCATAAGCATCGGTAGCTTCAACAATAAGCGTGTATGTACCAACTGAAAGCCCTGAGATAATCCCTGTGTCAGCTATTGGGGCACCGTTCAGTCTTACAACAACACTAGTGCTACTTAAATCAGTGACAGTGTACGTATAATCCACATCAGTCCCAAATTCAAAGGTAGAAGCATTTACGGGTGAAGTGATTACTACCAAGGGTAAAGTTGTATCTTGGATGAAAAAGGTAATTTCGTCAGAACCAACATTACTATAACTATCAGTAGCTTCAACTGTGAGGGTGTAAGTCCCTACTGTTAACCCAACGATTAATCCAGAATCGGTAATGGGAGCTCCATTCAGTTTGACTACTAGTGTTGTACCACTCAAGTCGGATACAGTGTATGTATAAGTAACATCTGCATCAAATTCGAAAACTGAACTATTTGTTGGGGAAGTAATAGAAACAACAGGTGTGGTCGTATCCTGGATAAAGAGGGTGAGTTCATCTGAACCAAGATTGTTAGAAGTATCAGTGGCTTCGATTGTTAAGGTATAGGTTCCAACAGTAAGGCCTGTAAGTAAGCCACTATCAGGGATAGGGGCTCCATTGAGTTTTACTACAACAGAAGTTCCACTCAAATCACTTACAGTATATGTGTAAGACACATCAGATCCAAATTCAAAAATGGAGGCATTTGCAGGGGAAGTGATTGTTACGATTGGAGGAATGGAGTCAACAACATCGAAGACTATCTCATCAAGGCCAATATTACTGAAACTATCTGTAGCTTCAATTGTGAGGGTATACGTTCCGACTGTAAGTCCAGTTATTGACCCACTGTCAGCAATAGGCGCTCCATTGAGTTTAACTACGATTGTTGTCCCACTCAAATCAGATACAGTATAGGTATAGGAAACAGCTATACCAAATTCAAAAATGGAGGCATTTGCAGGGGAAGTGATTGATACAACGGGTGAGATTGTATCTTGGATATAGAATACGATTTCATCAAAGCCAATATTACTGAAAGTGTCAGTTGCTTCTATAGTAAGAGTATACATTCCAACAGTAAGGCCTGTTATCAACCCACTGTCAGTAATAGGGGCACCATCAAGTTTAACCACCACTGTAGTGCCACTCAAGTCAGTAACAGTATATGAATATGAGACATCTGACCCATATTCGAATGATGAAGCATTCAGAGGAGAATCGACGGTTACAACAGGGGATACAGAGTCTTCAATAAAGAATATAACTTCATCAAAACCAACATTACTGTGAGCATCTGTAGCTTCGACTGTAAGAGTGTAGGTACCTACTGCCAGTCCAGCTATTGACCCACTATCGGTAATAGGTGCGCCATTGAGTTTTACTATCACCGTAAGGCCACTCAAATCGGTTGTTGTGTATGTATATGCAACAGTACTTCCTAGTTCGAAATAAGTGTTATTACTGGGTGAGGTTATAGACACTATAGGTGCTGTTGAATCTACTACAGAAAAGACTATTTCATCAAACCCGAGCAGATTAAAGCCATCGTCTGCTTCTACTCGGAGTGTATATGTCCCCACAGACAAGCTGGTAAGCAGGCCTGTATCGGAAATTGGTACACCATCTAATTTTACAACAACGGATGTAGCACTCTGATCATCAATCGAATATGTGTACGCAACATCTGTTCCCAACTCGTAATTCGAATTATTTGTGGGTGAGATTATGGTAACGACTGGGGAAACCGTATCTTGTACAAAAAATGTAATTTGATCACTATCTACATTATTGTAATCATCTATGACCTCTATGGTTAAATTATGAGTTCCTACTCCTGGGGTACTTAATGAACCTGTATCTGCCACCGCTCCTCCATCCAATATTATGGTGGCTGTTACCCCACTCAATTCTGTCACACTATATGTATATGCGACATTGCCACCATATTCAAATGTTGAAGCATTAACGGGTGCTGTTATTGTCACCACTGGTGCAGTCGTATCTTGGACAAAGAATACTATCTCATCTGAGCCAACATTGCTATGTGCATCGGTAGCTTCGATATTAAGAGTATAAGTACCAACTGAAAGCCCTATGAATAAGCCTGTATCTGATACGATTATTCCATTTCGTCTTACCACGACTGATGTACTACTTAGATCATTAACTGAGTAGGTGTATTCAACATCCGTCCCTAACTCAAATATTGATGCATTAACTGGCGTAATAATCGTGACTACAGGTGCAACTGTATCTGACACATAGAATATAATTTGATCCCACCCCACATTGCTTGAATTATCTGTGGAAACAACCGTTAGGTTATATGTTCCTGTTCCCAGGCCACTAATTATTCCTGTATCAGGAATGGGATTGCTATTTAACAGAACCTCTTCCGTTGTAGGATTTATTTCTACTACGGAATAAGTATATGTTATATCTACCCCTAGCTCAAAAATTGAGCTGTCTCCAGGAGTGTTTATTGTCACCACTGGTGGGGTTGTGTCCGCTGCTTGTACCATTGGTATTGTGAGCGGAAAATTTGCGACTACTAGTGTTACTAATAAAACTGCTAGTAAGCCTTGTTTTGATAAATATTTCATTTTTTCTAACATAATCTCACCCTATATTAAGATTAGAACAAATAGAACTAATTTGTTAACGATTTTTACCTACGTAACGTTGTTGTTGTGATTTCACTCATATGTAGTTGAAGTTTTCAGCTACGGAGTTTCCATTAGTCAGTTTCTCTACGATTTCGTAATTTTTCATATAAAGTGTCTAGCGCCTCTGCCCAGTATTCACAATATAAGAGAAATTACACCCCTAGTTGCAACGTCGTAAAATCATCAATAGCTAGATAAACTATCAGAATGTTATAAGAGGGTATCTAGTGAAAACCTCCGAATAATTGTGGCGTGACCTTTAAATACTCTTCTAGAGAATCTATCCGACTATTTCCGACAAAAATCTTAGAAGCCTAGAGTTCTTCGTTTCACACACCGATCGGTCACTTCTCTGATGTGTTTTGTCGGATTCTTAAAATTTCGTTAGGAGAAACTCGACAATATCGTTAGGTGTTTTCCCAAATATATAGATGAGTGGTTCAAGCCCAACGCCTCCTGCGTCGGCAATAATTTCAATTTCCTGAATTTCGTGTGAGGAATAGGCCTGCAAGGTTTGAATCCAGTCTTTATCTGCCTCAACAGTTAATAATACTTCCTTTTTAGGGGATATGATGTCGAGAATTATTTCAGTTCGTCGTATAGAGATCAATGAATTAAACTTAGATGATTGCTTCTTAAAATAGAGGAGGATCTGAGTTAAAGTTGCACCCTGCCCAAATTCGGGATAAGAAACGATTTGTCCCATGTCCCTCACCTTAATTATTCTTCCAGGAAAACCTGCTATATCTTTGATTTCTTGAGACCCTTCAGTTGTACTTACAAATTGACATCCAACTTCAGGTATAACCTGAGCAAATCGCTCCCCTGAATTCACTAGTTTTACTGCTGCATCATACAACTCTCTGGTAACAGTTAATTTATCATCAAAGATTTTTCGAGAAGTTTCAGATGGAAAGCATATCGAACAGTTTGGTAAGAAATCTATTGCTGCTGTTCGTCTATGTACTTCACATAGAGGTCCTGCCGTTCGAAAAGATTGGCAAACGCTACAGATTTCCTCCATTAATTTAACGTTTGTAATATTATCTCCAGTTACTTTCGTTATTATTTGTGATACGAGTTCTTTGAATGTGGGATTGCTGGTAATTGAGGTAGGGGTGCTTGAAGAAGAGCTTAGATATGAGGATATGACTGGTTGGGAAACGCCTAGAAGCGTACCGATATCTGCTTGTTTCCAACCTTTATTTGATAATTTTTGAGCTATAAGTTTTCTCAGAGGAGTTAAAAAGGTTGAAGGAACTACTTCACAAATAAAATTCATTTGATTTCACAAGAGGTAATGCTATTCGAGACTGGACTCATGAGATATTAAAGATTTACCTGATTTCCCTTTAATCAATACTATCTCGCTATAATTGTAGTGAGACAAATATCCAAGGATTCTTCATTTATGACTCTTGATTTAAACTCTATACAAGGTATTCCAAAGGACATTCTCCCTGATAAAGTTGATTCAATTCAAATTATAAAAGGAGGAATGAACAATCAGAATATTTTGCTAAATGGGTCTTATTTACTCAAAGCTTACATACAACGTGATGAGAAAAATGATCCTGTCCAATTGAGATACCTACGTGAAAAAACTGCTTTTGTGAAGTTAACGAATTTGAAGTTTATGCCCAATTTCCTTAATTCATATGAAAAGGAGAACGAATTATACATTGCTCGAATGTGGGCTGAGGGAAGAATACTAAGTCTAACTGATTTAGACAATTATACTGATACCCTAGTAACAACTCTATCTTCTCTTCATAGGCAGCATTATACCTGTGAAGCTGATTATAACTATTTTGATGTCATTACACGATATTTACAAGAATACAGGCATCGTTTTAGGAACCAAAAATGGAATTTACCAGACGTAATGGCGGTTTCCTCTTTCTATGATCAAAATAAAGATAAATTAGTCGAACTTGAGAAATCTCGACTCTTAACACGTATACATGGAGATTTAGTATTTTCAAATATAATTTGTTCTCATCAAAAGTGTATCTTCATTGATTGGGAGTACACTACATATGGTGATCCCCTTATAGATCTTGCTTATCTTATTACTCAGAATTCTATTGCTAAAAAATCCGAGAGAAAATTAATCCGTCTTTATGCACATCATAACTTTTTAGAAATTGATCCTCGACGGTTATCTATATATAAAAATTTGATGAATTTAATGTCTGCACTCTGGTACTCGCTTCAAGTAATGCGTTTCAGTAACAATAAACTTACACATTCTGAATTGAACCTTTCAGGAACTCAATTTGAAGAGCTTGCGAAACAGGGGTTTTCTCAATTGAAAATTCATTAATTATTGTTAGATACGAAGTCTTGGTTTTGCAAAATGCTTCATAGGTCAGCTATAACAGAGACCTATATTTTTAAGAGATTAAGCAATCGGTACTTTTAAAGACACAGAATATATATTTAGGCGATTTTATGAAAAGAAATTTGAATTCATGTCTTTTTATTACAGCTCTAATTTTGATTTATGGTTTAAATAGAATTCCTTTCTCATCTGCGTACTCTGAGGTCGAATCACTTCAAGACACACAACTAGTAATTTATACGTACGATAGTTTACTAAATGACCCTTATTTTAACATCGAGGGGAATTTTTCCCAGGTTTCTGAACTCCCTGAGAATAATATTCAAATTACTCGATTTAGTGATGCTAATGAACTTATAGTGAGATTAGAAGCAGAGAAGAGTAATCCTATAGCAGATGTTGTAATTGGAATCGATAATACGCTAATACATTTAATAGAGGACAAAACTACTGTTTTAGAACCATATTCCCCAATTTCGATTTCTCAGATAGAAACAAATCTAATCCAAAATCTCGATCCTGAACAGTTTCTTATTCCTTACGATTATGGGATTATCAGCCTTTATTATCAAAATCAGATTATTAATTCATCTACTAATCCAGAATTAGAAAACTTGACTTTAAATAGTCTTCTCACTTCAGATCTGCTTCCAATGCTCATTGTGGAGAATCCAAAATACAGTAGTCCAGGCCTGGGATTTTTATTATGGATAATAGCTGTTTATGGGGATCCAGAAATTAACTTTGATGGACTACTTGAGAGCAATTGGCGATACTGGTGGAATGCCTCACGGAATAAAATAACAATAACAAAATCATGGGGTGACGCATTTAATATATTCTTTACCCCAGAGGAAGGGAAACCAATTATGGTATCCTATGGAACATCTCCAGCTTATAGTTATTGTCAGTGGGCTGATAACAGTACATCTGCAGTTGTTACTCAAGAAGATGATCAACAAAACGCTTGGCTTCAAATTGAGGGAATAGGCCTTGTTAAAGATGCACCTCATAAGGAAAATGCTAAGCAATTCATTGATTGGTTTTTGAGTCCTGCCTTACAGAGTGAAATTCCAGAACATCAATGGATGTATCCAGCAAATACTGAAGTTACTCTTTCAACATGCTTTGAAGAATCAGTAATTCATCCAGATGAAGTTTATAGACTGAATGATCTTCTTTCTCCTGATCTATTAGCAAAAAATTTAGCAGACTGGATAGACCAATGGGAACAAGTCATTGTACTGGGCTACATTGATTCTGAAGCTGATATACCCAGCTTTGAATTCTACCCAACTCTACTTGGATTGATTATCCTAGGTATTCCTGTATTAATAAAGAAGAAAAAACGCGAATAATCGTCAGTTCTTATCTTTTGAATGGTATCCGGTTTGATTCCTAATGCGTATAAAACAGAATTCTCTCAAAACTTTGATTGTGCTTGTTATTCCTATTTCTTTTCTATTTTTCTTCTTTTTTATTCCCTTAATTAACATTTTCGCACTTGCTTTTGGAATATTGGATGAGGGGACAATATTTACATTATCACCTTTATTAGATGTTTTAACTCATCCATTAAACAGATATTTCCTAATCTGGGATATACAACAGGCACTCCTTACCACTTTTCTTTGTTTATTGATTGGAATTCCTGGATCATATATTTTAGCTCACTATAAGTTTCCCTTTAGGAATACAATTCGAAATCTTTTAACAATTCCATTCATCCTTCCTCCAATTGTAGTTTTAATGGGATTTATTTCTGTTTTTGGTCATGGGAGTCTAATTAATAATTTCTGGAAAGATTTAACAGGATTTCGACTAATAGACATTTACAATACCAATGAAGGTATTATTCTAGCTCACATATTCTATAATATTCCAGTAATTATCCGGATTACTGAGATAGGATGGAGGAATGTAAACCCAGAGCTAATTGCAGTTGCTAAGAGTCTAAAAGCTTCAAATTGGAGGATATTCAGAAAAATTCAATTTCCTCAATTATTTCCGATTTTAGCTGCTGCTTCTTTACTTGTGTTCATCTATTCATTCAATAGTTTTGCAATTGTGCTTGTATTGGGAGGAGTAAAGTTTCAAACGTTAGAAGTAAGGATTTTCGACTATTTTTGGGCTCGTTTTGATTATAATGCTGCTGCAGCACTCACAATGATCCAACTATTCATTAATACCCTTGTTATTTTCCTTTATCTTTATTTTTCGAATAAATATGAAATCCCTACTGAAAGACTTGCTTGGAAAATCGAAAATTCATTGTTTCATCGACCAATTAATCTTAAATCTGTGCTTAGAACGATTTTTGTTGGATTATATTTTGCATTTGTGGGAATTATATGTGTACTTCCAATCGTTGGGGTCTTTTTTGCTTCATTTACTTCTTCTGATAATGCATTTACACTACTCAACTATTCTAAATTGCTTGATCGCGATATTAGTACCTTTATAGGATTACCTCCACATTCTATGATAGCTAATAGTTTGTTATTTGGTTTAGGAGTTATTCTCATCGCCCCTATTCTTGCACTCTTACTTAATTATGGATTAAATTATGAAACGACAAATAAAGGAAGACCAAAGATAACTTTATTTCGATCTTTTAGTGGAATTATAGTAATTTTACCATTAACTGTCTCTTCTATCACACTTGCTTTTTCTCTATTTAGTATATATCGAGATACACCAGTTTATGAGAATATTGCCATAGTTATAATCATTGCTCAAACATTGATTGCTTTTCCATTTGCAAATCGTATTATTGCAGCAACCCGATCAAATATTGATCAAACCATTATAAACGTTGCTCGAAGTCTTGGGGTATCACGATTAGGAGCATTTTTTAAAATAGAGCTTCCTTTATTACTACCTGGAATTGTTATCGCAGGATTATTTAGCTTTGCAATCTCAATTGGAGAATTTGGAGCGACTTACTTTCTATCAAAGACGAATTTTGCCACGATCCCCGTAGGAATTTACAGATTAGTCGCTACTAGAAATATCGGACCCGCAGCAGCTTTTGCATCCCTCCTCGTAATAATCACGGTTGGAAGCTTCATGATTATTGAAAGAGTAGGAAAGGTTGATTTCAGGATATAAGTGGTTAAATGATAAATGGTGATTAAGGATGCCTTATTTTGAAGTAAACAACCTCTATTATAGATATGAAGAACAATGGGTTCTTGAAGACATTTCGTTTAAAGGAGAAGAAGGAGAATTAATCGCAATAGTAGGGCCATCTGGTTGTGGCAAAACAACGATACTTAAAACCATTGTAGGTATCTTATCTCCTCAACAAGGCTCCATCATCATTAACTCTAATGATATTACAGATAAACCGATTGAAACGAGAAATATTGGTTATGTTCCTCAGAATCAGGGCCTTTTTCCACATCTAACTGTGTTTGAGAATATTGCTTTTGGACTTAAGGCTCAAAAGTGGAAAAAGGATGATATTGAAAAGCATATACAAGAATTGGCAAAACTAAGTGGATTAGAAGACATCTTGGCTCGAAAACCTCATGAGATAAGTGGTGGCCAACAACAAAGAGTCGCATTATTACGAGCTCTGGCTCCATTTCCTAAATTACTTCTACTAGATGAACCGCTAAGTAATATCGATACTAATTTACGAGAACAATTAGCGATTTATATCCGAAGAATTCAAGAAGAGTCGCAAATAACAACATTATTTGTTACACATGATTTAGAAGAAGCGAAAATGCTCGCTGATAAACTGGTAGTAGTAAATCAGGGAAAAGTACTACAAATAGGTTCACCAATAGAAGTAAATCTCAATCCAATATCTATTGAAGTAGCAACAACACTAGGTTTGAAGAATTTATATAAAACTATTTCTATTGTTAAAAATATTGAAAAACGGTCAATTCGTTTAATAAGTGAAGTTGGAAATATTGAAATTTCGAATCAAGACCTTTATGATTCCAATAGAGAAGTAAAAGGTGTTTATATTAGCCCTACAATGATAACTATATCCCGTGAGCCTTTTAGTACTGAGAATTCATTTAAAGGAAAAGTATTTGCAGTTATACCTGAACCAATGGTAAGGCAAGTGACGTTATTAGTATCAATACCATTAAATTCTGATAAATTAAATAAAAATGATTATAAAGTTTTAAGAGTCCAAATACCTAGTTCTAAATGTGATTATCAGATCTCGGAAATTGTCTATGTTAATATTCTACAGGAAGGAATTAAACTTTATGAATCATAACTATTTCTTATTTATACTATTGAATAATGAGAAATGAGCCGGAAAACTTAAGAATTATCCTCTAACGATTCACTAATTATTAGTGTTATTGATTTGGTTACACCAGGTACTTTACGAATTTCTTTCGTGACAAAACTCCCTAGTGATTTGACATTTTTTGCTTTGACCTCAATAAACAAATCATATTCACCGAAAGTTATTTTACAGTTCTTAATTTCATCTAACTCAAGAACTTGCTTTTTAACAGTCTGTTCAGTTCCAGGCATAACACATAATAATATGATAGCATCTACCATCCGTCTTAGCTCCTTTTGATTACCAATTTAGCTCATTCGATTTATAGCAAGATAGACAGATTTAATTTGGACTCAATTGAAAGAAAATTCATGAATTGTTTAAATTGTTTGGCAAATTAATTTAAGATTTAAAATAAATATAAGAAATATTATTAGTGAATTACTCATTAGGTCATTTAGGATCAATAAATCCGATAAGAAACTAATAATTTTTAATTATTTGGTATTTCAAGATAATTAATTGAACATATGTGACTCTCTTAGCACTTCATCTTATTAAAAAATGCTTAGTAAACTTTATTCGGACTATTGTTAGAAATCAGCTTAAAATGGAATCAAAATGTCCCAATTTCAAGAATTACAACAACAACAATCGAACTTAGCCTTGATCTTTGATCGTCTTGGCATCACTCAAGAAATTCATTCAGTTAATTTTCAAAATGAACTTAATTCAAAGGAGCTAGATGACTTATCCCACATTATTGAGAAATTTAGTTTATTGCTCAATGAAATACCATCTGAGGAATTAGCTAGTAAAGTTATTCTGGATCAAAGACTCCTTATTCGCCTTGGTAATTATTTTACTATGTTAAACGACTTTGATCAAGCACTAGAGCTTTACGAATTGAGCAACAAAATGGAAGAAAATGAATGGGCTTATTATAATACGGGTAAAATTCTTTTCCAACAAGAGCACATGGAAGCTGCTTATTTGAAGTACGAACAGGCAATAAAAATGAAGCCTGATTTTTTACAAGCCATTAGAGCTCAAGCAGAGATTCTTTTGGAACAAGGACAACATAAGAAAGCAATCGTAAAATTACAACAGAGTCAGAAAATTAATCCTAATGATCAAGTCACAAACAGACTTTTAGCTGACATATATTTACAGAATGGAGAGAAAGACGAGGCTCTTACTCATTTAAAGGCGATTCACCATAAAGATGAACAGATTTTCGAACAAATTGATGAATTGGAAAAATCAAAGAGTAAAACGGCTCGTTTTCGTAAATTTTTTCGTCGAAATTAATGGGGAGTTTTTCTTCTGTATTCTAGAAAAACAAACTGAAAGATTGATCATTGTTACGTTTATTTCTTATAACCCCAAGCAAGAAAGTTTTGAATACTTACTAGAATATAGTTTCTACGGAGAATACCGTTGAATTCTGTCATTTCTGACCTGATTATTCACCCCTCAGTAAGACCTCAACAGCAGAGAACATATATTCAAATTCAAGAGAATTGGTCAAGATACTCTTCCTTCTTTTGCTCTTTACCCACGGGTTCAGGAAAAACAGATATTGCGGCATGTTTGTTATCCAATTATCTTCTCACAAATTCCAATGGGAAGATTGATATTCTTGTCCCGTATAAAATGCATCAAGACTTTTGGTATTCTGTATTACAAAAGTATGGACGGAAACATGGGTTTTCTGTTGCTCTCTTAAAGGGAAGAGCAGCTTATTATTGTCCTATCATTAAATCTGGTGCTAACATTTCACCATGTGCTTTTGATCCACCGTACGCAAGAACTTGTCGATCTCGACAACGTTGTCCTCTCCTCATCGCTCGTCGGCAGATTAGAAAAAGTCAGGTTAGGATTCTTAATTGGTGGGTATTTAAATATGTAGATTTGGGAGAAGAAAAAGCCACTTTTCGAATATTCGATGAGGCACATAATCTATTAAATTTAGAAACCTTAGTGCGAGTTGAAATAAGCTTTTCATTGCTAAGATCGCTTACAGAAGACGAAAAATCATTAGCAGTATTCCGTAACTGGGAAAAAACTCTATTAAAAGAAAAACAATTCGCAGAAATCGATTTACAAGAAGGATTAGATTTTCTTCATATGTTAAAGGGAGTATTAGCGAAAAAAGAGCTATTTATTGCAAAGCAGATGAATACACGTCCTGATTCTATCAGCCTTGATAGCCTGAGGGAGTTAAAGCGAGTAACTGAACTAATTACCGCGATATCAGATCTTATTGAGAATCCTAATTCAGCTGACTTGGCTTTTTTTCTTCAGAGAGATCGATCTAAAGGTACACTAAAGCTTACTGTTCAGCCATTTGACATTGCTTACATATTTTCCAAATTATTTCGAGGAGGAAAAAACCTTTTTATGTCTGCTACCATCGGAGATGGTGAATATCTCGCAAAATTACTTGGAATGGATCCAAAACACTGTTTGTATATAAAAGAATCTTCTGCGTTTGATAAAAATAATCATCCCTTTGTATTACTTAAAGAGGCGAAAAATCTTTCTACTGCAAATTCTAATAAGAAAAAGGACACCTTTGAATTCATCCAAAAGTACGCTCAGCCATTTATGAATTTGTTGTATAAAAATAAACAACGTGGACTTATTTTAGCATCAAGTTTTGAACTTGCACGGTTAATGGAGGGTTTAGCACGTGCAAATGGATTAGTAGTTATAACTCATACAGCAGGAAAATCTGATACCGCTGTCAAATCATTCATTGATGCAAAAAAGGGTGATATTTTAATTACACCGTCAGCCTGGGAGGGAATTTCACTAGATGATGATTTAGCACGTCTCTGTTTGATCCCCAAAGTTCCTTTCCCAATGATGTTTGACCCAATTGTTCAAAGAAAAGTAAAAAAGTATCCTAATTTCCTTGAAAATGATGTACTAATCACTATTCAACAAGCCCATGGACGAATCCAGCGTAATCCTGAAGATTGGGGAATGACTATATTCTTTGATGGAAACTTTCGTTGGTTAAAAAATAAACGGAAAAGTAGTTTGGAACCTTGGTTTCTTGATCGTATTACTGAAATTACTGTTCAGGAAACATTACATCTCTTTGAAAATATGCTTGAAACATCCAATAAAAGTCACAAGAAACGAGGAAGTTCTCAAAAGAGAAACAACTTTTCACGGATGAAAAAAACTGATCGTGATTGGCTTCAAACAAGTGGATTAGCTGATCTACTTTCAAAACCAGAAGAATAATTACTTAATTCTTTCTAAGCGATACACTGAAATGGGGAAAAAACAAATATATTACTCGTAAACGTTTCTCGTTGAAGAAAGTAATTTGGAGAATTCCGCATGCATTTTATGTTATATCCCCCCATTTCGGTCCAAGGAACAATAACAAGAGAATTAAATCTGCCAGGAATTGAAACACTTAAATCATTTAGTGTAACTCCTGAAAATGTAAGTTTCACTATCAATCATAATGATTCTCTACAAACGATTGATGTTATTACTTTCAATTCCCCTGTAACCGATGTTAATTTTCGTATCAGTCCTGATGACGACTATCCGCTAGAATTAATGCCAATGGCGACAGTAGAGTTTCTCGAGGGATTCGCTCAGCTGATTGAGGGTTATACACTCATTACAGAGGAGGTTCCTGAGACTGGGTACTTAGAATTATTTCGAGGAGATGTTTACCCAATTTCCA
This sequence comes from Candidatus Heimdallarchaeota archaeon B3_Heim, assembly GCA_003144275.1. Lineage (GTDB taxonomy): Archaea > Asgardarchaeota > Heimdallarchaeia > Hodarchaeales > Hodarchaeaceae > Hodarchaeum. The sequence goes on from NJBF01000004.1 coordinate 62,645, forward strand.
TTAGAAGAGCGGACAAGAATCTGTATGCTACTACTGCAGAATTACGGCCTTTGCGGAAAGACTACTTTGTTGCCCTCAATAACTTTCTCCAGATTGATTTTGAAGAGCAGCTAGAAACATCACTAGCGACATTTGTGGAGAACGTTCTACATCCTATGACAACAACAATGAAAGAGGTCTTCGCACTTGAAGAGAATAAAGATTGTGAAGATTCTGTAGTAACAGTCATCAAAGATGATTTTCACAGTTTAATCTCACGAACTGAAGAATTAATTAGCATTGTTGATTATAATATGGACCAAACAGCAGAACGGAATAAGGCATTCCTTCGTCTAAGCCTCCCAGTAATGCTGAAACAAGCGATTCTCGATAGTATCAATGATTTCGTACAATTTTCAAGAAAAGCAAACGCAATTTCATTGTCAATCAACAAAAGAACTGAAATTACGGCCGAGGCTCTTGCTGACCTTATAACAAAATTCTTCCATTAGATTTTTCTTCTTTACCGATTTTTGGTGATTTAATTGGATATTTCGTTCCTTAAAGAGTTGATTTCATGTGCACGAGGGGAGATTCCATCTGATATTCTTATTCAAAACGGGACACTGGTCAATGTTATCACTCGAGAGACCTATTTGGCTGATGTCGCAATTTATAAGAATAGAATAGCTAATGTGGCTGAACCAGGCATTCTTGATACAGCAAATAGTAATAATAGTATTAATGCCCACGGAAAATATATTTCTCCTGGATTTATCGAATCTCATTTGCATATAGAAAGTACCATGCTTCCACCATCTGAATTTGCCAAGTTAGTTGTCCCCCATGGAACGACTACTGTGATAATGGATCCTCATGAGATAGGCAATGCATTGGGAGAGGAAGGCCTCAAGCTTCTTCTTGATCTTGCAGAAAAACAGCCATTACGTCTATTAATTGAAATTCCTTCCTGTGTTCCTGCGGCCCCTGGACTTGAGACAACCGCTTTTACCATTGATGATCATGCGATTGCAGATATGATTCAGAACGAACCACGTTTCTATGGATTAGGCGAAGTGATGAATTATCCAGGCGTCTTAGCCAAAAATGATAGCGTTCTGAATAAGGTGCTTCTAGGGAAAAATCTTTCAGTAATTGATGGTCATAGTCCAGGTGTCTCAGGAAGAGATTTAGATGCTTACATCACAACAGGGATAAAATCTGACCATGAAAGTACAACAGGGGAAGAATTGCTTGAGAAATTAAGGAAGGGTATGACTACCATGGCAAGAGAGGGATCCTTCACTAAAGACATTCACAATGTGTTAAAACTCGTTAAAGACAAAGATCTTGACTTACGAAATTGTACTTTATGCTCTGATGATCGAAATGTCATTGACCTAGTGGCTAATGGTCATATGAATTCTCATATTCGAATGGCTGTTACAGAAGGATTAGATGTTTTAACTGCAATTCAGATGGTAACGATTAATGCAGCCACATACCTAGATCTCCATAATGAAATTGGTTCGATTGCCCCAGGAAAAATTGCAGATGTTGTGCTTTTAGATGATTTAAAAGATATGCAAGTCTCAACAGTTATTTCCAACGGAAAAATAGTTTATGCAAACAAAGAAGTCTTGTGGGACTTTTCACTAACTTCTCTTCCTGATTGGGCTCAAGACACAATAAAACTCATGACTCCTCCCTCATCAGAACACTTGAGAGCAAAAACTTCGCTCAAAGATGGCATGTATTCCGTAAAGGTTATAGGAGTAATTCCGAATTCAGTTCTAACTGATCTAAAGCATATTAATTTAGAAGTAAGAGATGGATGGATTCGACCGAATCCAAAAGAAGATATACTGTCTATTTCTGTTATTGAAAGATATGGTGTAAACGGCAATATTTCTAATGCATTCATTCAAGGATTCAAGATAACGGTAGAACGATTTGCTATGGCTACGACTGTGGCACACGATAGTCACAATTTGTTAGTAGCTGGCACGGATCATGAAACTATGATAGAAGCTGTCAAACTACTACAAAACATAAAAGGTGGTTATGTCGTTATTGCTGATGAGAAGATTGGCAAAGTTTCCCTTCCTTTTGGCGGTTTAATGAGTACTCAATCTTATCAAACCCTACTCCATGAGTTAGAGGCAATTAATAAAATCTTCACGGATGGAGTATCAAGTTTTGATGAACCACTGATGGCCTTATCATTCATGGCACTACCAGTAATTCCACATTTAAAGATCACCGATAAAGGACTTGTAGATGTGGATAAATTCGCTTTTACAGAATTGATAGATGATCTAACTTTATAAAATGCAAACCAATAACAACAATCCATTGGATGCAGCTACATATGGAAATTAAAGAGTATTGTATTTACTCGCTTGATTTCGCCTATGCACGGATTTCTCATAGCACTAATGTAGAAATTGATTTTAGAGGAGTTCTGAGCTATCATACAAAAGATTTAGATTTGCTATCACAAGTTACACGAGGAAACCTAGATCTTGAATCTGTTAATGTTTTTCTTAATTTTCAAATTCAAAGACATATTGGTTTGATACTCAAAGATATAAAAGAGCACGAAATTGTTAATCAAAGGCCGATTATCGTCAACCGCATTAAAATGATTGTAAGAAACGAATTAAAAGAGATAGGTCTTGAATTTGTAAATTTCAAGCAGATTTCGTTATGGAGTCACGGAGCGACAGCAAGAGGAATTGCTGGATAGTCAGAAAATTTTAGTTTTTGATCTCTTTCTTGATAGTCCTCACCTCAAAAGCTCGTAATTGAACTTGTTCTACACTTGGCGAGTATTTATGATGACCTTGTGATTCCACAAAATAAGAAGCTAGGGAAGCTGCTAATTTAGCGGTTTCGTCAATTGGTTTCCTTTTTGACACTCCAAAAATTAATCCAGCACGAAAAGCATCTTGCCAACCTTCTTTGGATATTTCATCCGTGATCGGCCCTTCTGTTACTTTAATATTCATGTTTTTAGCATGAACTATTACTTTAGAGCGATTTACCAGAGATATAATATATTTGAGATGGGGATATTTTTGAAAGAAATCAGAACGAGTTACTTTTGCTTTCTCTTCTAGCAACTGCAATTCGGTTTCTTCACATACGAACATTGATACTTTTTCTAATATTTGGGAAAACCTCCATTGGGAAACCTCTCTAATATTCCCATCGGGGGAATATACAATAGGAATACCTTTGTTTGATTCATGTAGATAATTCAGAAACTTAACATCTGCTTCAACTTTTCCAGTTCCAACAAATATCACGCTGAATTGATCAAGAAGTTTAGGAGGTACTATACCATTTATAGATTGCTCTGCAAGATAATTATAACAATTATTCTGCTGTACTCTTATATACTGATCTTTCTCGTCCTTCAGATGAAAATTACATGCGGTTTCTCTGTCTGAGTCATGAAACAGCTTTAATTTTACTCCCAACTGCTCAAAATAGGGTTTTAAATCCCATTCAAAATCTTTACCTACAATAGAAGTGAGAGTTGGTGAACTACCAAGCACTGTCAACCCATATACGATATTAGAGGCCATTCCATCAAATTCTCTTTTTGCTTCTCCGGCTTGGAGCGTATTTGATTCGGTGAAGGTCTTAAAATCACTAAAAATCGTAAATTTTAATTTATACGCAACTTTACCAATTACTAAGATATTAGAACTCATTTTCTTAATTCCTGCGTACATTTGGGTATAAATGGGCTATTTATGATGACCTAACTAGAATACTAGCATAACCAACAGTATAACCCCCTCCAGGGCGTATATCAGTACTGTTAGCATATTTCAGGATTTGTACAGAGGGAGTACCCAAGTTTTTTGCAGTTTGAATGAGGGTAAATATCGGACCATATCCACACATTGTCATTCTTATTCTCTTTCGAAACTGTTCTGCCTCTTTGAGATTCATTGACTCTAAATAGGATAACATTACTTTATCATTCTTAACAACAAGATCATAATTGTTTTCATGTGAGAAATCGCTACTAGACACTATTAGAATACGCTTTTCAGTATGTGATTTTATATAATCACTCAAAAAAGTGGAAAGAGTGGATACTGTTGGATCAAAGGATTGATCTCCTAGGCAAATAGGTGCTATCTCAAATTCATTTTTGTAAAGATATTGCAAAAAAGGCAACTGTATGTCTATTGAATGTTCATTTACATGTGCGACTTGCTCGAACCCAATTCGATTCTGGATTGATCCAAAATCGTAGGTTTTAGCATATTCCACAAATTCAGTATCAACCTTTACAGATCCAAGAGGATTACGCCAATGTCCTTCTGGATAAAAAGAAATCGGTGCACCCAATCCTTGATGATTAGGCCCTAATATCACGATGGTATTAACCTTTTCTACTCGTTTATATACTTCTGCAAAGCCATGAGATGCAATAGGTCCGCTATACACATATCCTGCGTGGGGAGAGACTATTCCTATGAGATTTGGGTCAACATTCCTATTTTCTAAATCTTCCAGAGGATCTTTCCCATATCCCCATTGCTTATCAAGAAATAAATCGTGAATTTGTCGCGTTAAGGTTTTTTCGGATCCCTCATACCAACTACCTGCGTGTCGACTTTGTCGTTCCAATTTCTTATCCCAGCATTATTTTTGTATTAAGTTACATTATTTTTGAATTATTCTAAAATGCTTCCCTCTTTTCACTCCATATTTTTCTAAGGTATTCTTATTTTTGTCCTTGATAGTGAAATCCCCGTTATCTTTTCTAAGATAACCAACATATATCTTTTGATTATCAATTTCAAGCCACAGATGGATGAAATTTTCAAATTGAGGATCCTCAGACCGGTTAATTCTGAATTTACCTAATTTTTTTCCTTCATCTGTGATTTCTAATTTGAATTCTTCTTTAAGCTTCTGTTTAGACTGTTTTATTTCTGTTTGAAGTTTTTGGGGCTTACGAAGCTTTTTTTCTTCTTCATCAAGATAAGAAATTGCTAATTGTGTTGCAGCTTCAATAGCTTCTTGAGTTGTAGAAGGATCGTTTACATTTAGTTCAAACTCAATGAAAATCTCCTCAGGCTCAAATTTACTAACGATAATCTTTCTACTTCGTCCTACACGTTTTGGGACAACCTGCCATTTATTTTTCATTATTATACACCTTATTATCTACTCTAGATTTAAATGTTAAAGAAATCATCTTGTCTCTTAGCTTACTTGATCCAACTTAAAATCCATAAAACCTCTCCCTCTCCTTTAGGATATCTGGTGGTTTATAAAATATTCGGAGCTAAAACTACTCGGGGGTTTGATTTAAATCTTTCTCAAGTATCATTTCATGAATTGCCTTAGCTGCTTTTCGACCTGCACCCATGGCTAGTATTACAGTAGCTGCACCAGTTGCTACATCACCACCACAAAAGATTCTCTCGCGGGTTGTTGCACCTGTTTCTTCATCATGTACAAACGTTCCCCATTTAGTAGTGTCCAGTCCATCAGTTGTCATTGCAATTAATTGATTGGGTCGCTGACCTATAGCGATAATAACTGTATCAACAGGAAAAATAAATTCTGTTTCTGGAATTGGAATCGGTCGTCGACGACCTGAAGCATCTTTTTCTCCTAGATCCATTTTCATACATTTCAGACCTACAACGTTTCCTTTATTATCGCCAATTATTTCTAACGGTAATGTTAATTCTCCGATAACTACTCCCTCTTCTTTAGCGTGAATTATTTCCTCTAATCGTGCCGGAATTTCTCCTTCTGATCGTCGATAAATTATATCGACCTCTCGTGCTCCTAGTCGTAAAGAGGTTCTTGCACAGTCCATTGCAACATTACCTGCTCCGACAACGGCGACTTTTTCCCCAATTGTCACTGGCGTATCATAATCAGGGAACATGTAACCTTTCAAAAGATTTACTCTGGTGAGAAACTCATTTGCAGAAAATACACCATTAAGGTTTTCTCCAGGAACGTCCAGAAAATTCGGAGTCCCAGCACCAGAAGCAACATAGACAGCATTAAAGTTATACTTTTCTAAAAGCTCATCTACAGTTATAGTTCTCCCAATAAGCGCATCTTTTTCAAATGTCACACCTAATGCCATGACAGATTTAACTTCGTCATTTACAACAGATTTGGGCATTCGGAACTCAGGAATTCCGTAGGTTAAGACACCACCGTATTCATGTAATGCTTCGTAGACAGTTACTTTATGACCTAATATGGCTAACTCTGCAGCACATGTCAAACCTGAGGGTCCAGAACCAACAACAGCAACTTTACTACCTAATTCGCTAGCAATATTTCTATCCCCACTTTCTCCATAATCTGCAACAAATCTTTCTAGATTCCCAATAGAAATAGCATTGGGATGAATACAGAACTCTTGACATTGATTTTCTTGAGGACAAACTCGTCCAGTTATCGCTGGAAGGCTATTGGTGCACAAGATAATGTCTTTCGCCCCATTGATATCATTTTCAAACAGTTTTTGAATGAATTCTGGAATTTGGACACTAACAGGACAACCTTTCACACAGCGAGGTTTCTTACACTTCAAACAGCGAGAGGCTTCCTCCAGAGCTTCTTTATCTGTATAGCCTAAAGCAACCTCATTGAAATTACGAATTCGTTCACGAGATTCTTGAACACTCATATGAGTTCGTTTTTTCTTGAGCTTTTGCTTGCGTTGTTGCCTATTTTTTTCCCTTTCTTCACTCATAATGTTCAAGACTCCTTAATTTGTTCTTGCCATACGCTCAACGGCAATTCGTTCCTCATAACGGTATGCTCGTGATCGAAGAGTTAATTCTTCAAAATCTACTTTTAAACCATCAAAGTTAGGGCCATCTACACACGCAAATTTCACTTTACCTCCCACGGTAACTCGACATGCTCCACACATGCCAGTTCCATCAACCATTAATGGAGCTAAGGATACTATAGTCGGGATATCGTGCTGTTTTGTGAAATCAACTACTGCTTTCATCATTGGGATAGGCCCAATAGCAACGACATGATCGATTTTTCTCCCTTCATCAATGAATTTTCGCAATAAATCTAATCCATATCCATGGTGACCTAACGTCCCATCGTCTGTAGCAATATGTAGCTCATCACTGGCTGAAGTCATCTCATCTTGACAGATCAGAAGTGATCCTGTTCGAGCAGAAATAATGCTTATCACATAATTACCTATATCTCTCATTGCTTTCGTTTTTGGCAATACAGGGGCAACACCACAACCTCCTCCTAATACTACGACTGTTCCCCATTTTTCTATCTTCACAGGTTCACCAAGCGGTCCTAACAAATTCAAAATATGATCTCCCTCACTTAACCTTCCCATCAATTTCGTACTCTTTCCTATCTTCTGAAAAATAAGTGTAATAGTTCCAGCTTCTCTATCAAAATCAGCAACTGTTAGGGGAATTCTTTCACCATGGTCAGTAACACGTAAAATGACAAATTGACCTGGTTGACATTTCTCTGCGATGCGTGGAGCACTAACGACCCACTTAATTATTTCTGAAGACAAGTCGACCTTTTCAATAATTGTACTTTTCCCTTCAACAAACCTCTGGGCTAAGGACGGCTCCAATTTTTCTGGTATCTCTTTACTTGCTTCTTTTTCCAGATTTGTAAGATAGTGTGAGATCTGCATAGCCGCTGTTTGACCTTCTGCAGCATCAATTCCAACAATCGAATCTCCTCTTATTGCGCTTCCAGCAGCAAATACTCCCTGTAAGTTTGTATCTTGATTTGCGGAATTAATTATTATTTTTCCTTCAGGTGTGATAGCTAAACCAGCATTCATGAATAATTCTCTATTCTTAATTTTACTACTGAGGATAACGATAATCTCAGTTGAAATTGATACTCTCTCACCTGTAGAACTCTTCAAATTCACTTTCTTGACTTTAAGATCTCCCTCAAATGAAATAACTTCATGTCCAAAACGAATATTAACAAAACTTTCATTTAATCTTCTTAACAATGCAGGATGTGCATCAAACGCATCTCTAGCGGTAATCAAGCATACTTGTGCTCCTAACGAATCATAATGGAGCGCATTTCGAACGGCCCATGAAGTATGACCAATAATGGCAACATTTTTCTCTTCATATTCCCCTTCAGGGGGATTATTGTAATAAATTCCTTTAGAATGGTATTTTCGTTCTCCAGGGACATTTAGCTTTTTGGGATGTAAACCCGTGGCGATTAGAACTGTTTTACCGTGGTATGCGATTTCTTCCGCAAAGAACTCTCCCCGTACTACAGTAGTATAGACCCGTTTGATCTTACCTTCTAGTTCTAGTCGACTGACACGTTCAGCATATCTGATCGTTGCATGATATTTTGCTTGACGGGCCATTTTATCCAATAATTCTTGGCGAGTAATACTGAAAAAGCCTGGATAACCATCAACCATCATACTACCTGCTGTAGCCGATCCTGATCGAGCTTCAAGAACAAGAACACTTCTTCCTAATTCTGCAGCTCGAATTGCACAAGAAATTCCAGCAGGGCCGCCTCCCACACATATGACATCCCATATCTTTGATTCCAACAGATTCTGCTCCAATCATGCCTGATCTAATGAAAGTAATAGTTTTAAAATAATGATCTAGGTGAATATAGGTAATTGTCGCTCAAATATTGCGATTAATATTGCAGTATTTAATTGATATTCTCACACGCAATCATGAATATCCTAAGATTTTTGAAGTTAATACATAAATGGAACGTAAAGAGATTCAAACTGACTAAAATAATTATTCATTTGTAAACACTTGATGGCAGCAAACACAATGAATATAGATCCTTTTAGTACGAATTCTACACTACTGGAGAAATCGACCGAGACTAGTCCATTTTCTTCGACCTTGATCGGATTCTTCTTGTGTTCCTTTGACACAACTTATGGCTTACAAATTCTTTTTTCTATTCCTGCAAAATTGAAAAAAAACTCCTCAGAACATGATATATTGAAGACACACTATATTTGGAAAGTTGAACATATCCCCATTCCCATTCGTATAGATCTAAAGATTTCTGAATTTATCTATTCAGCACTTCAATTGATTGGACCTAAATCACATGACGCAGAAGCTACCGTTGAAAAACCGATTTTCGGAATTGTTTTAAAAATATGGAAGGATGGAGAACATATTCCTCTTGAATTAATTGAACAATTCAGAGACGATCTCCAAATTAATCATTGGAATGACATTGAAATCCTGTATAAGCGACAAATCCTTGGTTTAAATCCTGCTAAAAGACGTAAATACATACAGCTTTCGGACAAAGTGGCTAAAATCGGAAAATTTCTTCAGACAACTTGGGAAGATCTAGGAAACAACGTATCCAATACCAAGATGTTCTTTAAAAAACAAAATTTGTCGATTCCCAAATCTTCTGTGTATTCAAGAAGTCAAAAAACTCCTGGAAAGAGCTTTTTTAAGGATCCAGTCACAATGCGAGTTTTAGACTCTAAATATCAAAACGATGAGGTTTTAGTAATTTTAGTGAATCAAATGGAGACATTAGAAGATGTTAAAATCAGAGTGTCTAAAAAGACGGAATTTTTCAGTGAAAATTTATGGGAACAGGATCTTGAGGAATGGCCTACAAAGGAGGATCTAATTTTGGAATTTCCACGATCATCAAAATTGGAAAGCTATTTGCTAAAAATAAGTAGCAAAAACCAAACAGTGGCAATTAAATCATTGAATATCGATTCTACAGATATTAAGTTATAAAATAGCTACAGGAAAAGATTTAATTTTCAATTTTCTAATGTTTTGTTAATTAATTTGTATTTGAGTATCTATCCTATTACTTGGAGTTCATTTTTTTGCCGAATGGGAAATCAAATCCTATTGATTCATATCACCTTCAAGTAAAAGATCGCTCTTTCGGATTCTTCATTTATTTTTATGATGAATTACAAGGTCATTCACTACTGTTTGCCTATCCAAAGGCTCTCATGTCAAGTGAAAACGAAAGGGCCATCTTAGCTATTCACCCAGCGTGGTGGCATCAAGATCAATTCCTTAAGTCTGAAAAATTCTCTACAATGGATCTTGAACTTAGTGGAGTGGTATATTCTGCCACTCTCTTCGAATGTGATACACAACGGTTGAAGAGACGGCCAGGCATGAAAGCAATGAAATGGCAAAAGGAGAGATTTATCCTCATCGTGAAAGCTCCTGAAAAAGTTTCTTTCATTGCTCAAGAAATACTCCACGAGTTTCATTCCCAGATAAAGGAAAAATTCAGTAAACATTTGTGTTATCTCGTGCGATTTCAGCTTGAATCGACTAATAAGGCTGAGAACAAGGACTTTTTACCAGACAACGTTAAATTAGTGGAAGAGGGACTAGCTGAAATTTGTCAATCATTAACTCCTAACACACCAATTAGTAAACTTGAACCTTTATTTCATATGGACAGAGAAAGGGAACCTGGCAAAAGGACTACTTTGAACTCTGTACCAAAAAAGAAATTAAGATTCGCGATTCCAAGAAGTAAAGATAGTAAAATTATTGGCCAGAAAACTTCAGATCATTCTCAAGAAAGTCCAAAATCGATCAAAATTCTATCAATAAGTAGAGGGGAAGATTTAGTAAAAATTTCAGTAAAAAATACAACTCCTTTCGATCTAAAAAATGTAGTTATCCGAGTCTATGAATCTCATGGTTTCGTTGGTAAAGACAAGAAAGTCAAGAAACTTTTGAAATGGGCTCCAAATGAGGTTAGTGAGTTAGAATTTAAACCTGAATTAGATAAAGGGATACGTTACTTACTTAAAATTGAAGATGAAGAAGATAATCTAAAAATAAAACGAATTTAAAGGTAGGAAAATGCGCTTTGAACATAACAAAGGTTAAAGATTTAATGACAAAGGATTTAATAACTATTAGTGGGGATAAAAGTGTGATATATGCTTCAGAATTAATGATAGAGAAAAATATTGGTTCTTTATTGGTTTATGAAGATTCCGAAGTGATAGGGATAATTACAGAACGGGATATTGTAAAAAAAATAATAACCGATTGTAAAGACCTATGTGAAGTTATGGCAATAGAAATTGCTACAAAAGATTTAATCACAATTGCGCCAAAGGATACAATTGAACATGCATTAATCACGATGTACAGAAAAAATATTAAACGAATTCCCGTTAAAGATCCTATCTCTCATGAATTAGTAGGTATTATCACAACTCATGACATCATTGCCGCATTCAATACACTTGAACTAACTTAATTCCGATAATCATTTTTTCACGTCTTCTGCAACAATAATTTTTGACATAATCTTACCATGTAGGTCATTAATTGTAATCAGATATTCTTTTTCGCTTTTGTCAATGCGGGGACAATCAACTTCGTGTTCTTCACCAGGTGACCATTGAGGTACAGTTTTTTCGAACATTGTTGTTTCAAAGAAATCATGAACGTGAGAAATTCGGATTTTAACTTGATCAAGTTCTTTTTCGGAAACGTTAACTAAATTTACTCTTAGATAAACTGATTTTGGATAGATTGCTACATATTTTAATTCTAATATCTCTTTAGGAATCACAAAGCTTTCAGTAATTTCCTCTGTAGGTGGAAAAAGATCTTCATGAATAGCCATTGCCGATCGTCGTCCAGCACCCATTGCAGAAATAACTGTTGCAGCTCCAGTTACAATATCCCCACCCGCGTATACAAACGGTTTACTAGTCCTTCCCAATTCATCAGTCACAATATTTCCCCATTTATTCACCTCTAAATCTGGTGTAGTCATTGTAATCAAAGGATTGGCTTTATTTCCTATCGCAATGATAATCAGATCCGTAGTGAGTTCAAAATAGTCCCCTTCTATCGGAACTGGTCTGGCACGGCCAGATTTATCTGGTTCCCCAAGTTCATATCGTTGGCAGCGAATAGACTCAATTCTCCCTTTTTCGTCACCCATGATCTCTACTGGATTAGATAATAACTTAAATTGAATTCCTTCCTCTTCTGCATGGTGAACTTCTTCCAATCTCGCTGGCATTTGTTCCCTAGAACGACGATAGACGATATATACATTTTTAGCATCGAGTCTTAAAGCAGTTCTAGCTGAATCCATGGCGACGTTTCCTCCACCGACTACAACAACATTTTTGCCAGTAAGTAATGGTGTATTATAATCGGGATAAAGGTACGCCTTCATCAAATTCGAACGTGTCAAATATTCATTAGCAGAATAAACCCCTTGCAAATTTTCTCCTGGAATATTCATAAACACAGGTAAGCCAGCTCCAACTCCAATATAAACTGCATCGTATCCATCCTCAGAAAATAATTCATCAATACTGCGAACCCTCCCAATAACTGAATCATAAACAAATTTGACACCAGAATTCTCCAAATTCTGAATTTCATACTGTACAACTGATTTAGGAAGTCTGAATTCAGGAATTCCATATACAAGAACGCCTCCACCAAGATGAAATGCTTCATAAACCGTTACTTCATACCCCTGTTGTATTAAATCGCCAGCCGTTGTTAGACCTGAGGGTCCACTCCCGATAATAGCTACTTTTTTCCCATTTTTCTTAACTCGCATGGGTTCAGGAATATGGCCACTAGATCTTTCATAGTCTGCAACAAACCGTTCGAGATTACCAATTCCTACAGATCTTCCTTTTTTACCCCTAACACAAACACCTTCACATTGAGATTCCTGAGGACAAACACGACCGCAAACAGCAGGGAGAACATTTCTTTCTTTAATTTTCCAAGCAGCCTCTAAAAATTTCCCTTCTTGTGCAAGAGATATAAATTCTGGTATTGGAACACGTACAGGACACCCTTCAACACATTTAGATTTCTTACAGTTCAAACATCGATTTGCTTCCTGAATTGCCATCTCTTCGGAATAGCCATAAGGAACTTCACGAAAATTCTTTGCTCGTACCTGAGGAGGTTGGGTTGGCATTTCAGAAAAAACTATCTTCATTCGGTCTTTAGACTTCATGATGTTTCCTCTTCCCTGGATTTTTCTTGATATTTAGCTAAGGATCGGCATTCAGGAGAAAAATTCTGTAAACTAAGTGTTTCCTCACTAATATACAAGGTGTTACGTACATGTATTATTTCCTCCCAATCAATTTTATGGGCATTAAATTCTGGTCCATCAACGCATGCAAATTTTGTTTTACCATCATAAGATAAACGACAGCTTCCGCACATCCCTGTTCCATCCACCATAATTGTGGTAACTGTAGCATAGGTTGGAATAGCTCCTTTTTCTTTCGTTAGCTTTGAAACCTTGCTCATCATGACATTGCAGCCAATAACTTTGATATGATCAATTTTTCGTTGTTGAGATTCAATCATGTGCTCAAGCACATCGTAAATATGTCCCCGTTCTCCTTTAGATCCATCAGTGGTAACAAGGATGACTTCATCACTCACAGTTTTGAATTCCTCTTCATAATAAAGTAAATTCTCGTTTTTAGCCTCAATAATTGTTATTACGTGGTTTCCAAGTTCCTTGAGTCTTTTTGCTATTGGATAGGTCGCACCTACTCCATAACAACCCCCACTCACAACAACTGTTCCAAAATTCTCTAGATAAGCTGGTTCCCCTAATGGCCCTACAATGCTATAAAATGAATCTCCTTCTTCCATAAATGCCATTTTGGAAGTAGATAATCCTAATTCCTGGACAATAAATGAAATCGTACCTTTTTCTTTATCCCAATCTATTAAGGTTAAAGGTATTTTTTCTGACCGTTCATCTACCATTACTAAGATAAATTGACCTGCTTTAGCTTTTCTTGCTATAGTAGGAACTGATATATCTAGCTTGTAAAAATTGGGTACAAATTCTTCCTTTTTTAGAATTTCAAATTTGGACATCTAATACACCTTTTCCTTTTGACTGGTTGATAGCACGCTTTGAAGTTATATACAGCCTAAACTCTTCAACTTTGTCAGCTATGGGAACTCCCATATACTCAAGCTGTTGTTTTGATACCTTAGGTATTTCTAGTGGTTCGGCATTCCTTATTTCATCCTGTAAATTTTCAATTGATTCATGATTAAATCCATCTAATCCCATTGATTGAGCTAGGCGGCTTACAATGATCCAGCTAGGAAGTGCCTCTCCTGGTGGTTCAACTGCTTTATTTATTGCGTATTTCATGTATTCTTCTCCCGATTTTGTTCCGTCTTCTTCAGCGAACATTGTCGTTGGAAGAACGACCTCAGCAGTATCAGAAGAATTCGATTGGTATATATCCTGTAGAATCAGGAATTCTAGACCATCAAATTCAGAGAAAACATTCGAATTAAAGGTAGAAAAGATTGCTTTTACTCCTTGAGACTGTAAATTCTTGATATCTTCTTCGATAAATACAACGGGGTTGGTACTGACTCTTTGTGCAAATTTCAAAAGAAGATAAACTGCTTCGTCAGTTAAAGATGGAGATAATATAATTCCGATTTCCTCAGGTTTGTAGCCTTTCAACTTATCAGCCGTGTGTGTAATTGCTTCATCCCAAGGAACTGGATACTGCTCTTCTTTGATTACTTTACGTTTGACAGTAGGGTATTTAAGTCGGTCACGACCATTTACAAGAGCTGGAATACAAAATCGTCCTTTTACACAATATTCACGACGAGCTGACAATTCATATGGAGGATGAACGTTTACTACCTTATCCCACTTTACGTCAATTACCATTTGACATCCGTGTGAACATAGATTACATGTTGTTGTAACAGATTTATCGGGAGTTCCAAACCATGTCGAACCACGGGCAATGAGAGCTCCTGTCGGACATACATCAATACAATGACCACAAAATACACACCCGCTTTCGAGGTGAGATACTTCTAAAATAGTTCCTACTTTGGTATCATGGCCACGTTTAGTTAGAGCAATAGCACTATATCCCAATACATCTTGACAGGCTCGAATACAACGAGCACATAGGATACAAAGGTTATAATCTCTTACAAGAAATGGATCATCACGTTCCAACGGAAGATTTTTATAAAGCATTGGATACCGTATATCTTTGACCCGTAAATACTCAGAAATTTCTCGAATTTCGCATATTTCCTTGTTACTACAAGTAAAACATCCAATAACTCGTCCTGCTTTATATTCCCCATGGCGTACTTTTTCACATTCATCGTGTTCCTTACATATTATACAATAACTAGGATGTTCAGCAAGGATTAATTGGAAAACATTTCGACGAACAGTTTGTAAATCTGGTGTTGCAGTTCGAACAACCATTCCTTCTCTGGCAGGTAATGTACAGGAATTGGGGTAAGTTCGGTTTCCCTCTACATCAATAATACATAATCGGCATGCACCAAATGAAGGTAAATCTGGTCTTGCGCAGAGAGTAGGGATAAAAATTCCAGCTTTTGTAGCTACTTCAAGTACAGTCTCTCCTTCCTCAAACACAACACGCCTCCCATTAATATTCATCCACTTGGTCATTATGGTACCACCTTTTGGGGCCTGTCTTGTTTGAAGATAGCTGTTTTTGGACAACTTGAATGACAGATGCCACATGTAACACACACTGCAGTGTCAATGAAATGCACTTGCCCCTTTTCTCCAGTAATAGCACTAACGGGACAATTACGAGCGCAAATTGTACACCCATTGCAAAGACTTTCATCAATGACATAATTAATGAGATCTTGACAGTCTTTCGCCAAACAGCGCTTTTCAAAAATATGAGATTGATACTCATTACGGAAATACTTAAGAGTCGTTAATACTGGATTTGGGGCAGTTTGGCCTAAAGCACATAAAGAACCCATCTTAACAGTATAAGCAAGTTCCTCCAAAAGCATAAGATCCTTGTCTTCCCCTTTTCCAGTAATAATTCGCTCCAAAATTAATAGCATGGCTCTGGTTCCAATCCTGCATGGAATACACTTACCACATGATTCAGCTTGAGTGAAAGTCAAAAAATAATGAGCAAGTTTGACCATACAGTTAGTTTCATCAAGTACTATCATTCCCCCTGAGCCCATAATACTTCCCGAAGCTGCCATGGTTTCATAATCAACTGGTGAATCCAAATGACTTGGGGGTAAACATCCCCCAGAAGGGCCACCAGTTTGAACAGCTTTGAATTCTCTATCATCAAGAATTCCACCCCCAATTTCGTATACAATCTCCCTCAAAGGAGTTCCCATGGGAACTTCAATCAAACCTAGATTTTTAACTTTCCCAGTTAAAGAAAAGATAGCCGTTCCAGTAGCATTCTCAACACCTATTCCATGGAACTTTTCCCACCCATTTTTAAAGATCCACGATGCTGATGCCCATGTTTTAACATTGTTAATATTTGTAGGTTTACCCCAAAGTCCAGAAGTGGCAGGAAAGGGCGGCCTAGTACGAGGATTCCCACGATGTCCTTCTATAGAAGCCATTAATGCGGTTTCTTCCCCACAAACAAACGCTCCAGCACCTTCATGAACCGATATATCAAGAGAAAGACTAGAATTTAGAATATTGTCACCTAGAAACCCTCTTTCCTTTGCTGTGACAAGAGCACGGCTAAAACGCTTGATTGCAAGAGGATACTCGGCTCGACAATATATAATTCCATGGGAGGCACCAATAGCATATGCACCGATAATCATACCTTCTAATACACTATGGGGATCAGCCTCAAGTAAGGAGCGATCCATAAACGCCCCAGGATCTCCCTCATCAGCATTACAAATGATATATTTTTCACTACCAGGAGCATCATGACAAAATTGCCATTTCAGACCTGTAGAAAAACCTGCTCCTCCTCGTCCTCTTAACCCTGAATCTGTGATTATCTGAATTATTTCTTCTGGTTTTTTTTCTAGGGCACTCCTTAATCCTGAATATCCCCCAGTATTCATATAAGCATCAATTTCTTCTGGATTAATATGGCCACAATTACCCAAGATCATTCTAGTTTGTTTACTGTAAAAATCGATATTTTTATAATTTCCAATGCGTTTATTTAGTTTAGGATCCATGAAAAAGAGATCTTCGACAAGAACATCGTTTTTAAGATGCGATTCAACAATTTGTTTGACATTAGGAGATTTAACCTGAGCGTACATAACACCTTCTGGCTCAATGATAACAATTGGCCCTTGTGCACAAAATCCATGGCAGCCTGTGAAATCTACCTTTATTTTTTCCTGCAAATTGAAGTTTTTAAGCTGTTCTTCAAATTCCTCACTAATTTCATCCGATTTAGATGATACACACCCGGTTCCCTTGCAAATTAGAACAGTCTTCTGATAATATTTTTGTAATGATTCCACCTGTGTCATTCTGGTTCCTCCTTCGATTTTTCCTTCTTAATCATCCGATTGATAAGTTGGAGTAACTTTGAAGGCTTTACCTGACCGTAGATTTCGTTATCTATTTGTACAACAGGAGATAGTGCACAACACCCTAAACACGCAACACGTTCAAAACTAAATAGACCATCTTCAGTTGTTTCACCAGGTTCTATTCCTAACTTTGTCCTCACTGCTTCTGCAAGAATATTTCCACCTTTTACGAAGCAGGCAGTACCAAGACATACCGAGATAATATGTTTTCCCGGTTTAATAAATTTAAACTGCTGATAAAAAGAAGCGACCCCATAAACTTCATTTGGTGATAATTCAAGATGTTCACTAATCTTTATCAGATTTTCCTTGGATAAATATCCATATTCTTTCTGTACATCCTGTAATATTGGAATCAGGTGTTCTTGCTTCTTCCCCCTCAAATTTAAGATCTCGTGAATTGTCGAATCTATAGCCTCTGCTGCAACCACTTATGAGCGTCTCCAATATCGTTTTTTTGATGTTAATAACCACTGATAATATATTTATTCCGTAGTTTTTATAATAAATCGTGTGTAATCTCTCTGAAAGCAACGGGAACCAATGTTGTGCGTGACGTATAAATAATTTATTCTGATCTGACCAAGAAAACAATAGTAAATTAATGAAGACTGAAAATTCTCATTCTATCAACTTAATCAGTTGATTATTCCTCACTACTCATCTCAATCAGTAATTCTGCGAAAATTTCCATTTCTTTTAATAATTCTTGAATTGATTCTGCTGGATCAGCTGGTCCCTGCTCATCCATCATCATAAGAACGGTTAACACATAACTAAAAATATGAACTTTCAACTTCTTTACATCTGAGCTAGCTGAGAAAAATGCGGATTCAGATGTCAAAAAATTCTCACGCAGAACATTGCATGCGAAAATATATTCACGAAGGTCTTCACGAAGCTGAATACCAGTAGCAAATCCTTCGATATTATGTGTAATGACATTCCCATTAACATCGGTAATTATAATCTTGGAATTCAATTTCGATAAGTATTCTTGTGCACTTTCAACGCTTTTCTTCAATTCTTCAAAATCTGCGATCAAAAGTTGCTTTATAAAATCACTGAGTTCTTCTTGTCTATAAACAGAGGTTAAAAATTCACGGGGAGAATATTTAACTATAAATGGAAGCTGTTTGGCTTTTTTGAGATTTTTTTCAAGAGTAGCTTCTACATAATCTTCTGTATCATATTTATGATAGAAGATTTTCACACGAGGATCTCCGTCTTCTTCTTTAATTGCCGAATAAACATTATCAAAGTACTCGTTTGCCAAGTCAAAATTCTCAGGGTTATGAAGATCAAGAACAAAAATCAAAATTGATGTATTTGCTAATAACTTTGGTGTTTCTAAATAGCTTTCACGATATTTTTCTTGGCCTCCAAAATCCCATAATGAAACCTGAATCCCAAGATAATTATGGCTTTTGACCTCATACATAACCGTAGGCCCAAGATCTTTGACCTCTAGAGGAGTCATTCCTCCGAAAGTTGTCGAGTAGATAGATGTTTTTCCGCAACCACTAAGACCAACTAGTGAGATTTTCATACTTCTCATAACCTCAATTTGTAGAATACATTAGAATGAATCATTATTTCCGTGATGAGTAGGAAAGACTAATTCGTACTCGAAACAGAAACCAATATCAGATAAATTTTAAATATTCCTTATTTATCACAATCTAACTCCAAAGGTTTAGTGTAATGTAACGTTATTAAAGAGGAAATTCATGGAAAATAATAACGGAAAGCTTCATTTATTCAGCCAAGATATCAAGTGGATTACCGTAGAGGATTAAAGGAACAACTGAAATGCTACGCCGATCTTTATCAAAGTATACTAAAGATACATTGCTTTTTTTTGGACAACCTATAACTTTTTTCTTACGAGAACAGATTAGATTACTTCTTCTTGCAGTAGCAGTGACTGAAGCCGCTTTTTCATCCTCAGTGATCTGTTTACCACTTTATTTCTTTGAGCTTCCTGAGAGAAGTGGAGGGTTTTTAGCAAGTGAGTTAGAACTACCCATAATTCTAACAGTTTATTATTTAGTTTCTTTATCTACAGCCTCATTTTTCGGTTCAATTAGTGATCGTATAGGCAGAAAACCCTTACTTGTAACTGGTACATTTCTTGCAGCTTTGACCTTCATTCCTTTTCCAATTTTATTTGCAGGATATGCAACATCTGCCACTGCATTTTGGATTTTACTTGGTGCAAGTGCATTTAAAGGTTTAGCATCAGCAATGCTATCAGGTCCTGTGTTATCTATGTTTGCAGATCTTGCACCTGAAAGAAGTCATGGAGAAACAATGGGAAAATTCTACTTAGCTCGTTCAGGAGGAGGAGCAAGTGGTTTTCTCATAGGTGGTCTTACATGGGATTTATTCAAAGAATCTTCTTTCTTTGTGTTTACAGTTATACTGTTACTCGCAACTTCATTATATTTATTCCGGTTTTATGAGCCTAAAAGTGTGAAAATTGAATTAGATGATGTAAATGGAGACGATGTTTTAAAATTTGAGGATCTTTCCGAATCCGAAGATCCTGGAATGAATCCATTCAAGGCAATGCTTCAGAGTCTAAAAAATAAACAATTCAGAAAGTTTGCTTTTGCATGGCTAGCGTATACTACATTAGTAGGAGCTGGAGGGACTTATGCTCCAGTAATACTAAAAGAAGTGACTGCTGGTGGAGTGGATGCCACTACAATCGGATTTGTTGCGTTAGTGGGTGTGGGAATCATGGGAATACTCCAACCAACCTTGGGAAAACTTTCTGATAATTTTGGTCGAAAACCTTTCCTCATCATTGGGTGTGTGGGAACAAGTTTGCTTTTAGTAATTTTTGCTGCAATTCTCCGTCTCGAACCAGAAGGTTTCATAAATTTACTAAATAACCCATTTGCCATCGGAATATCCAAACCATTAGAATTCGCTCCAGGTATCGTTCTGCCAATTCCTCACTTGATGATAATACTTCTAATCCTTATCTGTCTTATATGTGCATCAGGATTCGGATCTTCTTCGTTGGCATTAATAACTGATGTTACAAAAGAAGGTAATCGTGGAAGAGAAATGGGATTTACTTCTGCACTAATGTCAACTGGTTCAATTTTAGGAACTGTCGTTGGAGGAACCCTTTTCGAGTACTACGGTTCTCTTGGAGTTATGACGTTTTGTTTGGGATTGAGCCTGATTGCCGTTGTAATTATTGTCCAATTTCTATATGAGACCAGTGGATTTTACCATTTCACCCATAAACTAATGTAAATACTAAGCTATTTACACAGAACTCAAGAATTCTTTTCTCTTACTCTGAATGCAAGATATCCACCAGGGGATGTTTTCATTGGACTAGGAGAGAATTTTTATTCTGATTCATTTTTGGGTTAGCTGGATGTGAGAAAGATGTACCAATGGCAGCTGTCGCTAGTGGAATTCCACCAGCATTAATTTTAGGTACAGGAAATTTCTTTAAAAGTAAATCAAAAATCCAACATCCTTTATATCATTATTTTTTTACTTCAAGTGTTAACGGTGAGAACAGATCATGAATTCAGATGACAATATCCAAAATGATTCAGTAGTGGACGCATTCGGTGGTTCAGTAACAGATTATGACCGATTAATGAATGAATTTGGAATTAGACCTATTGATGAAGTACTCGGCTTATTGCCAAAGAGTAAACGACATTATTACATGAATAGAAATATTATGTTTGGTCACACCTCATTGGAACCTGTGATCGAGTCTATCAATAAGAAAAAACCGTTTGCAATCATGACAGGTATCAAACCAAGCTCAGCAGAATATCACATCGGTAACCTAATCACTTGTAATGAAGTAATCTATTTTCAGAAGCTTGGTGGAAAAGTGTACTTTTGTATCGCTGATATTGAGAGCTATGCTGATGGACGGTTACCTCTTGACCAAGCAGAACAAAATGCTATTGAAAATGTAGCTGATCTAATCGCGCTAGGATTAAATCTTGACAAAGCGTATGTATATCGTCAATCTCATCAAATGGATGTAATGCGATTGGGTTATCTTTTATCGTCTCACGCAACGCATAATATGATGAAATCGATCTATGGGGAACACAGATTAGGAGTTTATAATGCTGCGTTTATACAAGTAGCTGATATTCTACTACCTCAACTCCATAATGGACCACTCCCTACTGTGACACCCATCGGGGCAGATCAAGCTCCTCATGCACGATTATCACATGATTTTGTTCGTAAGAAGTTCTTTCAAGATACATACAAGTTTATGTTACCTGGATTCACCTTTCATAAACTCATTCAGGGATTAGACGGCTCTGATAAAATGGCTAAAAGAAATCCTATGTCAGTACTCACTTTATTCGAATCTAATAAGTCTTTAAAGAAAAAAATCATGAATGCATTTACAGGTGGTCGAACTACTGTAGAAGAGCAACGAGAATTAGGAGGGCAGCCTAAAATTTGTCGTATTTTTGATTTGTATCGATACTTCTTTCAATCAGATGAGAAAAAGCTTAAGGAAATTGAAGGATCTTGTCGAAAAGGGGAATTATTATGTGGAGAGGATAAGAAAAATCTGTTAGGCATAATCCAAGAATTTATGCAGGCTCATGAAAAAAAGCGTCAGGATGCTCTTCCAAAAGCACGAGAGGTCGTTCTCGAACGTCTCGATGGATAACTCTTAACTGATTATTTTTTAGATTTTCTGAAAAAGTAGGGAACTACAATACTAGTATCAGGTAGTTACAGTAATTCATTATATTCTGAGTATGAGAGGCAATAAGAGAATTCAGGAAGTTAATTCCAAAACTTATTTGTTTAGAATAGGAATTCCTTAAACAAAGAAGTGTTCGTTAAGACGGAAGATTTATTTGGTCATCCTTAAATTTCCAGTCCTAGAACTTATGACTGAATCTTTTTACTTCAATAACCCAAGGTCTACACAATGAGTCATTATCTTAAGCAACTAAAGACCCAAAGTTCTCGCAAAATAATACTTTTAGGTCTTTCTCAGGCAGGAAAAACCTCCATACGTGATGTTGTTTTCGGAGGCAAAGCACCAGAAGAAACTGCCGATTATGCTGCAACGTTGAACTATGAACGTCAAGTTGAGCAAGTTGCTGATGAGCCTATTACAGTGATGGATCTTGGAGGACAGGAAGTTTTTTTGAAACGTTTCCTCAGCAGTATGAGTTCATTCATTTTCAGCAATGTGGCAGTCTTGGTTTTTATCTGTGATATCTCAACATCTGATAACTTCCCCGCTTCGCTAAAAGCATTCGTCGAAGGCACAAATCGGCTAGAAGAAATGTCAGATGTTCAACCAGCAGTCTATATTTTATTGCATAAAACCGATTTAATGCCCGATTTAACTCAAAGAGCAGAAAGAATGGAATTTCTTATGGAGATGTTCCAAACTTCGGTTGTTACAAAAAATATTACCTTTTTACAAACTTCAATTTATGATAATTCAATTCATGAGGCATTTAAACGAATTACTGCTGAAGCGAGCGAAATTATTCCTGAAGCAGCTGAAGTCGAAAAAGAAGAAGACTTAGAAGCTATTCAAAGAAGATTACGGATGCGTCCCATTCAGCAAGTGTTACATGCATTAAAATTCATGAATCGCTTGGATGATGTCCTTTTACTATCTACAGTGGAATCCGACTTTATTATTAGTGCATCCGACACAGAAATCAATGAAATTCAACAATTCATAACCATTCTTGATAAATCAAGAGATTTATGGCTAATTCCCAGTTCGAAATCAGAATTAATGAAAATCGGTAACATCATGTTATTCCGAGCTTCTGTTCCTCCTCATTACTTAATTCTTCTTGTCTCCTCTGACGAAAAATCCATGTTGGAGACAAGAAAATTGTTAGAAATCGAAGAAACTGTTCGTCTTCTGACAAGTCAACTAGAAAACATGCTGAAAACACCCATCTAGAGGTACCGCTTTGCAACAAAACCTAATCATACTAGCTGGCTTATCTCACTCTGGGAAAGATTTGTTATTTAGCCAGATATTAAAATTAGGGCGCGCAGAGCCAGGACTGAGACTTCGTGAGAATCTTATTTACTACGAGTGGCTCAATAGATCCTTCAAAGGAAATGAGGATTCATATTTTGAAAAAGCACTGCCAGCATTGAAAGAAAAATTATACTTGAAAATTAATACACTAATCTATGTCCATGATATTTCATATCAAGTGTTGGATGATTTAGCAAACGATTTTAAAGAAGTATATTTCGATATCAAAAAAGTAAACAAAGATTTTCAAGTAATTTTGATAGTAAATAGAGGCCATCTTATCCCAAATGAATTAGAACGAACAAAAATTCACAAAAAGGTTGAAAATCATCTCCAGCAACTTATTCCTCAAGAAATTACCTCTTATATTGTCTCTTTGAAGGGTACTGATCAGCAAAGGATGACAAATCTTGTTTTTACTCAGATAGCAAATAAGGCAGTGGATTTCACTAAAAACCTTAAGAAAAAACGTGATTCAAGTATAAAAATTCCAAATGATAAACAGCTCAAGAAAATTAAAAAAATTCTAAAAGAAAAAATGGACGATTACGGATTTTCAGGTGCTTATCTAATAGGTCACAATCAAGATATTCTGATTGCCGCTGGAAAAAGTGAGGGGTGGGAAACAAAAGTGGGCCCACAAATTATTCGCATGTTAGCACAGTTTCACGTGTTTGATTTAGGCCCACAATTTCAAGCAGACATTATTCGAATTGAAGATTTTGTAATGATTGCTAAAAGGATCAATGCGGAGAATAAAATTATCTTAATTGGAAGGGAATCAATTTTTAAGTACGATGAGGAACCTTATCCTCGAATAGAAGAAAGTTGTCTCGATATCACAACTGATATTCTAGAAATACTAAAATAATACGAAGAATTGAGTTACTAGGTGGAAACCGTGTTTTCTGGACTAATTGTTACAACCATGGGTGATAAGGGGCCCTACCCACTATTGAATTTATCTTCCATTCCAGAGGACACAGCTGAAAACCTAAGTGTTATCGGTATGACCATCCTCTTCATGGGAGCAGGAACACTTGCTGAAAGACAACATTATCGTCTACACGGATCACTTCCTGTTCCAAACAATCCGAATATCGAAGCACTTGCCTTATCCTTTACTGTCTCTCCAACAGAGACATCTGATATTCGTATTGATCAGCATGGACGAGAATCAACCATTTGGCTCCTCTTTAAATCAGAAAATCGCGAACGGGTTTTCCAGCTTCACCCTGCTATTGAGCGAGCACTACAGGAAGAGACTAAGAATATTAAAGACGAAAGTGATCTCTCTGATCCAGAAAAGATGGAAAAAGTTCTATCACGTTTAAAACAAATCACTGAGTCACCAGGTTCTTACGTACCAGTGTCAGATGAGAGTGAACCATCTTACATTCACGAAAAGGGAGGTCTTGAGTTCTTCACTGTTAATACTGAAGGCGATTTGAGAGAAATTAATCTTCAAACAGATCTTGCAACACTTCCCGTTCTTATCCTTGTGAATACACTTCTTAAACGGATTTTCCTAATTAAATTGAAAGATTCTGTGTCCCAACACTTGATGTTTCATGCTGGAACATCAGCTTCTAATATCAATACAAATCGCTTTAAAAATAGGTTTTCTATACGAGATGTATTAGATCCAATGGAACGAGCAATGATCTTGGAAAAGATTGGAATAATTCAGGAAATTGGTTCCCAATAGGAGCTACTACCAGAAATGTCACATTTAAGAAGAAGAAAAAAAGTTTCTAAAGTTCTTATCTTGGGACTAGCGGAATCAGGGAAATCGACTATTATAAAAGTAGTCAATGAGGGGAAAATCCCATCAAAAGATGATGATTATAACGCTACAATCGACTACGAGCGTAAACAAAAGGTTGTAGCAGGAACTGAATTAACAATATTTGATTTAGGAGGGCAGACAGCTTTTCTTGACAGATTCACTGGCGAATTGTCAGAATTTATTTTTACTGGAGTAAAATCATTTGTATTTGTAGTAGATTCGATTGAAATCAAAAATATTTCACGTGCAAAGTATTATCTAGATTTAGCTGTAAAGAAATTAGCCCAGTTTAGTCCAGAGGCGACCTTATTCATTTTCCAGCATAAAGCTGATTTAATCCCGAAAAAAATGAAACAGGAAGTCAGGAAAACAATAGAAGATTATTTAGGATCAGGAATCCCTAAAAAAATTAAATATTATGAAACATCAGTCTTCTCTGATTCCATTTTCAAAGCTATGGGTGAAGTCTACGCAGATGCGAGCGGTGCCAGAAAAACTTTACGTCCTCTCCTGGAGACGTTCATCCAACATAATATGGCTGACATGGCTCAAATATTCACAAAAGAAGGAGCTCCCCTAACTAAAGTTGAAAAAGTGTCGAAATTTGAACATATCAATCTATATGAAGTCCGAGAATTTTTCGATGCCGTTGTCAAGCGTTTAGCGGACTCGGAAACTCACACAGCTACATCAACACTTCTCGAATCCGACCAACGTGTTTTTGTTATTCGGTTTATGGAAAATGGTTTAGCACTGTTTTTCGGATTTTCAAAAAGTCGACTCAGAGAAAGAAATGAGCCTGTAGCTTCCCTCTATAACAGAGTTCTCGCATTTAGCTCTCAATTACAGAGCATTACGGAGAGTTAAACGTAAGCTGTGAAAAGCTTGCGGATTTTTGTATCTAAAATCGACTTAAAACCGACATGTACCTAATATTAATGACCGTATCATGGACTGTAAAATTCTTCATAAGATGTTCGAGAGTAATGAAAAGGGATTCAACCCAAATTTACGAGTTCATACACTGGATACTTTATTATCCCTCGGTCAAGTAAGACGGATAACAATTGAATTTCGTAACGATTATTGCGGCCATTCAACAAAACCTAGCCAAATATATTGGCGAGACATTCCCATTCTCAGAGTGAAATGTCTAGGTACTGAATGTGATATTCGTATTCAGAATAACAAGCAAGAAGTTATCTTTTTTCTGATGAAAAATGTAATTAAACTTCCATTTGTCCGATTCATATCAATTCTCTTAGAATTACGTTTACCTAGTTGGGAAACTTTGTACGAATTTGCGTTTGTATTGAATTCAGAAGGGAAAATGTTTATTACTCCAACCAGTCATAATATCTCTGCAGTCGATTTGAAAAAACTTACTAAATACGTTACCGCTCAAGCAAGCAAGAAATTTGAAAAGGAAATTGATGAAGATCTTCTTGACATCCTGCTTCCTGAAACTATACCTCTACGTGATTTCAAAATAAGAATCTAATCCTTTTTTGAGGGATTTAGCTTGCTTTTTACGAATGAAATCAGAGGGAGCTCCTCATTTTCCAGTATCAAAGCCTTTTTGAAAACCAACTAACCAGGTCATCATGAAAATCTGATGTCAGGATTCTGGAAGTACTCCCAAATCGATGAATTAATTAACCAATTTTTTACAGTCACATCCAAACAATATAGGCCAATGTCAGAATCAGGTTCTCCGCTTCAATCTGAGATGATTCCTGTCTATGAGATTCTAAAACGAAGCGATGTGGGAGGAAATATCAAACAAGTTAATCAAACGCTTAAAAACATGGGTTACATGTCTCTAATCCGCTCTCATCCAATCCATGAATCGAGAGGAATGCTTTATATTTTTCCAATTCCTGAAAAAATGATTGTATCAAAACAAAATTTGAGTACCCCACTCGTATTATTCGTCCTCACCATAATTTCTGTATTTATAGTTGGCGTGACCATGTGGGATGATCTTCGTATAGCTGAACCCTCCCTTGATCCAATAACTGTGGGTTTGTATTATGTTATTAGTCTGATGGGAATTGTAGGAATCCATGAAATTGGGCATATGATTGCCTCAAGATTTCACGGAATTAAAGCAAGTTGGCCATATTTCATTCCTATGCCTATAGGTCTTGGAACAATGGGAGCGTTTATTTCTCAAAAAACTCCAATACGTTCACGAAATGATTTATTTGATGTCGGATTAGCAGGGCCTATTTTTGGATTTATTATCGCAACTATATTCTCAATCATTGGTCTGATGAATTCGATTGTTATACCAGCAGCAGAAGTTACTCAAGAATTTTCAAATCCATTGGGATTATTTGACCTGAGATTAAATAATCCTGATCGAACGAGAATATTATTATTTGAGATTCTTGCCTTTTTTTTCGTTCCACAGCAAGGTAGTGATGTTGTAATCTTTTTGCATCCTTTTGCTTTTGCAGGGTTCATTGGATTTTTTCTTACAAGCTTGAACTTAATTCCTATCGGTCAGAGTGATGGTGGCCATGTTGCAAGAAGTATATTCTCAGAAAAAAATCATCGAATGGTCACCTATATCAGCGCAGGTGTTCTAGTAGGTCTTGGTTTCTGGATTTTTGCTATTTTACTATTATTTATGTATTCACAAACTGGACATTCAGGCCCCTTAGATGATTTAACTGAATTGTCCCTTTCTCGCAAAATTGTGACAGGAAGTATTCTGGTATTAATCTTGCTATGTCTACCCTTATCTCCTGATTCCTTATTTGCTGAACTGCTCTCTGATATTTCATCCATTTTTGGATGAAAGAACTAACAATCCTTTTCCTCCAAAATAAAATCTAGAAATCATGATAATAGGCATCATTTTTTCGCTGGTCCCGATCTAAGCGGCTTCCCAACTTGTTTAACCGGGCTCGTCCAGTTTCAGGATCTCTACGAAACGTAACATCTATTTCCTTCAAAAATCTATTAAGGGCTGCTTTTTTGGTTAATGGTCCAACTGTTCGACCTATACTCCCTGGAGTTCCTTCAAAGAGCATAATCCTATCTGCTAACGCGTCAGCGATTTGAATATCGTGCTCGATTGCAATACATGCGGCATTGTTTTTGGAGACTATATGACGGATGACACGAGTGGCTTTCAAACGTTCTTCAACATCAAGAAATGCGCTTCCTTCATCAATGATGTACAAGTCTGCTTTTTTCCCTAGACAACCTGCAAGAAAACATCGTTGAAGTTCTCCTCCACTCAGTGCGCGTATTGGTTTATCTAAAAGATGCGAAATTGAGAATGGCTTCAGGATATAGATGCTAAAAGCACGAGAGCCTATGAATAAATTTGTGTACTGAGTCAAAAACTCCCGCACGGTTCCTGTAAATTTTCGGTGTAGAAATTGCGGCTTAAAGGAAACCGTTACTGACTTTAATGATTGAGTGAGGTGGCGAGCGAAAGTGGTTTTCCCTAATCCATTTTCTCCAAGAATGCAGAGTATTTCCCCAAAATAATTCATCCCTTTATCAACAGTTAAATTAAATGACCCGACTTGTTTTTGGAATGCTGGAAATTCTACCCCAGGTCTTCCCTCCCAATCTCTCTCTTTCACTACGCGGGTAAACTGAATACGTTTGCCACGTATCCGAACATTCTCATCTTTTAATCGACCGAGAAGAAAGTTGTTGATTCCTTTCTTAGTACTATATGCTAAAGTTGAGATAACCCCAAATTTATGTGGTTCTCCATAAAATAAATAGATCAGATCACTCTGAAAGTCAAGGATAGCAATATCATGCTCAGCAATAAAGATAGTTTTTCCTGCAGAAGCCAATTGGTGAAAAATCTTTGCCATTTTTATGCGTTGCCGGAAATCCAAGAATGTACAGGGCTCGTCAATGAGATAGACATCGGCATTCTGTAATAGAGCTTTACCGATGGCTAGTCTTTGCAACTCTCCCCCGGATAATTCTTTAGGAATTCGATTTAGAATTGGAGTGAACTCCATCAGCTCAATTACTTCTGTTAGGGAATAATATCCTTGATTCTCACTTTGTGATAAGATATCTGATACCGAATCTGAAATTTCAGTAAGATGGGTGAAGATTTGAGGTTTATGCGCAACCTTAAGTGCATTAGCATCCACTTCTGCAAGAAATTGACGAAAACTGGAGATCTTTAGTTGTGAAAGAAAATGCTCGTATCCCTTTTCTGACTCTTGGTGATCTCCTCCATTGGGTCGCATTCCAGCTAAAATGTCTAATATTGTTGATTTACCAATACCATTTACTCCTAATAAACCGATAACCTTTCCAGAGTGTATTTGAGGAACACCAAAAAATCGAAACCCATTTTCATCATAACTATGTACTAATAACCCAGCTGTTTCAATTGAAGGTAAATTAGTTACACTAAGAGCGCGTGGAAAACATTTATTGATGCAAACACCACATGTTCCCTTTTTTGCCATTAAACAAGTATTGTTATTGATAATAGGTTTTCCAGTCCCCTTTCGAATGGTTATAACGTTCTTCTGACCTTTAATAACTAAAGGACAGTATTTTAAACACGCATATCCACATAAATCAGGTTTACACTTATCATAATTAATACTCAAGATTCGGATCGTAACCACGCTACTTTATGTGAATGAAAGCTAAAAGGATAACCTATAACTTCTACGGATAACGATTGGAAGCATATCTAGTAAATGGAGGAAGAGAATAAGTTACCTCTGCTATTCAAATGGACTCTTATCCTTCGCCTAATGAGGATTATTGCCAAGAAAAACGTTACAAAATGATTTAAAGAATATTGAAGAGTTCATATTTCTTGTTAGCGCCTGCGAAGAGAGCAGTGATAATAATATACTTTGATTGTAGGAGATACCAGTGGATCCAATTGGGCACTTAGAATGGACTTTAGGCTTTGGGCTAATTCTATTTGCGATTTTTCAGATTCCTCTTGACGCTTTAAGTTTTTTATTGTTAGGAATAGGCTCCGACTTTCCAGATATCTTTGATTGGATTTTCTATAGAGGTAAGAATTTCCAAGAAGGCCACCGTGAAATATCCCACACAGTATTTTTCATTGGCGTTCTGCTAATTATTAGTTACTTTATTCCTGTTGTAGGATTCTTAACACTCGGTTCTATCATGCACATACTAGAAGATATTCTTGCAGGAAGAGATCCAATCTATTTGTTTTCCCCGATATCACATAGAGGTGCGACTCGTTTAGTGTCAATGGAGCAATCAATAGCAATCGGTGGAAGGGTCAGAAATTTGATAAAAAGTTCTTATCATGGTTCAGAAAACATTGGTGATGAGCTATCTTGGTTATGGTTTTTGACTATTCTGGGATCATGGTTTTTTATATTAGGAATATTCATGTACTTTGGTTAAATAGTGGGAATGAAAAATGGAAGCCTTAAAACATACCGAATGGGTATTTGGGGTCATTTTTTTCTGGTTTGCATTTTTCCAAGTCGATCTTACCTCAAATCCTCATTGGGTTCTCTACATCATATTGGGGAGTCAAATCTCCGATTTCCTGGAATTATTTCTAGTTAAAATTAATATTTCAGAAAAAATGGCTCGTAGAGCTACTCATGATTACTTATTTGTCATCATTATTTGGATAGTTTTTCCAGTCAAGATGCATCATGAAATAAATATGTTTTCAATAGCTCTTGCCGTTCATTATATAATCGATTTATTTTCTGGTCTTGAACCTATTTATTTAGGAGGATTATTATTTGGTGAGCGAACCGCGTTTATCTATGTGACTCAATCTCATCGTGCTTCTATTGGGAAGAGAATTGAGGCATGGGGATCAGACTATTTTGTTGCTCAAACTGAAAGCCCCTCAGCTGAGCTTGCATGGTTTTGGGTAATGCAAATTGCGGGATCCGTTTTTTGTGGCTTAGGGATTCTTACATACTTGTGGCTTGGGTAATTCCAAACTAAGAATTAAGGTAAAGAATATTTGCTCCAAGATATTCCAAAAAATTTGATAGATTTGCTGAGTTTAGCGTTTCCCATTTGAATATCATTTTAAGAATGAAAGAAGTGTTGCCTAGTAGAGAAGAATAGCTCACCACGGGGCAAATAATATGGTCTGGTCAAAAATCGTCTCAATCAGTTTATTTCTACTTGTTTGTAGCTCTGGAATCGGATACATTTCAGTATTAACAACGACTACAAATTCACCGACAACTGAATTATCTGAATCAGTTAATTCTTTGTTACAAACGCCAATAAGTAGCAGAAATGAAGATTCACAATTAATTTCTACAAAAAACTCAGCCCTTCAATCAGTAAAAGACATACCAACTATTTCTCCCAGTTCACAAGCTGTAGAGCAAGCAGTGGATAGTTCACGTCTATTTTGGGTTCCAGATGTATCAACCTATCCTTATGAATTCTATCAAATTAATGCTACCTTGAAAGTCAATGGACCACATAGCTTAATCTATTCAAATACAACCGCCGTTTCTGATCCAGAATTGTTGGATATGAATGATAGCTTCGAAAGTCTCGTCTATCCAACCATCACAGATTTCTTTGGTACACCCCCCGATATTGATGGTAATAATAAAATTATCCTGCTTGTTTATGATATTGATGAAATTGAGTATGGTTTTGTTGCTGGATTCTTCTATTCGCTTAATCAATATTTGAACACCGAGCTTCACCCCTCAGAACGTTATAGTAATGAGGCAGAAATTCTCCATATTGATATTTTAGCAGCAGGCAACATGGACACAGTCGCTCACGAATTTCAACATCTTATTCATTTTGGTCATGATGATGATGAAGAAACTTGGTTCGAAGAAGGAGCATCAATGTTTGCAGAGTATTTAATTGGCGGTGATGCCTTTAGTGGTGGAGTTGGTACAGATTTTCAAGATAATCCTGATGTTTCATTAACTTATTGGGATCTAGGAGGTTCCTCGGTTCTAGCTAATTATGGTGCATCCTACACATTCTTCTTATATTTAGCTGAACAATATGGGGGTAATCTCATTATCAAAGATTTAGTTGAACGATCAGTAAATGGAATTACAAGTATAGAAAATTCTCTGATCCAGAGTGGATATGATGTCCCATTCGTAGAAGTATTCCGCAATTGGACAATTGCTAACTTCTTAGATGATACTTCATTTGCAGATGGGGCTTATGGGTATTACAATGATAGTGTATTAGTCAACACCGAATATACATATGTAATGTCGCCGCTACCTCGTACTGAGAATTCTGTTCCGTTTTGGGGAACGGATTACTTGAAGTTCAGTTATCCCAGTGAACTACCTTTTACATTTGAGTTTCAAAGTGAATCTTCTGATGGTTTTCTAGTTAGTATAATCATGAAAAACACAACTACAATTCCACTGAATACAGAGGTCATTCCGATTATGATCACTCCTGATGGCTTCGGAAACTTTTCTACATCAGAACTAAACATCACAGCCGACGAAATATATGTTGTCGTGAGTGCCTATACTGAGGCCGGAACTCCTGACCACGACGATGAGAATCCTGCACCTGCACAAGAATATTGGTTCATTGTTAATCCAGAAGGAATCTACATAGCCCCAGGTACTCTCATCTATTTAGATAATATCCTCAATCTAAGTAATATTACCGTGGTTGATTCCCACGGCTTTGTGTGGGTGGTTGCTGATGGTGCCACCTACGAAATATTATCCTCAACTGGTGAAACAACTGGTATTACAGGTACCTTCGTCTATGATTCAGAGAACCAAAGTTGGCAAGCGCTCAATATCGATCTTGGAACGCTTTCACAAGACGAATATAAGGTTAAATATATGTTTTATAATACCACATCAACTGGAATCACTTATTCAGAAATATTTACCACCATTATCTCGACGACACAGACCACATCGGCCTCTAACTCCACAAATACAATAATTCCAGGATTTCTTGCAGTCTTCTTAATCATTACAATGGGAGCATTTACCCGTTCACGGAAACGGAAATAAGACTCTCCAATAATACTGCCTCTTATTATTTTTCAAAAATAAGAATACTTTGATGAACAACGCTTGGGATATAAGAATAAGGATAGCCAAAAATGTGGAGGGCCTTATCGGGTGCATACCACACAATTTCCTCACGAAAATGATAACCAAGTGACACTAGGATTTCTGCAAGTGACGAAGCAAGGAGTAAAAATCGACCAACCTTAATTGATCTTCCCTCTTGTTGTTCTGTCAATGTTCGATACATATTACCGATAAATACGGCTAAAATTCTTCCATTAGCGAGCTTGCTAAAGCAATCCCTGAAGACATTCTGAACCAGATCGCGCCATTCCTGGATTGTAAGGATTGTAGCTTGATCAAACTGTTTAAGAGAGGAATGAAGCTTTTCTTTTGACTCCTCCCCCGCTTTGGAAAATCGACCACGAGTTTTCCTCAATTTGTCCATTGCCCAGTATGGAACATCTGTCATTATCATCCCTATACTTTCATCCTCAATAATCTCATTTACGATGTGAGTTGAGTCTCCGACCACGTATGTTTGTTCTGGTAATTGCATACGTCGACACACTTCATAGTATACCTCTTGCCATTGAGTATTGATATCAATACCAATCGCTTTCCGACGAGCAAGTGAAGCACCCAATAAAGAACCTCCAACACCCACAAATGGATCAAGAATGAGGTCAGTTTGGTTTGGGGAATAACGACGGATTAAATACTCGATTAATTCAGGTGGTTTCATTCCACCATGTTGACCACGCAATTTATGCTCAAAAGAAGGAGGAAAACTTCTGTGCAACATGAAAGTAGGCCCAATGGGGAGCTGCGATTGATCAGTAAAATCAAGCGCCTGAGAAGGATTCGATATAAATGACTCTTTACGCAATACTAGGAATCGTCTTTGAGGAGGTATGACTGTTATTTCTTCTTTAGAATTTGAAGGTTCAAACCAGAATCGCTCGGCTTTTAAAATTAGCCCTAACGAGTTCAGTTGAGTCGTCATTAATTTTGTTAAGGCAAAGTTCCATTCTTGAGATCTTTTTTCGTCATTAGTTGTAATTTGATTATAGAAAGGAATTGCTAAGACCATATACCCATTTTCTATCAACTTTGAGGCAGTATTTCTGATTTTATTAGTAACCTCCCTTACCCACCCATTTATTGCGGCAGTAAATTGGGATTCTGTTAACTGGTTTTCCTTTATACTTTGATTGAGCATATCTGTTAAAACAAAATTGATGGAATTATCAGCGACTTGGGTAAGCTCAGAAAATGGTTCATATGTTATTTTACCTAAATTAGTGATCTTTAAATAATCCACTACCTTCCTGAATTTATCTAAGTTAACTGGATCACTATCTAAACCAATTATTGATCGGTCAGATGATTCAAATTTCATATTAGTATAATAACCAGCTAATAATGTACTTCCAAGTCCTGCGAGGGGATCAAGAATGATACCATCAGGTTTAGTAAATGTTTCAATGAATTCTTGACTTAAATCGATTGGAAGTGAATGTAAACCGCGACTATTAGTGGGGGGAGGAAAACGAGAGGGGAAAACTTTTGGAATAATGGTTTTAGTCGAAAATAACCACTCTTTCCCTGTGAAATCATTGAGGGCATTTCTTCTATCATATACCCCACGCTCTAAACGATCTTCCTGATAGTCTTTCAACGGTTTTTGTGGCATCTCCTTAAACGCCTAGCATTTATAATTTCATTATATTGATAAAAGCACCCACAATATAACAGGGAGGCCAAACATTAGTAATAGCCCAATGTAACCTGCTAATCGAATACGTACCACTCGTGTTTGGCATGGTTTACAATAATATTTCTGAATGAAATCACGTTTCTGCCCAATAAACTGCGAAAAAAAGTTCTCGTGCCAATCCTCTACAATGCAATCAGTACAAAAGAATTTATGACATCTCTCACATTCTTTCGTGTCATAACTCTTTGAATGATTGACACACACTGATCCCTGTTTCCGTGAGATTTGTCTTTTTGTGTTACCCATGATTCTTTCACAATTCAAGTTTTAAGGGGTAGTAATGGTTAAAAAAATACCTTAATTTTGAGTATTTATCATTAAAGATCAATCTTACCATATGAGTATTTTCCGTCCCAATGTTTTGAATTTTTACCAAAATAATAATATATTAAATCTGTTCACTTTTTATTTATAAGATGATATCTATGATCTGCCGTCTAGCCACGAATGATGACAAAGAAGCAATTAGGAAAATTAGAGTCTATGCATTCGAGGGAAGAAAAAATCAATATGACCCTCCAAAAGTAGCTGGTACAAAGCCTTTAGTGGTTTATCCATTAATAGATTATGTCGTAGAAGAGGATAATACGATTACAGCGGCCATAGGTGTAATAGATTTTAGTCAGCGTATTCGAGGAGTATGGGTAAGAATGGCAGGCATTTCAGCTGTCGCATGCAAACCAGAATATCGAAGGAAACATCATATCACTAAATTACTCGAATTCTTATTTAAAGATCTTGACAAGAAAGAATACCTTGTCTCTTCTCTCTACCCCTTCTCTTATGAATTTTATGAAAGGGTAGGGTATGCGCATGTAGATTCCCTAGAAGTATATACCGTTCGATGTTCTGATATAAACCAAAAACCCACTCCAAACCGTCGGATAGAGGAAGATTATGATTCCGAGTTTGCACGATGTCAACCCCTGTACCAAAAAATGACGGCAAAAATTGATGGATTAGTAAAACGTCCTTCGAATATTTGGAAAGATTTGTTAGGATGGAGATGGTATGAAAACGGGTTTCAATTTATTTGCCAAGATCTTGAAGGGAATGATCTAGGATATATTATCATTCGATTTGAGCAAAAAAGTCACCAAAACAAATTTCCTTTTATTGAAGTAAAAGAAATGGTCAGTTTTGACCCTGAAACGAAGCAAGCGTTACTAAACTTTCTAGCAAATCATGATTCGCAACGAAAACATATACAATTTGCTCCACTCGATTCAAACTACCTGCTCTTTATGAAGAATCCTGATATTAAAGAAAAACGGTCAAAGACCAATTCGATGTTTAGGATACTAAATATTGAGAAACTTCTCCCTAAACTAAATTTCCCAGCAGATATTGCAGAAGAAGTGTGTTTCACGATTTCGGATCCCAATTGCTCTTGGAATAATAAAACATTCGAATTACATATAATTAAAGGCAAGGGTCAAGTAATGATTAGCCAAAACGATTCTAATCTTCTATTGACCATTAATTCATTAAGCCAAATCATTTTTGGGTTTTATTCAGTCGCAGAATTGGCAGAAGTAGGAAAAATAACTGGTTCTCCTACTGAGATTAATAAATTATCATACATATTCCCAAAACAGTCAGCTACTCTTCGTGATTATTTCTAATCGTCTTTTACTCATCTTTCAGTATGTTTTAGAATTACCAGACTCCGTAGACAACCAACTATAAGCACTACTGATTGTATATACAAATTGAACCTTTTAATAGCGATTTATCCTAGTCACTGTTCCGTCATTTATACCTTTAAATAGATCTATGCCCTGAAGTATATCAGAAGATTGATTTTATTAGAGTTGTGAATTGGATGATGGAAAATATAACGTTAGAAATGGCTGAAGCAAAATTAATAACATCTCTAAGTAATTTAGTTTGGATACTCCCATGTTTAATGATATTAGAGAATATTATATCTATTGGTTTCTTACAGAACGATACCTGGAGTTCCAAGGGGACAATGTCAATTTTAACAACCGTTTTATGGGTTGTTGTAATCTTCAAAGTCATCAATGTTGTAGAACGTCAACTCAATGCTGAACGAGAACTCCGAATTAAAAGGTACAAGTCTAGGTAATACGATTAAATTACTCTGGCTTACTAAACGAATATTGACGATCAAAATCTCCCGAGAGAATCTCATCATGAGCTAGGCGACCGATTTCGGAGTGAACTTGGGGAAAAAGGGGAACAGGCTTTTCTGATGACCAGGGTGTACCAGGTAGTGGCATGAAATAATGTAACCGAACGCGGGCTTTTCTTCCAAGGTCGCGCATCACTTCAAGCGTATCCCATTGATCTTGCTCAGTTTCTGAAGGAGTTCCGAGAATGAAATCAAAGACAGGCGTATAGCCCTGAGAAGTTAGCAGATCGTACGCACGCATTCCTGCGTCTACGGTGTGTCCACGACGCATATCATGAAGGATTTTATCAGAACCACTTTGAAATCCAACTGAAATTTGAGTATTATCGACCGAGGAAAAGATAGAAACAATATCTTCTGTGATATATTCGGGTCTAACTTCAGAGGGAAAGGTTCCTAAAAATAACCGAACATCATACTGACGAATCTGCTGAACTAATTCCTTGAGTATGGGGATATTCGGGATCCCTCGTTTTTTCTCCATGTAACCTAATGAATTTGGTGCAATAAATCGTATATCCACCTGTTTTTTCAATGGATGAAAATACTCGTAATAATGCTCAATTATCTTTAAGATGGCATCTATAGATCGAAACTTTGGATTTCCATACATATATGGTACTTGACAGAAACGACAACGAAACGCACAACCACGCATGATTTCAATGGGTGGGTGAAGAGGAAAAGGTTCATGAACCGAATAAGGACAATAATGATTAAGATCAATACGTGGACGTGCGGAAGTTTGTACCAAATCATCATTTGTATCCAGATACCCAATACCTGGAATGGTAAGTGGATGATGGAGAGAAAAATGTTGTTTACTTAACGAGTGTATGAGTTCAGGAAAAGTTACCTCTCCTTCACCAATTACAACGAAATTTGCACCCATTTTCAGAATCTCAAGGGGGTTTCCTGAAGCATGAGGGCCTCCGATAACTGAGATCACTTCTGTAGAGGAAAAATTGTCATTTAAACTCTTTAATCGAGTTTTCAACTCTGAAAGAGTCATATTTCGTGAAGATTCTCCATAAATTACCCTATATCCCTTGGAAGTCCAATTTTCAATCGTTTTAGTAACTTCCCCCTTGATAACTTCAAATGGAATATTATGCTGAGAAAGACTTGCTGATATTGCTCCAAAAGCATACCAAGTGATTTTATCCCAATAAAGTAAAACGACATACTTATTGACATCTTTTAACATAGAAAAAAGCCCTTGTATAAATATAATTAAAGAAAAGTAAGGAATCCCTTGGCCGTGATTCGAACACGGGACAACTCGGTGACTACCCTGACTAACAACCTCATCATCGATTACTCAAAGGTGTGACTTTTGCCTACAGCCGAGGGCTCATTAGACTAGGGCTCTACACGAGCCATAGTTTCCAGGCTGAGCTACCAAGGGAAAGGATTCATCTAGTGATTTTAAGATCTGGTTCTGATAAGGATATTTCTCCTATTTTCCAAATCTC
Source organism: Candidatus Heimdallarchaeota archaeon B3_Heim (assembly GCA_003144275.1). Classification (GTDB taxonomy): domain Archaea; phylum Asgardarchaeota; class Heimdallarchaeia; order Hodarchaeales; family Hodarchaeaceae; genus Hodarchaeum. The sequence goes on from NJBF01000004.1 coordinate 101,301, forward strand.
ACCATGAGACACGATAAAAGAATATTTTATATTCATTCTGTAGTTATCAAATTTAATTTTTTAGGTTTGAATCTCTTAGCATTGTCGGATATAAACGAGAACTCCACCTATAATGTTTCCAGGGATCTTTTCCGGATTAATATCTGTTGATAAAGGACTGTTTCATAATGAGAACTTGATTCTTGGGTGTATAAAAATAATTAAAACTATTAACTATAACCTTCTATTCTAATTAAGAGTTGAAACTAGAACTGAAACATATTTATGCTGAGAGAGACACCTGGAGAAGGGTGTATCATGATCTTAGCCAAAAAGGATATACACATAAAAAACTTAAAGAAACATTTGGCACGACTTTATATCACCAACGATTTGTTGGTTATGGGTTGACTAAGGAGAAGTTTGCTAAATTACAAGAAATTCTTGAGTATCAGATACCGACAATTCCAAATCCACATGGGATCAAACCTAAATTCCTTGAAAAAAATGAAAAATTAGCTGAACTGATTGGAATAATCCTTGGAGATGGTGGAATGTCGAAAAACTCAATTGTTATTTCGATACATTCGGAAAATAAAGAATACATAAGAAAGGTAACAATTCTAATTAATGATGTATTTTCCTATGCGCCAAAATACCATAAGCGGAAAAATAAGAATGTCATCGATGTGAAAGTCCACTCGCAAGGAATTGTGCTTTCATTATTAAATCTAGGTTTAGATACAGGAAATAAGGTGAAAAAACAAGTAAATATCCCTAAATGGATTAAAAAAAATGATTCTTTTTTTATTGCTTGTGTAAGAGGATTAATTGATACGGATGGATATATTGGAAAATATGTAAAGAAAAGAGGTAAATATACTTGGTTTCAATATCATGTTGGTTTTGATAATTATTCTCTTAACTTGCTTAGCGATTTCGTTGAATTTTGCAATCGTTTCGATATCCCAGTATCACGCACTAGTAAGTACAAAGTAATCATTGGAAGTAGGAGAGGAGTATTAAGAATCTTGAAGATTACACAGCCTTTCAAACTAAAAAACATAAAGTTTGACCTCAATGAATTGGGAAAACACTTGGCCAATATTCCTTCATGAACTAAATAGCTACTCATCTTGTGTTTGCATTTCTAATATTGTTTTAAGGGTTCATTAGACTATGATTCTACTCAAGCCACAGCTTTCAGGTTGAGCTACCAAGGGGAAAGCACGAATTACTAGTCAAACAGGCGGCAGAATGAATCTATATAGAGATTCACATGACCTCAGAGGTAGAAAAGAATGAAAATTCTATCTTGAGAAGCAGTTATTCTTGAGAAGTTTGGGCTTCCAAGAGGATTTCTATTTTATCGAGACGCTTGTTGATTTTTTGTAAGGAAGTCATAATCAGTTGAAGACGTCGATCGACAGCAGAAGCGTCACCTGTTGTTTCGAATTCTTGGGGTACAAGCGATTTGCCTTCGGCTAATCCCGCATTTTTGTATAGTTCCCCTGCAACTTGAGCTAGTAATGCTTTTGGTACTTGATGCTCGATGTCTGCTTCTTTACAGGCTAATTTCAGACCAGTTTCAACGACCGCCTCTGATAAGTGCTCGCCTAAGTCAACAGAAGTAGCTACATCGCCACGAAATATAAGTTCAACGACAGGATTCCCTTCTCTTTTTGTTAAACGGGCTTTAAAGGCCATTCCTGGAATATTTGCTTCGGGCATTAGATTTTTCCTCGTAAAAGTGTATTCAATAGTTTAGAATAATAGGTGAATCGGAAAGTGATATACACTTTCTAGTAATTCAATGCGCATTAATAATCATATGTAAATTCAGATGTGGGAATGGAAGTCTAACCACCGAACATATCTTTAATTCCACGGCGAATCGAATCAAGGAAAGATAACCCATTCATCATTAAGCGTTGGATCTCCAGTAAATATCGTCTACGGGAAAGAGTTTCTTGAAATACTAAGTATAATATACCGACATTACTGATAGCCGCAAAACCAACGATTAATCGTACAAAAATCAAGTTTTCATTACTTTCAAACGCAAAAAGTAGAATAGATGCCACAATCAATAATATAGTTGAGATAGCCAACAATAATGTTGCTACTAGCCAGAAAAGATATTCGTGTTCGAGCTGTCGTACTTCTCCACGTCCTGAATCTAAAAATTTTCGAATAGAAGGGGGAATAGCTGATATCAGTTACACCTCTCACGATACAACTCTTGAGTCCTCATAGAATGCCAGATTAATTAACACTTCTACTTTCTGCTTCTGATTGAAGATCAGGTATAATATACTTTAATCCAGTCGAGGCATCTCGTCCGACTATTACTTTCACACCATACGCATCAAGGATAGATTCTACATTAATCACATCATCAGGAGATCCAAGAACTCGAATCTGTCCATTTTTCAAGATTATGAGGCTATCACAATATTGGGCAGCAAGAGCAAGGTCGTGCAGTACAAGTATCACTCCAATCTGTTTGGTATGACATACTTCTTTACATAACTCCATAATTTTGTACTGCATATTGATGTCAAGATGGAGCGTTGGTTCATCAAGACAGAGAATTTTTGGATCCTGTGCAAGACCTAGTGCAATAGTCACGAGTTGTTTTTCCCCTCCACTGAGCTCACTAACATCTCTATTCACAAGATGAGTTATTCCCACTCGCTCCAATGCTGAATTCACAATTTGATAGTCCGTTTCTGACTCTCGTTGATATACCCCCAAATGTGGATATCGCCCCATAAGAACGGTTTCAAATACTGTAAATCCTGCAGTAAAACTACTAATTTGTGGGACAACTGAAAGTATTCGTGCAAGTTCTTTCCTTTTATATTGGGTTATTTCCTTGTCGTTGATATGAATAGAACCCTGATCCACTTTTAATATACCAGCAATACACCGCAAAAGCGTGGTTTTTCCAGAGCCATTAGGCCCAATAATTCCAATAATCTGCCCTGGACCTGCATTAAATGTGATGCTATCGAGGATTTTTACGTCTTCATACTGAAAAGACACCTTTTCAACCTTTATTTCCATTTTCATTCCTCGTTCAGTATCCTGTCTTCTTGTATTTTCTTAAAAGATAAAGAAAAAATGGTGCACCACAAAAAGCAGTTATTATTCCAACAGGCAGCTCAGTTGGATAAATGATAGTTTTTGCAACAACATCTGCTAAAATCAAAAAGCTTGCACCACTTAGAGCGGAAACAGGAAGCAAAATTCGATGGTCAGGCCCCGTAATCAATCGAACCAAATGTGGAATAATCAGCCCAACGAAACCAATAACTCCTGTAAAGGCAACAGAAATTGCAGTCATTAAAGTAGCTAAGACTAATAATAATTGTCGAAGTTTTTGTACATCTAATCCACGAAATTGTGCAGATTCTTCACCTAACAATAATAAATTTAAGGGTCGCGATAATAAAAGGCAAAGAAAACAGGAGGGGATAATAACCATGGCTGCAATAAGCACAGAATCCCAATCCCCTTCAACTAATGATAAACCGCCCATTAACCAGAAAACAATAGGTCGTAAATGTTCTCCTGAAATATATGTCAAAAAAGATGTGATTGCAGTCATGAAAGATCCAACTGTAATTCCCGACAGAAGTAAGGTATCAACACTAATTGTACCACGAATATTTGAAATGTAATACACTATCGTAATTGTAATTAGCGCCCCACCAAATGCAAAAATAGGAAGAGTGTAGCCTGCTAAGAAGAATAGCGATCCACCAGCAACTATGGCGATTGAAGCTCCAACCGAGGCCCCAGATGCCAAACCAATGATATACGGATCAGCCATAGGATTCCGAAAAAGCGCTTGCATTACCGTTCCTGCAACAGCTAATGCCATTCCAGCAAAAGCACCCATAATAACCCTTGGAAGACGAATATCCCAGATAATCACTTTTGAAATATCTGTACTGCCACTTATGGGGATATTCAAGAATTCGAGTAAAGGACGAATAATATTTTTCCCAATTTCTCGCAGTACATCAAAAATACTAAAAATTCTTGTACTTGCTGGACCAAATGGACCAGCAGATCCAAACATAATTGCAAAGACTATACTAAAAACAAGTCCTAATGAACTTGCAGTTATCATCAAAGTCCAGTATAATCTCCTTCGTTGATATCGCTCAAGGGACGTATGAAGAATAGTATCGTCTGTTCCTTTTTGCAGGTTCTGCGACATCTTCATAATCTCCTAGTCCCCTCTACTATGAATGAACACGTCTAAATATTATGACAGCCAGTACAGGAATTATCCCCATGATATCGAACATGTGAAAGGTGACTATATCCTTGGTACTTGGAGATATCGTCATTGTAGTAGTATTTGATGTACTTAGAGTGGTTGAAGTACTCAGAGTTTTTGATTTAACCTCATCCTGTACCTTGGAATGAATAGCTTCGAGCCCATCAATAATCCTAGGCCCACCTCGTGACACCCAGTCTTCATTAATAGGAAAAATCATCCCATTTTTGACTGCACTAATTGCTTCCCAGCCCACTCTTGCAGTTATTGATGAGGTATTTGTTGTTGTCCAAGATCCCTTGGTATAAAATATGATATCGGGATTATTAATTATAATAAATTCATGGTCAACTTGTGGGTAAAGGCCTGTAGCGTTCTCAGCTATATTGATAGCACCCGCGAGCTCAATTAAATCATGACCATAAGTCCCTTTTCCAAAAGTATAGAGAGGATCTGATGCAAATTCAAGATAAATCTTGGGTTGATAGGTGAAGGATGAAGCATTCAACAGTACAGAGTCCAGTCGAGTTCTTAATGAATTTTTGAGTAGTGTTGCTTCAGTTGTATGATTGGTTATTTGTCCTACTTTTACGATGTCATCAAAAACATCTTCTAGAGTAAAAGGAGCCAAGATAAAGACTTGAATACCTTGGTTCTCCATCGCCGTCACATCATCATTGCTGGTGATCCCTGCTCCAAAAACCAAGTCAGGATTAAGTACAAGAAGTGCTTCCAAGTCAATAGCTGGAAAATTGGACACTTTGGGTAGTGATGCAGTTTCATTTGGAAAATTACTGCTGAAGTCAACAGCAATAACTTTATCACCAGCCCCAACGGCATATATTACTTCTGTTGTACTAGGGGCAATACTTACAATCTGTTGCGGTTCTTCAGTAAATGTCACGTTACGACCATAGCCATCGGTTAGAGTAAGCGGATAAGAAGCATTAGCTAGAGAAATTAATTTATTCTCATCTTCTATATTTGCTTTCACTATTGTTATACTGAGTGAAATGGTAAATGTTAAAATTAAAATATAATTAAAAGATCGATATCTCATATATATCCCATAAACGGTAATTAATTGAATGTATTATCGTAAATTGTTTTTTATTATAGGTGTAACTACCTATAGATTTTAAAATAAATTACAATGATTAATGGTATTTCATTGTCTCTTCCATGTTCTAACTAGTAATAGCAATTTAACCTTATTGTATGTCAAGAAAGTATGAAATTAGTTTTATTTAATCTAAAATTTGCTATTATTAATTGATAATACTTTAACATGGTGAATAAGAAGGTAACCATTCTAGAAAGGGGAAAAAAAAGTAAGAAGAGAGAATTTAGACCATGATAGCTAAGGAAACACACATTATTAATTGGAATCTGTATATAGAAAGGATTATTTGTGAATCTAAATACCAGCTTCTTCTCGTAAAATTGATGCCATATCAGTTTTCTCCCAGGTAAAATCAGGATCGTCTCGACCGAAATGGCCATAGGCCGCTGTTTTGGTATAAATAGGCCGTTTAAGTTCCAATCTTTGAATAATCATTCCTGGACGAAAATCAAAATGCTTCTGGATAAGCTTTAGTATCTCCTTCTCTGGTACATTACTAGTACCTCTTGTGTCCAGATTGATAGATAATGGTTTAGCTACTCCAATACTATACGCAATTTGAATTTCACATTCAGCCGCTAAACCTGCAGCTACAATATTTTTAGCAGTCCATCTTGCTGCATAGGAACCTGATCGATCAACCTTTGATGGATCTTTGCCTGAAAAACAACCTCCACCGTGAGAACCAACACCACCATAAGTATCTACAATAATTTTGCGTCCAGTAAGGCCAGTATCACCATGAGGGCCACCGATTACAAAACGACCTGTTTCGTTCACGAAAAATTTAGTTTCTTTTGTAAGATATTCGTCAGAAATGACTTTTTTAATAATTTTACCTATAATTTCATCTTTGATTTCCTTATGAGAAACTTCATCTGAATGCTGGGCCGCAATTACCACACTAGAAACAGCTACAGGCTTACCATTATCATATCTAACAGTAACCTGAGATTTCCCATCGGGTCGCAACCATGAGATCTCTTTTTTCTTCCTAGCTTCCGTAAGTTTTTGAGTAAGAGCATGAGCAAGTGTTATTGGAATTGGCATTAATTGTTCAGTTTCACGACAGGCGTAACCAAACATCATTCCCTGATCACCTGCTCCTTGGTTTTCTGGATTATTCCTCTCAATACCTTGTGCAATATCAGTGCTTTGTTTATTAATTGCATTTAAAATAGCTACAGAATTGTAATCGAAGCCCATTCGAGAATTTGTGTAACCTATCTCCTTAATTTTCTTCCGGACTATTTTTTGAATATCAACGTAGGTCTTAGTGGAGATTTCACCTCCAATTATTGCCATACCTGTTGTTAAGAACGTTTCACAGGCTACATGTCCATCAGGATCTTTAGCTAAGACTGCATCAAGTACTACATCCGAAATCTGATCAGCCATTTTATCTGGATGACCCTCTGTGACGGACTCTGAACTAAATAAATGTCGTGTTGAAACCATTTTGCATTCCTTCTTTTTATTATTCTAATTACCAATATTTCATTCAATGTTGTTTTGGGATTTATTTTATCTTAATTTTCTGTGAAGATTTATCTAATATCTGAGCCATTTGAGCTGACTACTCCTTTACTGTAGGAGTACCCTCCGTAATCATCTTGAATACATCATAACGGCCAAGACCATAAACATGAATCCATGGTACTCCATTTTCTCGTAATGTGCAATAATTTTCATGAGCAATTTGAAGAGCTACTTGAAATTGTTGCTTTTTAGACGTTTTTTGTTTCAAACGAGTTTTAATTTCCTGTGAAAGAGGGATACCAGTAACGTTTGCGATAGTAAATGAAGGTGGAATCACACCTACACCTATTGGAATATCTTTACAATCTATCTCATCTTTAAAATTTAAGAATTGGAGAGGGTCAAAAAGACCTTGAGTAATAAAGAAATCTGCTCCAAGATCTCGTCTTTTGTTAAATAACTCGATTTGCTGTTTTCTGATACGTCTTTTAGATCCATTTGCTGATTCTTTAAATTCATTAGGATCAATAACACTCCCAACAATGAAGTTACCATCATCAATATAAGGAACATCGACTGTTTTCATGCTTGGAATCTGATTTGATAGAGAAGAATACAAATCTGGGTTTGTAACGCCTTTAATAAAGGTCAACAACTCAAGAGAATTATTAAAAAAACCTGAAACCTTTGGACCTCTTGGATCACCCAACACTGGTAAAAGGTATTCAATCCCAAGCCTTCTTGCATCTAAAAGCTCGTTAAAAGTATCGTGTAGAGAAAGACGTGTCGTTAAATGCTGAACTGGGTATGTAATGGCTGCGTGATTTGAATTTCTTAAAACTGTTGAAATTAGCTTCATGGTTGATATTGATGATAAACGGAAAGTGGCACGATTTGTGACAGAAATGAAGTCGATAGATGAAGCCATTTGTCGAATTAAGTAAGAAAATTTGGAAATCTCTGAATGTTCAAGCTCATTTGAATGAATATGAGGAGGTTCTATTTCAACACTTAAGCTGGGTTGAAATTTCTCTCTCTCTATCATGAAAACGCCTCTCAAATGGACCGATAAGTTGGTAAGCCTAATTTATCCTGTAAGATAGATCGAGCTTTGTGAGTACCCTCAACCATTGCAGAAAGCATCATATGGAGGTCATTGAGCTTCCTAACTGGTCGTAACCCACAATCTGGAGCAGCTAATAATAAAAAGGGCCCTATTTCACCCAATTTCCCCTCTAGAAATTCTGCTTGGTAAAGAAGACGATCTCTAACGAGTTCACGTAATTGCTGCTGTGCAGTACCTGATTTTACTTCTTCATCAGAAAAATGACGGTCAGCATGTACCTCTAGAATACCGAGCGCCAATTTACATCTTGATCCTTCATTAAACGCCTTTACAGTTCTTTCCAAACTATCTTGATAAGAAGAACGGTCATTATGGGAAGTACCAAGAGATTTTTTATCTCTATTTGCATATTCAAGACTACCGTAATCCCATGGAAGTTGTGGAAGATCTTCAAACAAAATATCATAACGATGAGAAAAGCAAGTATGAAAACCGAATTTACAGTTATATTTCTTTAATTCGTTCCGAATTCCTTTGAATAACCGCTTATAAGCTTCAATATAACTTTCTCTATCTGCTGGAATAGTAGTATATGCAGGTTCGTCAGAGGTAATATATCGTGCACCACTTTTAATTGATTCTTTGATTTCAGGGATGAATACTTCGTCAACTAGATCAAATAAGAATTGTTTATCACTAGAAGGGGTTATCGTCCAATTGAAAACCGTATAAGGCCCAGTAAAACAGAGTTTGAGGGGTTTTTTAGCCACCTGTTTGGCATATTCAAATTCATCAATGTAAATTGGATTTTTTCGTCGGATATTTACATCTTTTATGCGTACCCCAGGCTTATAGAATCGGTCATCGAAAGAACGTACATGTTCATTTTCTAAAAATATGCCTTCAATATCTTTTGCAGCATGTTCATACATCTCCCGTCTCCATGCTTCTCCAGTAAATACAATATCAAGCCCTGTACTTTCGAGAAGACGAATATTGAAACGTAATCTCAATTTTAGAACATCCAACTCCCACCGTTGAAGGTCAATTTCATTCGTTTGAGGTCTATTCATAAGTAATGAAATAGCTTCTTGAGATTCACCTAATTCTAATTTTTCCCACCAGTAATGAACTTCATCTAAGTGATCAGGGGGGATCTCTCTTCCTTGCAATGCCAGAATTGTAGCATTCAATTTCCGCATGGATCCTATTTCATGGGTTGGCAGTAAAAGATTGAATGGATCATTGTCACTATTGGTCATACTATCACCTGTCTTTCAGTAGCTTCACGATAACTTTACCTAATTGTTGTACCTTGAGATCGGCCACAGCCCTTGGAACAAATTCCAAACGAGAGGTAGGAGCCAAAATAATCTCTTTGGCTTGAGACTCGGCAAGTTCACTTCCTAATTTAATCAGCTCATCAGATTTTTCTACCACAAGCTCCCCCTGAGCATCTCTAAAATAGCTTTGAGCATCCACAACACCTGCAATTAGTGATTTGCCATTAATATCATAAGAAAGTAATTCCTGAATATTATTTCTTAAACAATCAACACCAATCGCCCAAGCATTGGAATTTAGCAATAAATGCAGAATATCTGAAGAAAGCTGATTATAAGTATGAAAAGCTATATTTAACGATGTGCTTGAACTTATTTGACTCCAGAGATCATTTAATAAGGAAATAGTATCCTTTCCTATTGATTCCCAGGCAATAAACGACTCATTGAATACAATATGTGAATAGCCACGCGATGAAAGGAATTTCAATTCAGAGATTAAAATCTCTGAAAAGTCAATCATGAGATCATCTATGGATTTGTATACCTTGTCCCCATCTTCATTGATTGCAGCTGCTCGCGAGAAAGAAAACGGACCTGGCAAACATATGCTCCAAGCATTATTTTTGAGCTCACTTGGTAGAAAAGGCATTTGCAAGATATTTCCATCAAGAAAAGGATGTTTAGCGTTTTGGAGGATGGAGTTTTCTGAGAAGATTCTTCCAGTGACGATTGGCTGGCGATAAAAGGTATTAGTTAATGGTATACGGGCAACTGGGAGGTTCTTAACAGATTTATCCGTAGATAAACCCCCTAGTTCTTCGGAAAAGGGTCTAAAAATATCCCACCATCCTAAATTTCCAGTGGAGATAGCCAGACAAGATGTTTGGGTTAAAAGCTTAGTAAGATTTATAATATCGTCTTTAAAAGCCTTCTTGACATTATCAGGGGAGGATGTTCTACCATACTTGAAATCAAAAATTTTTCTGATCAAGGGTTCGGAGAGAGGATGAATTCCTGTTAAAATTGAACTAAATCGGGTCAATATGAATCAGGTACCAAGTTCTGAAATGGCTATTCATATATTGCTGTGAGAAATATGATTGAGGGGAATATTAATAGGCCTCACCATCCACGTTTTTAATTGTAAACCTGACAATCATTATCAATTCAAGCAATTAAAATATTGTGAAATGACATTCAAACCGCTTAACAGATAAGGTACTATTATTAGGATAATCTTTGATAGTATATATTCCCTCAAGCATAGACTAAGGCTAAAAAAGTGAATGAACCCATGTTACCAGATTTAATTGATTTACGCCGACTAAGGAAAATTACTGGAATCACACAGGATGAAGTAGCTCATCGAGCGGGGATTTCTCAATCCATGATAGCTAAAATAGAAGCAGGAACTCTTAATCCATCTTACAATGTTATTCGTAAAATCTATAACATTCTATATTCAATTGAACACAAGAATCAAACCAAAGCGTATGAAATCATGTCTCCTGTGATTTTTGTGAAAAATACTGACAGTGTTCAACAAGTATTTGAAATTATGAAGCAAAATAATATATCCCAGTTACCAGTCTTGACAGAGAGTGGAAAAAATGTGGGAAGTGTAACGGAACACACCCTATTAGATATTTTGTTAAAGGGGCAAACGTTAGAGGAAATAGCCGAGAAAGCAGTTGACAATATAATGAAAGATGTATTTCCTGTAGTAAGCCGAGAAATACCATTGGATGCAATTGCAAATTTGTTAAAGTTTTCACCCTGTATTTTAGTCTCAGAAAATGGACAAATTACGGGCATAATAACGAAGGCAGATTTACTGAAAACTTCAAGGTAAATTGTCGATTATTCCATTATTGAAAGTAATTATGACAACATAATTAAGAGAGAATAAAGCAGAAGTGTTGAGAGGTTGGAATGATTGTTTGAAGTAAAACCAATTGGTTATATTCGCAAATCAGAGGAAGGATCGTTCATAAAAATTCTCCCCGAATACAAAATGGGTCTATATCGCTTGGAAACAATATCTCATATCTTCATTCTTTGGTGGATTCACGAAAATGACACAAAGGAGGCCAGACAAGCGCGTATAACGATACCTCGAGTTAGAAATGCCGAGGTTGAACCTGAACAAATGGGAACATTTGCGACACGATCTCCAAGAAGGCCAAATCCTATAGGAATGACTTTAGCTCGGATAACATCCATCATTGATAACCATATTTATGTAGATTATATTGATGCCTTTGAAGGAACACCTGTAATAGATTTGAAACCCTATCTCCCAAATGGGGATAGAATTGATGAAGAAATTAGCCTCCCACCATGGTTTGCTCATTTACACACTTCTAGACCACCGAACTTAAACAAAAATGATCAAGAAAAATGTGGGAGTGAATTTACGGAAGAAGGACGTTTTTAAGAGCCTCAGGGAAAAGTAATAACCCAGCAGCAATAGCCCCTTTCTGAGCAAGGGAAAAAGACTCCGCAGTACCGACTATTACTACGATTTTTCCCCATGATAGACCTTGTGTCACTTTTTGAATCCGTTGCTTGACTTTTCTGGAAGTCAGAGGCGATGTAGGTAGGGGGGGATAAATAACATTCAGCAAATAGAATTTATCTCTTGCTTCTTGAAAAAAGACAGTACAACCCTTGGAACCGGCAAGTAAGGCCTCGTCACGAAGAACAACAGTATTTAGATAGTCAATTCCAGTCGCTTCCAGACAAACAACTGCATCTTTCGATCCGACTGTAAAATTAGCGCCAAAAGAAACGTGAATAGGCGAAATATGCATAATTTCCTCACATTTGGCCAAATAATCAGCCCCTTCTTGAGAGAGTGTATGCCCTTCACGACGACTAATTTTCTTAATGAGCTTCTTATCCACCAAGTGATGAATAATAGGGCGAGTTTGATCCTTTGTTAGACCGAGATGCTGAGCTAACCGATAACGGCCTAGATTTTGATAACGGGTAAATTGATGAAGAGAAAGATAGTGTTCTATGAAGGAATGATCGCTCTTAAGACTCATATTGTAATTATTCCTATTTGCAAATCACAAAATTCGAAGTGAACTTTGACAAATTGTTTCGAGGTCCACTGAGATTTCATTCAGGAAAGACTTTAATTGTTATCGATACATGGTAATTATCCTAGAAAGGTTAGGAGAAATATCAATGTATTACGCAGATGCGCTCAGTGACGGATTGGCATGGTGGGGAGAAAAAATATGGATTTTCCTGCATGATTTACCCCCAACCGAGTGGGTCGAAGGAACAGAGTATACTCTAAAGATTCTCTTGTATCTATCACCGATAATTATTTTCCACCTGCTTATATTCATTATTTTCAAGCTCCGTTCACGAAGAACAGAAGATAAATTGATGAAGCGATTTAAACTCGCGAAGCTCTCCTATGTGTGTCCACATTGCAACTATATTCCAGAATATGCCCCAAAAACGGGTGTTTTCTTTTGCCCAAAGTGTGGAAAAATGTCACATATTTGAATAATAGGCATTCTCACTCAAATATGTAGAAACATTGGTTTATTACCTATCAGAATTCATTTGCGGTGTAAGACTTCAGCAATGAGTAGAAATTTTTTGAGAATAAGATTAATCAAATATAGATTATTGTAACTAAATGACTTAGAATGACTACTTCTAATAAATATACAGCTTTAGAAGCTGTAATGAAACAACAGCTAACAATGGAAGTTCCTTATGCTGTATGGAAACATTTTGTTGAAGCAGATAGGACAGCAACAGGATTAGCAGAGGCTCAACTACAATTTCAAAAAGAATTTAATTCCGTCTTCATGAAAATCTCGCCCCATGGCAGCTATTGTGTTGTAGATTTTGGAGGTATTCTGGGAGGATATCGACCCATATCTGGGTCACGTATTTGTGAACGGGTACCTATTCTATCATTAGATGATTGGGAAACATTAGAACCTGTGGATCCAAATGAAGGGGAATTTGGAGAGCAAATAAAAGCAGTAAAAATTATAACTCGAGAAACAGAGGGGAAAGTACCCACTGTCATGACAGTTTTCTCTCCGTTCATGGTAGCTTCAAAGCTAGATCCAAATTTACTTGAAAACCTAAGTCAAGATCGGGATTTACTCACCAGTCAACTAAAAATGCTGACCAAAGTTATGAATGACTTTTCACGATCTGCTCTCGATGCAGGTGCAGATGGATTATTTTTAGCTACACAGCATTTTAACGAACAATTACAATTAAATGATTTACAAGAATTTGAGTATCAACCAATGGAATCCATCTTATCAAGTAGTGAAAGGAAATCTTTTTTCAACATTCTCCACTTACATGGAGAGAACCCCTACTTTCGTATGGCAAGTGAATTGCCCGCGATTCATGCAATCAATTGGCATGATCAACAAACAAGCCCCGCATTAATGGAAGGTAGACAAGATTTTAATGGAGCACTCTTGGGAGGGTTAGATGAAATGGGAATGATACGAGAAGGATCGAGCACACAAATTCAAGAAGCCATTTATCAAATTTATCGGGAATTTGATGGTCGAGGGCTAATCTTTGCTCCAGGATGTGTTCTCCCTCAAAATTTTGCTGATGAACAAATAAATCATGTCATAACGGCGATAGCGTCCTTACAGCCTATATAATCACCAATTACCCTAAAATTTTTTCTGGAAGATGCTTGGAATAAATTTCATTGACTTTTTGGCTGGCTTTAACCACAATTACAATGAGATTAGAGAAGAGAATTGCCATTACAAGCCAAAAATCAACACGGGGACTAATAATTACCCCACCGATGTTGATATGTTGAAAATTAGGGAGAATGGTCATTCCCCACATTCCAAGAATGCTTCCACTGAGGCTGGCAATAAAACCAAGAGTTGCTAGTTGCAAAACAAGACTAAAAGTAATTTGTTGACGATTTGCTCCTAAATATTGAAAAGTAATTATCGTACGCTCATTTGCCACAATTGGATGAGAAATAACTGAAGCAATACTTAATAATGATAAAACAGAAACTATAATCACTATAGTCGTCAATGTTGTAGTAATTAGAGAAAGAGTAGAAGACAGAAATCCAGAAACAAATTCGGATGACCATACTACTGAAAAACTGCTATCTTGCCAAAATGCGTATTTCCCTGAAGTTAAAATTGGTCCATTAGTATCAATTCGAATTAGGATCTCAGATTCATGATCAACAAATGAAATCAATTGCTTAGGATAGATTTCTTCATTATGGGTTACAACTAAGGAATAATTACCCCATGGAATTCCTAATAGTCGAATTTCACCTGCAGTATCAGTGAATACCTTAATTTCAGTATTATAAAAATCATTTCGGAGAACTACGAAAGCCAGATCAAGATTTTGATAAAATTGATTCTCAAATGTAAGATAAAGATCGCCACTCAACTCTATTGTTATGTTCAACCACAATATCTGACTTTCAGTTAAATTTTGAATATGAAGAGATGAAAAACCCAGTGTGGTAAGCTCAATCGTGTAATTTCCAATAGGTACAATGAACTCAGCCATCCCTGATCTATTTGTAAGCAAAGTGAAAAGTTGTCCAGAAGAATCAGCAACTGATACTTCTATATTATTGATAGGAGAACTACTTACAGACTGAGTCAGGAGGGTCACACGAACCTTACCAAGATTTATATCAATGTGAGTTGTTTGATTGTATACTAATACATAACCATTCCAACTGAAAATATCTTTAGATACCGAGATACTATAATTTCCTGGATCGGGAAAAGAAAACTGAACGTCTCCTGTGCTATTTGTCAATCCAAATGCTACTAAACTCTCATTATCCCTTATCTCAAGATAAGATTCATCTAGACCGTTTGTATGGGGATCAAAGCTCGTTCCATTTCTTACACGTATATTCAATTTGTATTCGTCATAGAAATCGATAACAAGAGACAGAAAATTTGTAAAAGTGACAACACGTGTGTGAATTTTACTTTGATTGTCGATTAAAGATATAATAATTGAATAATTTAAACCCACGTTTAAAACAAATACACTCGTCCCGTTAGTATCAGTAAGTTGCGAAATAATTGTATTATTAGGCCAGCGAACCGATATATTTGCAGAAACACCATTCTGTTGGGAATTTCGAATCCACAGATGTAATTCATCAGCTCCTAAAATAATAGTGCGACGAATTAACCCCTCAATTGAGATGTTAAATGCGTGGAGATAACTAGAATATTTGTATATGACCCGATATGGCCCTGGCTCAAGATAGATTGAAGTATTACTCAAATAATTTGCTGTATGATAAATTTGTGTCCCATTAGGAAGAAGGATAGTGAAATTTCCCCCATTAATCTCGAGACCTGCAGTATAATTCCTTACAACTAATGAAAAAGAGCTATCAATATTGATAGATACTAATGTAGATTGGGTTACATGATATAATGAATAGTAGGAGAGATTTTGATAATATACTGCAAGGTTGTATGCTTTATCAGGAACATTTGGGAAAAATACAACTCCTGATTCATTAGTCCTACCAGAGTAAATACCTTGATTACTAAAACGCTCGATTACGTTAACTGTAGCATTGAAAGCTAGATTAGAATTATGCAAAACCTTTATCGCAAGATCATGGAAGGTGCTACCGATAGATATAACAAAAGGAGTATAAAAAAACTGATTGACAAAGACACGAAGAACATTACTTTGACCTGTACTCGGAGGAGAGGCGACAAATTCATAAGTTCCGAATCGGAGATGAAAAAAAGTAATATTTCCCGATTCAATATATTGGGTTTTGACATGTTGACCATAGGGAGTATAGGCAATAATTGGTATGTCTTGGAAGGTACTTTTTAATTCTGGATCATCAGTGGATAAAGAGATAGGGACTAAATATTCTTGTGTCAGATGCTCGGATACGTCCTCTTTTGATATAACATTGGTATCAATAAGCACTTGTAAGAATGATACAAATCCAGTACTCTTACCAGTCATAGTTTGACCTAGAGATAATGAAACTATCAATTCTTCATCACTAGGAGAGTCAGATCGTAAGATACCAGTTATTACAACTTCTATAACAGTCTCATCCAATGTACAGGCAAGTTGGAGAGTATCGCCTACAGAAAGTCCCAAATTATCCGCTAAAATGTACCCTACCATGGCTCCATTAATCACCGTCTTGCTAGAATGACCAAACCTTGGATCAAACCATGAACCTCTGATAACTTGGGTTGAAACAAGAGAAGTAAAATTAAATGTCACTCCACGAACAACAACTGATTTATCAGCCAAGTTCTGGGCCACTGATAAACCAAGTGTTTCAGGACTGATCGTAAGAACGCCTCGTATCTTTTGAATATCTTGTTGAAGTGATAATGGGACTTGGCCTGTGAAAGGAGTTGTAATTCCAGGTTGAGTGACAACAATAATATTTTCACTTTCACCAAGGAAAAACTCCTCTGCACCCACCCCCAACATGAAGGCACCGATTGAGCCTGAAGTAACAGATACGAAAATTATCCCTAGAATGAATAGCCAAAGATCCTTGAATGAAAAGATCTTGATTCGAGCTAAATTTGTACTTTTAGGGGGTGAGAATTGTTGTAACACTATGTTAACTCTCCAAGCCCCGTGTGTTAATAGAAAGTCGATTAGGTTTGGTAAACGAAAGTCGGATTGCAGGAAATGCAGCTGCAACAACAATGATGAAATTTGAAAGAATAAACGTAAGAATAATAATGGATAGTGAGAAATCAGGGATGATATAACTTCCTTGGAAGAATAACGTTAGGATCGAGAAAATGATAGAAGGAGTGATTAAACCAAGCATGAGTCCAATTATTAATCCCACATTCCCCACTATTAATGCCAAAATTCCAACTATTGTAAATAATTGGACAGAGGATAGTCCACAAGCCTTCATAATTAGGAAATCCCGTTCATAATTTGTTAAAAACCATGAGATTGAATGGAAAATCCTAATTAGTGCGATGATGAAAAGAACAACAAATAAGAGATTAAGTTGCTCAAGAATATCCGAAAACATGCTCGCGGTAAAAATATCTGCTTGTTTTTCTGGTCTAATAATTAAGTTGGGAAATTGATTATCCAATGAAGTTTGCAAATCTGTTATGGTTTCATGTGCAAAAGCACCATTCTTCAGTAAAATTTTTATTAACTGATAACCATGAATGGCTGAAGTACTGTTAAAAACCCTAAGATAATCAGTTATATCCAGAATAACGGTATATTGTAGCTCTTTCATATTTTGGACAATACCTGCAACGTATAGATTCATTGATACGTTTCTATCAGGATGATTAATAAAAACATCCAAAGATGGCAAAAAATTCTGTAATTCCTTGCCAATTAAACATTCAATAGAAGTGTTACGCGATTTTGGCAAAGTACCACCAATCAATTCACCTTGAGAATAAAAATCGAAGAGAGTAGAGAGATTTGTCCCTAGGATTTTCACAGTGAAGGAAGAATTAAGGCTAATAAGTTCAATTGTTTCTTCCATTAAGGGTAATATAACATCTATATTAGTATGGTTCAACATAGAAGGAAGAGTAGTCGGAAGAGGGGCAGAAGGGAAAGAAGGGGCAATGTACAAGCTTTGGGAATCCCCAGCCTTGGCTGTAATACCAAAGATCTGGGAAGAAAAACCCGAAACAACACCTGAAACAGCAATAATCATAGCAATAATTAAAGCGAAACCCATAATAGAACGAAAAGAGTGTTTTTGACTACGTCCAATGATTCTAAGGATAAAATGAAAGTACAATAAAAACACATACTTAAACGGATTAGTTTAATATACAACAGATAGAATAATTAAAATCTTTGCTTATGTTTTGAATGATTGATAATAATATGCAGCTCAAGTACACTTAAATTCACAAAATAATTCATAATATTGAATTATAAGAAATAATTTCTGCCAAGCAAGAAATATTTAGTCCTTATCAGACAAAGTTTTTGCTCGAAGAGTCTACTAGGGAAAAGTAATGATATCTATACTCGATCTCCTACCGATATTGACGATATTTTCGATAGGAGCTGTTGCGTGGAAGGGAATAACCGTAATTTTTCCCACTGATATGAGAAAAACAGAATTGTATAATATTTTTCTGATATGTGGAACAATAATACTAGTTTTTCCATTAATGCTGATAGGAATACAGGAGGAAGGAGCAGTAAAAATTGTAACTAGTACAATTTCTATTACAATAATTAATTTTCAGGGATGGAGTCTATTATATTTCTTTGTAGGATTGATCACAGCAATATTCTTTGGTTATAAGCTACTCAGAAAGCTACTTGCTAATCTCGAGAATTTTCAATTCCGAAAAGAAACATTTGCTAACTATCAGATAATATTGTTAACTTTTTTATTATTGGATTATCTATTTATTCAGGTAGTACTCCCTTTACGAGGATTTGATGCCTTATACTATTATTTACCAGAAACAGAAGTATTTTATCAAGCGAATCGAATTACTGAATTTAATTATCTATCATTTTTACCAGTAACTAAAAGTCCACTTAATGTATTACTGTACGTATATTCTCTATATACCACAGGTGAATTAGCTATTCAGCTAATGCCATTTATTTTTCTGGTAGGAATAGTCTTTTTAGTTTATGATTTTGCATTAGAATTCTTTGATAATAAATCCTTAGCTCGAACTGCAGCAATCTTTACTTTAGTTTTTCCACTTGCATATTGGCTAATGAATTACTGGGCGTTTTACCAGGATCTATACCTGTGCTATTTCTTTTCAGCTAGCTGTTATTTTAGCTGGAAATGGTATAAAAGTCCATCAAATCACGGATATGCACTATTAATAGGCTTTGCTATAATCAATACAATATTATCGAAAATTACTGGTTGGGTTTTGTTGATTGTTTTATTGCTCTGGATACCAACTCAAACACGATATAAATATATTAGATTAGGCACTGTAGTAATACTGGGAATGTTTTTATGTATACAAGCAGCTACTCGTATTTATATTGGTGCAATACTGCCAGTTTCTATCGCATTCATCTTAACAGGGTTTTTAATCGTAAAGGAACATGATCCCATTAATCCAAGAAAAATAGTTAATTATAGTCCATTGATATTCGGTATAGTCCTAGGTGGGATGTGGTTAATGGATCGGATGAGCTTATCAGCTTCGGTTTGGTACGAAATAAGTGAATTATACTTCAAGGTATCACATTCAATTATCTGGACATATCCTACACAACCACAAGATCCACTTCTTTTTACTCTAGAAACCGTCCATAGGGCTAATTTTATTTCTGCAGCAGGATTTTTATTTTTGAGCTCTGCATTCGTTCTACCATGGGCATTCTTGAAAGTATCAGCATTAGTTGAGTATAAGAAAATCTCCCCACTACTCATTTGGGTTCTAGTTTTTTTTGGTATATGGACAACTTACTACCTAACTAATTCAATTCGATACCTTGTTCCTATTATTGTACCAATTATTCTAATTATTACTTGGGGATCTCACCAATTCTATCAGAAACTAAATGTATACATTTCAAATGAGTTCTATATATCTATTATTGCTTTCATGGGCTGTTTCAACATCTATTATTTAATTTCAAGTGACTTGTTAGTACTAAACGAACAAACACAGGTTGAGATTGGGAAAAACTATAATCAAGCTGCTCTTAGCTATTATAACCATCCTGAGATATTAGTTGTCCAAATAATTATGTTTACATTTATTATGTTGTTAATGACAAATATAAATCGTAAAATACCTTCGATTCAAGGAATGAAGCGATTTTCAAAAATAAAACTCTACAGAGTGACTTTTATCATCGTGATAATTATTCCAATTGCTGTTCAATCTTATCTACTAATATATACCCAAGGGGACTTTGAACAATTTCATGCTATCCATGAATATGAGTATAGGCCTGAATATCAAGAAGTAGTAACAGTAATTCAGCAACAAAACCAACCCCTTTCAGGAATTATGACCGTTAGAATGCCTGGGTTGCAGTTGTTCACAAAACAACCAGTAATCGATATTTATTATCAGAATACTTTCTTTGTGGGGGATCCCTTTTTCACGAATACCAATTTAACAGAATTAATTAATATCCTACACGACCCTCTGAGTTATACTATCCAAATTGGAGAAACAACTACTTATCAATTTTCTATTAGATATATCATTGTACCATCCACTAAGAATATATATTATAATATTTATATAACCCAAATTAAAGCAAATTCGGTACTTTTCAAAAGCTTGGAACAAAATGACCAATCCTTTAATCTTTTGTTTTTGAATTCTGATTATAAAATTTTTGAATTGATTTTTTTGGAGTAGAAAGACATTATTTTTTTTTAAGATATTTGAGTCAGTTTTAATGCATATCTCAAAAATAAAGAAAATAAATTTCAGATACTAGTCTTTTCATACAAAACTTAGCAAATTAGAAAATCTATTAAATTTTTAAAAAGGAGACACTTGATATGTCAATTTTCATATCTGGTGGTGCAGGTTTTATTGGTAGTCATTTGGCCGAGACTCTTTCAAAAAAAGATGAGAAAATAACTATCTATGATAATTTTTCAGCAGGACGATTTAACAATAAATTGTTAGAAAATTTTCCAAATATCAGGATAATTGATGGTGATATAACAGATTATCCTAAGTTGAATGATGCAATGAAAGGCTGTGTTAAGATTTATCATCTAGCTGCGTTGAATCGGGCTCCTCGAAGCATAGAAAATCCATTTCTTTCAAATAGTGTTAATATTACTGGAACATTAAACCTACTAGAAATCGCTAGGAAAATGGATATAAAGGATTTTGCTTTTTCATCCAGCTCATCTGTTTATGGGTTATCTGAACAATTTCCAAGAAAGGAGGATGGCAAGACAATCCCAACTCACCCTTATGGAGTTGGTAAATTATCCTCTGAATATTACTGTAACGTTTATCATCAACTTTATGGAATTAATGTTGTAATACTTAGATATTTTGCGGTTTATGGACCACGTCAGTCACCAAATATGAAATATTCTGCAGTAATTCCTATATTTATTAAAGCTTTCTTATCAGGAAAAACAATAGCCGTATATGGTGACGGTGAACAAAAAAGGAACTTTACATATGTATCAGATACGATAAATGCTACAATTAAGGCAATGAAATTAAATAAAGGGGGATATAAGATTATTAACATAGCAAATCATAATGAAGTTACCCTTAATGAGATATTAGAACGTTTAAAAGAAATTTCAGGTAGAAAACCAGATGTTGCTTACAAACCTTTTAGGAAAGGAGATGTTAAAAGGGCAAATCCAGATTTATCAAGAATGAATTTTGATCTTGGTTATCAAGCTCAGAACAATATTGAAAGTGGATTGAGAAAAACGTTTGAGTGGTATCAGAAACACCCAAGATATTTTGACGTATAGATTGAGAATAAAGGTGTCCGAAATTGTATAAATCGAAGCGTATTGGTGTAGAAATACATACTTAGTAAAATGATCTCATCTGTATCAGATTATTTTGATAGCATAATTGTAGTCAATGATGGTTCAAGCGATAAAACAGAAGAAATTGTAATTATAAACAATGGTTCAAGAATTGTATTAGTCTCTCACTCATCAAACCTTGGAGTTGGTGGTACAATTGCGTCAGGAAATCAAATATTCATTAAAGAAGAACTCGATATTGTAGTTATACTCGCTAGTGATAATCAAATACAAAAAGGAATTCCGAGTATTTAGGAGCAATTAAACCGCGAATCACTTCGTTGGAGAAGTAGTAGACGATGAACTGGATGGATTTCAGTATTTAGGAGAAAAAGCTTAAAAGATAAACGATCTGGCTAATTTGAGCAGTTAGTTTTATACTGTGTAATTTAAACAAATCTTAAGTCATTGAGATACATTTTTTTCAGAAAAATCTGTGATATTATTAGCAACTTCTTTAACTGTACTAATTTTCATTATAAAAGAAGATAAAGAACCAGAAAGTAGAATAACGATTGTTTCAATAATTCTTACTGTAAAAACAATCGTTAATGCTATGAAAGCTTCTAATTCAAGTAAACCTGTCAATAAATATGTCCATGAATATTCTTGTGCTCCTAAACCTGCAGGTAGCCCAGAAAATACACCAAAGAGTTGACTTACAAGGGAGAGAGATGCAAAAATAAAATATGGAATATCAAAAACTAATGAAAGGACAAATAACTGTAATAAAAATGGAATCTGAATAATAAAAGTCCAAGTCAAACATAAGATGATAGATTTGGTATCATTGGGGTTAAAATCTCCTGGTTTTAAATTTAGGTTTTTCTTGAAATATCTATTAGCTAGAAATGTGACAATAAAAACTATTAGAGCTAAAATTATTCCAGAATATATAACTAGTGAAAAATCTGTAAGGAATTCGGGGGGTAAAAACAATTCATTAGAAAAAAAAGCAAGAATAAGGAATAGAATGGAATAAAAGCATAAAACAGTTACATCACAAACCCTTTCATATATATAGGAGGTTTTTTTTTCAATATTGTCTCTTTTACCAATTAAAATCTCATCACGAATTACTTCACCAGCTTTTCCTGGTGTAAAGTAGCCAATAGCTAATGAAATATTTGTAGCCAATAAAAGCGTTTTATATTTTTCATTTGGTTTAAAAATTTGCCATCTTTTTGCCCGACCTGGTAAATATAATAGATTTAGAATTATTAGAACAATTATTCCCAAAATTGTAATTCTGTTTATACTTTCAATGATTTTTTCTATGTTCCCTAAAAGTATATATAAGACAATTACTAGTGTCAATATTCCAACAAACAATCGTACTGCTAAATATATATTTGATGTTCTCATAGCTCTGCTCTTAAAAAGTAAATCACCATCTATTCATATAACTTTCGCGAACTAAAGTTAAAACTATATTTTGCCAATAGTATCAGGTTCATCATTGAGGAAGAGCGGAAATCCACTGGTGATTGTATATTGTTTTCAGAACATCAAACAAAACCGCGATATCACCTCTGAAAAATCCAAGTTATGCAGCTTTAGGACTTGAAACAACCAAATAAAAGCAACCATGTGAAACATAACAGTGAGAGTAAAATACTTCTCAAGAATGCCTCATTAGTGTAAGTGAGGATTATTCGCTTAGTATAAACGGTGTATACACTATATATTTCATAAGCAAATGGCATAACCAAAGAAAGAAAATCGTACACACCAATCAGTAGATGATGTAGGAATGAGAAACTTGTTCTTGTCTCGATAACCAGGCTCAATGGCAAACAGGTGATATTATCGTTAAAAAAACCTTCCCTCCTCATAAGTCTTTGCATTCGGTCATGATTGCTTCGATCAAGAGTCTTCCGATAGACTCAAGAAAAGAAAGATTAGAAAGTCAAAAAGGCTGATTTAAGATCAACAGGTTAAGATTGATTTGTTTTAAACTATTGTTGACGTATCACCTCCAAACATCCAATCGAATCGCAGGGGGAAAACGGAAGAGATTTAGTTGGACTATAAGGAAAAACAGTCATAAAGATTCCAAAATTTTATATCGACGGGTTTTACACTCTGCAATTGTTGAACAGTGTAATAAAACGGGATATCTTAGACTTCTGGGAACAATCGTATCAAAGAAAAATTCACAAATTACGTGTTCTCCACCGCTGGATCACAACCATTCAAAAAGAATTCAAAGACATGGGATAAGTTTCACTAACAACTTTAGCCAATTCTCCGGTCATTAAGGGTACTCATTTAGAGATTTTGAAATGTTTTACTGGTTTCTCCCTCTTCAACCTGAAAATCTAACAACAGAAAGGATCAGACTATTAAATGACTTTTTATCTAAATATACATCCCTACAGAAATATCGGGACAGGATATGTTAGCCATCGTTGATCATCAAACTGATGAGTTGATCCCAGAGCCTTCTCATTCTGATCCCTTAAAAGCGGCGATCTATACGCTAAGAAGACACAAAAGCACCATTCTCAGGTTTTTGGAAGTTTATACTGAAGAACCCTTCCACATCGCCCTACCTTACCGCGTAAACATGGATATTTAATAGAAACGTTAGAGAACCATTTGAGTGTGGATTGATGTGTATTAAAAATAAGTTACGTAAGTATGCGATTGTAATTTGGATATGAAACAAGTTTTTTCTTGAAGAAAGACGATCCTGATTAAGAATGAGCGAAATTTATCCTTTACTATTGGAGGCTGACGGCTTGTTGCTGGCATCACCTGTTTATTTTGGTAGGCTTTCCGGGTGCTTGGCTAATTTTGTGGATAGGCTTCGGGTATTTCATTTAGGCAATTATTAAGAAATGAGGCCCTGGAAGCGTTCGAAAAATGGGAAAAGAATGAAAAGAAAATATTGTATTAATGTATGAAAAGTTATCTAAGGATTTTTTTTAAGAGATGCACTTGAAGTAGCTCCGGAACTGTTAGGTAAATACCTGGTAAGAAATTATGAGACAAGCGGTGTTGTCAGGTACCTTATTACGGAAGTAGAGGCATACAGAGGCGAAGAAGATAAAGCTTGTCATGCAAGCAAAGGGCGCACAAAACGAACCGGGATAATGTACCACCGGGGAGGTAGGATTTATGTTTATCTTATATACGGAATGTACTGGATGCTGAATTTTGTTACAGGTGAAAAAGATAATCCCCAGGCAGTATTGATTAGGGGAATAGAGAATTTCAAAGGTCCGGGGATATTGTCAAGAGAATTAAAAGTTAATAACTCATTTTATGGTGAGGATCTTAATAATTCAAACAGAATATGGATTGAGAATAGCCACAAAAAGAATGATTTTTATACTGCTTCAAGAGTGGGGATAGATTATGCCGGGGATAAATGGAAAAATAAACCATGGCGGTTTATTTTAATGTAAATTAAGGGGCTATAACGAAAGCAGACGAGTAGTCCTGATTTTATGAATTTTATGAATTAGCCAGGTAATATCGATGATTA